>JBAQXX010000101.1:0-43210 GCA_049299735.1 Methanothrix sp. | reverse complement strand
TAATCTTTTTTGGATGTGTTCTATTGTCTGTAGAAGAAGTACTTTTTGAGCTCAAACGCAAGGTGCAGAGCAAGCTGCCTCCGGACATCAATGTCACGGGGCTGGAATTCGAGGGTCCGGAGCTGGTCATTTATACCGACGACCCCAAGAAACTGGCGGACGATGGCGATATCATACGCAACCTGGCCAAGGAGCTTCGCAAGCGCGTGGTGGTACGCCCAGACCTGAAAGTATTGGCAGAGCCCGAAATTTCCATAACCAAGATTCAGGAAGTTGTGCCTAAGGAAGCGGTTCTCACCAACTATTACTTTGACGGCGAGACCGGTGAAGTGCAGATCGAGGCGGAAAAGCCGGGCCTGGTTATAGGTCGCCATGGCGCAACACTACGCGAGATAACCAAGCTGATCGGCTGGACACCCAAAGTGGTCCGAACTCCACCGGTACGGTCGACGACCATCGCGAACATTAAGGATTATCTGCGCAGTGTGCAGACGGAGCGAAAGAGCATCCTGCGCACGGTGGGCCGGAAGATCCACCGAGATATAGCTTCCAAGGATCAATGGGTTCGAATCACCACGCTGGGAGGCTGTCGCGAGGTAGGCAGAAGCTGCATGCTTCTTTCCACTCCCGAGTCGCGCATCATCATCGACTGCGGCGTAAACGTGGGATCGGACGACTCAGCTACCCCTTACCTCTATGTGCCGGAGGTCTACCCGCTAAATCAGATCGATGCAGTGGTCTTGACGCATGCTCACCTGGACCATGCCGGCCTTGTTCCCATGCTCTACAAATACGGCTACGAGGGGCCTATTTACTGCACTCCGCCAACCAGGGATTTGGCTGTGCTTTTGCAGCTGGATTATATTGAGATTGCTGGGCGCGAGGGAAAGAGGTCGCCATACGACTCTACAATGGTTCGTGAGGCTCTCAAGCATACCATCACCCTCAACTACGGGGACGTAACCGACATTGCTCCCGACACGAAATTGACAATGCACAATGCCGGCCACATCCTGGGCTCCTCAATTGCGCACTTTCACATTGGAGACGGCCTTTACAATGTAGCTTTTACCGGAGACCAAAAGTTCGAAAGAACCAGGCTCTTCGATCCGGCAGTATGCAATTTCCCGCGATTGGAAACGCTTGTGACAGAGGCCACCTACGGAGGGACCAACAGCATCCAACCCACCCGCAAAGAAGCTGAAGTAGCTCTGATGAACGTTGTCAAGGAAACCATCAGCAAGGGCGGCAAAGTCATCATTCCGGCCTTCTCTGTAGGCCGCAGCCAGGAGGTCATGGTTGTCCTTGAAGAGGCCATCCGAAAGAAGGTCATGGATGAGGTGCCAGTCTGTCTGGACGGAATGATCTATGAGGCTACCGCTATCCACACTACATATCCAGAGTATCTCAATAACGATCTTCGGGATCTCATATTCCACAAAGGAATCAATCCTTTCCTGGCCCAGTGTTTTGTGAAAGTGGAGAGCCCCAAGCAGAGGACGGAGATAATCGAAGGGCCGCCCTGTGTGATACTGGCGACAAGCGGTATGCTCAATGGTGGACCGGTTCTTGAGTATCTCAAGCGCCTGGGCCCGGATGAGAAGAATACGCTGGTTATTGTGGGATACCAGGCAGAAGGAACATTAGGAAGGCGCATTCAGAAAGGATGGAAGGAATTGCCCCTTTCCGTAGAGGGCAAGACCCAGACGGTGAAGATTAACCTAGAGGTAACCACGGTGGACGGCTTTTCCGGGCACTCCGATCGTCAGCAGCTCATGGAATACATGCGCCGCATCTATCCCAAGCCGGGCCGGGTCCTCACCAACCACGGCGAAGAGGGCAACTGCCTCGATTTAGCCAGCTCCATTTACAAGAGGTACAGGATACCGACCATGGCGCCCATGAATCTGGAGACGGTAAGGCTGATTTGAAGATCTTCAAAAGCTTTATCAAATTAGAGAGATAATACTAATGCGAGGTTCTTTGTGACGGGAAAGAGAACGCGGATCATCAACGATCCATCAGATCTGGTCCCATTGTTGCAGGCCTTCGGCTCCGATGTCCATAAGAAGATCTTTGACGAATTGAGTCGAGAATGGCATACTGAGCGTGAGCTAGCAATGCTTATAGGCGACGAAGCAAGCGTTCACAGAAGCGTGGCACTACTGCGAAAGAGCGGCCTCATCGAAACCAAGTGGAGGGTGCCAGAACCAGGTGCAAGTCCCGAGAAAGAGTATCATTCCACGTACTCTCGCGTGCAGGCCAGCTTCGGAGCTACCATGGAAGATCTCAGTGAGCTGATCAGCCTAACCTTCATGTCCGACGAGGAGCTGCGTACAGTGATCGAGAAGCTGCAGACGATGGTCAATGGCGGCAATAATAGTCTATCCAACCTTTCTCGAGAGCTGGGACTTAGCCAGATATTTATTCGCGGCGTGGCCAAGAGAGCAGAGGGCCTAGCTGTGAGGGGCCAGCGCATTGAGCCTTATGTTGAGGACTTTTAAATGGCGAGTGTGCTACAGAGCAAACGGGAAAGCTCTCGTTTTCAGATTCTTGTGGAAATCGCCGCCCATCAGCCTAACCTTCGACAAAAGGAGGTGGCTGAGAGTCTGGGCGTAACTCCTCAGGCGATATCCGAGTACATCAAGGAGCTGGTAGTGGATGGACTGGTGACCACGGATGGGCGAATGCGTTATCGCATCACCAAAGAGGGAGTGGAGTGGTTGCTGGAGAGTGCCGCTGAACTGAAGCGCTATGCGCGTGTGGTGATGGAGGAGATCATCAGCCATGTTTCTGTCTGGGCAGCCATCGCTGAAGCTGATCTGGCAGAGGGCGAGCGGGTATCCCTGGAGATGCGCGGCGGCCTTCTTTATGCCAATAAAAAAGAAGAGATAGAGGCGAGCGGAGTTGTCATTGCCGATGCGCTGTCAGGAGAAGATGTGGGTGTATCAGACCTGAAGGGACTGATAAGCCTTGATGAGGGAAGGATCATCCTCTGCAAGGTGCCTAGAGTGCAGAATGGAGGCTCCGGCAAGGTTGATCTGTCGGCACTGCATTATCAGCTCGCTAAAGTGAAGAATGTAGGTTGCCTTGGTATCGAGGCATTGGTGGCACTGCGAAAAGTGGGACGCGAGCCGGACATCATTTTCGGGGCCAAGGAGTTCGCAGTAGAGGCGGCCTATCACGGCATCAGCTCCGTAATCGTCAGTGTGGATGAGCAGATTCCTGGGCTTCTTACGCGCCTGGAGTCGGAAGGCCTGAAGTACGAGCTTATAGACCTTACTTTAGGATAAATATTTTTAAGAATGACTTTTCAGGTTTTGGCTCAGGCGGACAGGTCCCGCATACTGCTACTGCCTCAGAGCGGCAGCAAGGTTCTTTTTGAGGGATATCTGCGTTTAAAGGACATGCCCCAGGGACCGAGGGCCTTCAAATTCCTGGTGAAAAAGGGTGATGAGGCCGAGAAGTTCCTTCCTCCCGAGGACGCTTTGCGAATGCTGCGAAAGGCTGCGGCCATCTATCTAGCCCGTGGCGACAGCGCAATGGAAAAGAAGTTCATCGAGCTTTTGGCGTCTTATCAGCTCGGATACAGGTTCGTGCAGGTCTGCAATCATTGCCTCGGCCAGAGAAAAGTCACTTACGTAGAGCAGGATGCCATAACCTACAAGGGCAGACGTATCTGCGAGAACTGCGCTGCGGCTGAGCTTTTGCGCGAAGCGGACTTCAGGGGCCTCAGCCGCCCTGCCAAGGCTCATCTGGCCAGGATCTTGAAGACCAGGAGGAGCCTGGACGATGTGGTTAGCCTGCTATCTTTGCAGAGGCTGGAGCCGGAGCTGACCCGCTTTGACACCATCCCCGCAAGCAAAGAGGAGCCGACTCTTCCGCTGGAGTCCATTGCCCTGCCTAAGGCACTTAAGGAGCTGCTCAAGAAGAGGCTGACCAGGCTTTTGCCGGTGCAGTCCAGGTCGGTTCAAGCTGGCCTTTTAGAAGGACGAAATCAGCTGGTTGTCTCAGCCACGGCCACGGGCAAGAGCCTCATCGGTGAGATGGCCGGAGTCAAGAATCTGATGGAGAATAAGGGAAAGCTGCTATTTTTAGTGCCGCTCGTGGCTCTGGCCAATCAAAAGTTCGATCAGCTTTCCGCCTATCGAGATTTGGGCTTTCAAACCTCCATCCGCGTAGGCGTAAGCCGCATTCGTTTAGGAAAGGGGCGCAATATTCCCCAGAGCCTGAGCGCAGACATCATCGCCGGAACTTACGAGGGCATAGACCAGGTGATCCGCACCAAGAAGAGCCTGGGGCGCGTGGGCACGGTCGTCATCGACGAGGTGCACATGCTGGAAGACGCAGAGCGCGGCCACCGGCTGGCAGGCATGATCGCCCGGCTGAAGAACGCGGCCCCAAAAGCCCAGTTCATCTTCCTCTCCGCCACCGTGGGAAACCCGGCAGCTTTAGCCAAGCGCCTGGGCGCGACGCTGGTAGAGTATTCACTACGACCGGTGCCAATCGAGCGGCACCTCATCTTCTCCTCCGGGCCGGAGAAGCGCAAGCTTCTGCGGGAGCTGTCCAAAGAAGCGCAGGCATTGACATCCTCCACCGGTTATCGTGGTCAGACCATCATATTCACCAATTCCCGAAAGAACTGCTACAACCTGGCCGATGCCATTCCTGGTGCCTCCGCCTACCATGCGGGCCTGCAGTACCCGGAGAGAAAAAAGGTCGAGGAGCTTTTCGGGGCGGGAAAGATTCACACAGTGGTCACGACTGCGGCCCTTGCGGCAGGCGTGGACTTTCCCGCCTCGCAGGTGGTCTTCGAGTCTTTGGCCATGGGCATCGAGTGGCTGAATGTGCATGAGTTCAACCAGATGCTGGGGCGGGCGGGCAGGCCGGGCTACCATGACAAGGGGCTGGTTTACATCCTGGCTGAGCCGGGACGTCGCTTCTCTTCCGGGCGAAGCGAGTCGGAAGATGAGATGGCCCTCGCTCTGTTAAACGGCCTGATGGAGGACGTGGCACCGGAGTTTTCCGAGGCGCAGCAGGAAGAGGAGGTGCTGGCCAATGCCGTGGCCGCCCGCTCACGAGATGAGCTGGAGCGGCTGCACGCCCTTACTGTGGGCCTGGATGACCTGAACAGCTCGCTTGCATCACTGGAAAAGGCGAAGCTAGTAAAGGGCATAATCCCAACGCGCCTGGGAGAAGCCGCGGCTGCCCATTTCCTGGCCCCTGAGCAAGTGGACAGCATTGTCCGCTTGCTCGCCAAGGGCAAGAGCCCCCTGGAGGTGGCGGTGGCGCTGGAGAGCTTTGAGGCCCTCTATCTCAAATTCGCCGAGCGCATCTCCACAAAATTGCACATGCAGATCTCTCAGAGGGCTCTGCACGGCTCATTTTTGGATCTGCTCAGCAGCGCCGACCTGCGAGAGCTGGATAACAAGCTGCAGAGGTACTGCATGGACTTCTCCCGCGACTTTTTGCGCTGCACCTGCAAGGAATCGCCCTACTGCGGCTGTGTCCAGAAGAGCATATCTCTTCGCATCCTGGATCTGCGGGCGGAGGGCAAGAGCCCGGATGGAATCATTGAGCACTTCTCCGACCGGTACGGCATGTACGCCTACCAGGGAGATCTCATCAACTGGCTGGACCAGATGGTGCGCTACCTGGAGGCCATCGAGGCGGTAGCGCGGGTGCTGGGCAAAGAGGCAGCGGCCCGGGAAGCCGCGGAGAGGAAGAAAAGGGTAGAGGGGGAATGATAATGAATTTAGACTTGCTCGGCATCAAGGGAATCCTGAGAACAAACTGCAAAAGGATTCCCTGGAACTCTCAGCGGCTTCTTGCGCAGCGCCTGCAAGCAGTCGCCTACTGCAGCTCATTTGTCATCGGCCAAAGAAGATGCAATCTTTTTCGCGCCCTTCACATGGAATTTCATCACGCTTGTGGCAATTAGTGAGCGACGCCCAACAAATAAAATAATAACCGTGATGATATTACGGAAGTGGCTGAGGGGCTTGGCCAGGAATATGCAATGCACCGATTTGTTTTTGTCTGTTTAGTGCTCGTCTTTGGCACGCTACCGATAAGAATCGAATTCATCCCAGCAAGCTATTTCGGTTTCATAGTAGATTACAACTCCCAATCCCCTCGCGCCAGCACTGGACACTTGGCCCTCCTGCCGTCCTGGATCGATGTCGATACCCCGGCAGGGGTCCGACCGCGCCGCCCCCCGTGCCCGAGCGCTCGCCACTCCATAACTTGCAGATGGCGGAATTCTCTGCCCTAAAATTTAAGTATCATTTATCAAATAATCAGACTATGACACTTAAACCGCTGGTCTTTGTCGCCATGCCGTTTGGTAAAAAACACAGTGACAATGTTGAGATCGATTTCGATCAGATATACAATAACGCCATAAAGCCTGCAGCTTCAAAATGTGATGTAGAGATAATACGAGCTGATGAAGAGCGTACTGGGGGCATTATACATCGCTCTATGTACGAGCGCCTTCTTCTTGCCGAGGTGGTTATTGCCGATTTGACGATGGCAAACCCAAATGTATTCTATGAGCTGGGCATAAGACATTGTGCGAGGCCGAAATCTACCATACTCATATTTGCAGCCAATGCAAAGCTGCCTTTTGATGTATCGCCCCTGAGAGCGATACCTTATCACCTGGAAGACGGCGGAAATCTTAGTGAAGAATCAGCTAGAGATCTGCAGCGAAATCTAGAGAAGAAGATCGCAGAGGTCAAAGAAGAAAACAGCATGCCTGATAGTCCGCTCTTCCAATTGGTGCAGAAATTCCCCGGAATTACCCTTCCACATGATGCCACAGAGGTTTTCAGGGACCGCGCTAAATATATTGATAGCATAAGGTCGGAGCTGGAGGTAGCCAGGTGTATTAAGCCGACCATAGATGGTCTGTCGGAAATCCAGTCGATTGAATCCAGGATAGGGGATTTCAATCTAGCACCATCCGAATTATTGATCGATCTCATGCTTTCCTATAGAGATGTGTCTTCCTGGAACGATATGGTTCGGGTTGCAGAAAATTTTCCTATAAATATTAAAAATATAAGGACGGTCCAAGAGCAGCTTGCTCTGGCGTTGAACAGGAGAAAACAGGGAAATGATCAAGATAGGGCCATCGAAATTTTGAGAAGGATCATCGATACGAATGGGGCCTCTCCTGAGACGTGTGGGATTCTGGGACGGGTATATAAAGATATTAGCAGCAACGCAAAAAAAGCAGGTGATATGCCCCGTGCGAGAGCAGCTCTTGATGAATCCATCGCATGCTATTGCCAGGGATTCAGAGAGGATCCACGGGACTATTATCCCGGCATCAATGCACTTACCCTCCTGTTTCATAAAGGGGGAGATGATGCAAAGAAGACCTTTGACAAGCTATATCCTCTGGTAAAATTTGCAATAGGTCGAAGGGGTGGTCTGGCTTCAAGGGATTATTGGGATCTCGCAACTGTATTGGAATTTGCCATATTGGGGCGGGATTGGGTTATGGCAAGAAATGCTGCCGATAAGCTCATTCTGAACAGCAAATCTACCTTTAACTTGGAGACAACAAGAGACAATTTAAAAATAATCTTGGATAGGCTACGGGATTTTAAAGAGGACACCAAACCGCTGGATTTGATCATTTCGGATCTGGATAAAAGAATTGTTGAATTGAAGGGAACAGGGCACCAAAGCGAAAAATGAAATCCGCGGTCTATCTAATCTATTACTTAATGGTGGATGTATATGAACAGAGATATATCTGCATCACTTATTACATTGAAGAGCCAGGGGGGCGATGAACTCAAAGAACTTTTCATTTCCTTGGCCGATGAATTGGGCCTGAAGCTGAATTTGTTGGAGAATCCTACTCAGACAGATTTTTTCAAAGCCTGCAAAAATGATGATGTTGTAGTCTTTGATGCATCTATTGAAAATAGCAAAAATAACTACCATGCAGCCACAGCCCAGCCCATGTCCATAGATGACATTACGCCGTCCCACTGCCGCTATTGTTTTTTGCCGTCTCTTTACCTTTTTCTTTTGCGATATCGCATATAAATATTTCAGTCTCATGTTGCTGAATCTCTTCCACACGGGCAACGAATATCCTAAAGGCATCTGCATGCTTGGAGAAGCTGCCGTATGGACCGCTGAGCTGTGAGAATTGCCATCCTTCAGTCTTCAGTCTCTCCGAATTATGCCTGTAATGGCGCCAACGATCTCCATAATGAAAAAATTGCTCAATCGCAACGCAAATGGCCACTATCAGGCTTATTATGAATGTAATCAAGCGAATGACTATGGAGATATTTTCGCTGCCTAAATTTAAGCTAATAAGTGCAGGGACGATCACACCGCCGATAATAGAGATCAAGCGTAGCTTGTAATACCATCTTTGATTCGTATCCGCTTTTCCCTCCATCCATATCACTTGATCCAGCCATCGAGATCGTAGAAATTGTTTTTGCAGATCGATTAGTTCGAGCTTATCGATTAGCGAATTGAACTCTTTCTTTACCGAATCGAGATAAGATTCTTTTGGCGCCATGCATACCTCTCTTCAATCTCATTCCCTATATTCTTATCTTCTCAGTCTCTCATCTCAAAGGGGTATGGGAAGATCTCAGACACCATTTTAGTCGTATAATTTCCTTCATCCCCCAGGATTACCAAAATGCCTCTGCCGAGTTCGAAGAGGATCTGACGTTCGTCTCCGGTAGGCGCAGCAGCTCTTCCGTCCGGTAGGTAATTGGCCACTGCCCGGATGTTGCCGTCGCCCTCGGATATTGCCTTGAAGACCGCCACCTTCAGTGCACTGGTAGAGAGGCCGTAGAGGGCATTCTCGACGTTGCAGCCGGAGTAGATCTTGCCCGAGGATGTGAGCACTGCCGCGCCCACCGAGTAGCGGGAGTAAGGGGCATAGGCATTAAATCCGGCCTGGCGGGAGGCATTCACCATGGCCTGAATCTCTGCCTCACCAAGATCTTGCACGAACCATCTGCGGTAGAGCCGGTCGTACCTCCCATCCGAAATCAGCGTCTCCAGGCCTCTGTTAAGAGACTGCAAGAGCAATGGATCTCGCACCCCAAAGTAGAGCGAGTGCATCTCCCAGGGCATGGCCAGAGCCCTGATGCCGGAGATGTTCTGCTGCATAATCCGAAACCATGTGGTGGAACTGCCGCCCACGAAGGCATCTGCCTTTCCCTGGAGGAGAGCCTGAAGGCCCTCTCCTTCGGAATCGTAAGTCAGTGCCTGGATGCCGGTCTGATTCTTGAGCAGGTCATATGAAATGCTTGCATTCTGCACAGCTAATTTTCTGCCCTGTAGCATGTCCGCCGATCTGATGTCGCTATCATCCCGAACGAAGGTCAATATGTCAAAAGTGCCGTGAGGGCGGGCTGTGAAATTGTACTGCTTTTGCCTCTCCTCGGTCTTGACCAATCCACCGATCACATCCGCATCTCCTTTCTGGAAGATGAGCATGGCCTGCGTCCAAACCATAGGCTCAACAATGATCTGGAAACCCTCCTCTGCGCCCAGAAGCCGGAGCAGATCCAATTCGAAGCCATAGATAGAGCCGCTCTCCTCATAGGTAAATGGCGCGAAATCCCGGTCGAATACAAACACGATTGAAGTTTTATCGTCCGGCTGTTTGGCCACACTGGCGGCAGTCGATCCAGCTGCGGCGGTAATGACTGCAATTATGCCGAGAAATATCCAGATGAGTCTCATGGATTGATATTCTAACTGTCAGAATAAATTCTTTATCATATTCGTCCTCATGGAGGATTTTTGCCCCTGCCACACCCGCACGAACGCGAGTAACCCTAAAATATATCGAATATCATTCCCTTTGACAGAAGTGGATCATGATTCTCGCGGATTATATTGGCAAGTATTGGGCAGGCGCGCAAGCCATTTATTCAGTTATAATCGCAATGACTTTTACCAGTGTCCTCAGGAACTACCTTGCTATTCCTGAAGAGGCAAACTTCAATGTTGTTTATTCAGCTCTCTTCTGCTGCATTGCTTGGGGGATTGCGGATGGCTCATTTTATGCATGGGAGCGGAGATACAACCTCAGACTGGAAAATGAGATTATCGACATCTCGAAATCGGATCAGAGAAAAGATGCTGCAATACCGCTCATAATGGAACAGCTGGATGATACGATCCTCAGGAATATAAAGGACGAGACGAGGATAGAATTATACAGAAACTTAGTGAGGCACCTCGCAACGAAGGGCGTGAAGAAAAGGATGACCCCCAAGGATGCTCTCTATATCATGACGGGCACACTCTTTGTCTCAACAGTGTCCGGACTAATTGTTGTAATTCCTTTCTTCCTGGTCGATAATTTAAGGTTCGCCCTGGATATATCAAATTGTTCTGGAGTATTTTTGCTCTTCATAATCGGATATTATGGGACACATGAACGAAACTTATCCGATAAGGTGATTTCCGGATTAGGTACCGCCATTATAGGGATAATAATTGCGGTAATTACGATCTTGCTGGGTGGTTAAGCTCTCTTTGTCAGAGGGCCTCGGCCCCACATCAACAGCACCTCGTGGAATGGTCTCGATAAGGCCCTTGCGATCGCCAAATAAAACCATTTGCGTCGTAAAACACTTAAGCAAATACTTCTATTATTAATTAACGATAAATTTTTGGATAGGTTTAAGCTCGGTATGGACAGTATGTGTAGGAGGATTCCATGATTACAAAATTGCAAAGAATATTGATGAGTGTAGTGGTTTGTATTCTCGTTTTTGCATCAACCACTGTGGTGTCGCAGGATGTCTCTGAAATATCGCCGATAGTAGCGCTGAAGGACCTATACGACAATAACCAGGAATTTCACACTACCATGGATCAGGCATTCGCTCACATGAACGATCCGGACCCCAGTACAGTAGACCTGTGGCCGAACCCCACTGCAGTAAACCCGTAGAAGGGGAAGAAATTCGACGATCTTCTCAAGTTCTTCGACGAATGGTACCACTTGCATCCGACGCCCAGCGGCACACAGGACGAATTCAATTACATTGAAAAGATCGCCTGGTTCTATTACAAAAATGAATTTGCCCAGAAGATCGTTGGCAAGGACCCTGGATTAAATTGGACCCGAAAATTTGTCGAAGCGCGGCGCAAATTCCTAGAGAGCCCTGAGTCGAATGCAACCATTCAGCAATGGATCGACGATCCGGCGATTCACATGGAGGAATATATCGTTCCGCCGGACGGATTCAAGTCGTTCAACGAGTTCTTTATTCGCGATCTTAAGCCCGGCACGCGGACGGTCGCAAGTCCGCTTGAAGACTCTGTGCTGGTATCACCGACTGATTGCGTGCTGAACATGATCAATCCGCTGACGCCGGGAGTTGAGATTGCTACAAAACTGAACCAGAAGCTGAATGTCACGGAACTGCTGGCCGGATCCGAATATGCAAAGTACTTCGAGAACGGCACTGCGATTTCCTGCATATTGATGCCCACCACCTATCACCATTATCATGCAGTGGCATCGGGCACAGTGGTGGAGTCGCGCGAGGATGTAACCGGGGCCTATTGGGGCATGAAGGACTTTGGCGCATTCTATAATGCAGGGAATTTCGGTTATGGCGCCGATTATAGTGTCTTCGAGCATTTCCGCCGGGGCTACCTGGTAATCAAGACAGAGAAATACGGCTATGTGGCGATGATTCCGGTAGGCCTGGATACCATCGGCTCGGTAGTATTCGAAGACAAGTTTTCGAATGTGACTGCACAAAATCCTGTTCCTGTTTATAAAGGCGAGAAGCTCGGTCACTTCCAGTATGGCGGATCGATGGTGATTACATTGATTGAGCAAGGCATCTCTTCCATCTCTATCCCGCAAGGCCAGAAGATTGGAACTTTCTCAAAATGCCAGGAATGCGAGACCCTGTCATGATGTGACACTACCGGGGCGTGCTAACGCGTGAAAATTGGCTACGCTCAAATATTACCTTTTTTCTTGAATTATCCCAGATAGATTATGATCCGGCGTTGGCTAAAGATCAGGGAAACTGTGAATACGAAGAAATCTCCTGCCCTATTTCTCAGCAAATGGGCCAACAGAATCACAGGGACCGATGTTTATAAATCAGCAACCAAGGCGGCTGAGCGCGCAGGATTGCACAATTCCGAATCGGAAAGGATGGAAGGACTACTTTAACCCACATCTTGCAGGCTCAATATCCTTATATCAACTATGATCAATAGCTATGTTATGAAATCGATAATTTCACTAGCGATGCTTTTGTCTCTCATTCTGCCAAGTTTGGCTTTGTCTCCTTTCGAGAAGGCATATGCGGATGGCGTGAATGATGGAGTAAAGCTGGGAAAATTGATGAATAATATGGACGCGTACAATATCGCCGTCCAGCAATTCAATGACAAAATAAATCAGACTTTTGGAGCCAATGCATCGCTAATGTGGCTGCCTAAGATGGCTACTCCTACTGCCACTTTCACAAACTTGAAGCCGATTCACAAAATGGACGGCACACCAGGTGAGGTTAATGTCGTGCAGTATTGAGGCGACTCGAAAAACGTAAACAAAAAGCGACTCTTAAGGTGAGGAGAGGTATTTCTCGCCAATTATGATGGAGGAAATATCGTAAAAAGAATCGTGCCCTTGTGTTGAAATGTACATATTTTCACATTTATAGAACTTTTCAAAGTTCTCTTTATCCACATGATCGCAATTATATGCTCATATAATGACGGAAAAAATGATGATGGGAAATTCTGAGTAGTGTGCCCGTTTGCGCGAATTACTCAGTAATTATATGCCCAAACCCGGAATTTAACCGATTTTTACAGGTAAGGTTTAAATACCTTTGAAGACATTTCCCTATCGGGTGAGCATGTGGTAAAACCTGATAGATCGCGATATATCTGGCTCTATTGTAAGTCCAAAGCGCAAAAAAATGAGTGGCAAGCCCTGGCGGAAAAGGCAGATACGCCTTTATCGACCTGGTGCGCGGCGATTATCGAGGAGCGCCTAGCCGAAGAAGAAGGCGGCCTGCCTCGCCAAAAAGTTATGAAGGAACTTAAGACACTGAAAGATGAGAACACCGCGCTGCGCGAGGATTTGAGGCAAAAAGAGACGGTCCTTTCACGATATGAGGCAGAATTGCGGCGGCACAGGTCCGAGCCATTCTTGCATGACGATTTCAAAGGGATCCGGCCATACTCGGAAGAGCTGGTTAAGATCCTCAAGGCGCGTGGCCAGGTGGATGGCTACAGGCTGCTTGAGCTGCTAGGCATCAAATCAGGCGAAGCCGAGGCCATAAAGGCGGTGTCGCAACAGTTGGAAGAGCTGGAGAAATTCGGTCTAGCTAAAACCGATGGAGCAACCTGGCAATGGATAGCCTGATTGAAGATTTCCGGCGTGATTGCCTAGTTAGAGGCATGGCAAAGCGATCTGTCGAAACATATCTTAACAGCATCAAGATCTGTCGCGGCTTTCTTTCCGGCCAGGGGGAAGACATTCTCACCATTGACAGAGCGGCCATCCAAGGGTACATCGAATACCTCAGGCTGGAGCGCCAGGTCTCTCTAAAAACAGTAAAAATGCATCTCACCGCCCTATCCACTCTCTATGAATTCCTGGTCTTTGAAGGTCACATAAATTTGAATCCTGTGCTTCCAGTCAGACGGCGCTATTCCCGGCGCTACAAGGATGGCTCTGAGGCCCAAACAAAGCAACTCATTTCTGTGGAAGACATGGCCAGGCTGATCAATTCCACAATGGGCATTAGGGACAAAGCGGTTATTACTCTATTGGCAAAAACCGGAATCAGGAGAAACGAGCTTATTACTCTGGATATCTCTGATGTGGATTTGATCGAAAACAAAATCAAGCTCAAAGCCACGGGCAAGAGGACCAACCGCGTGGTATTTTTCGATGATGAGGCGGCCCTTCTTCTCAGGAGATGGCTGAAGATCCGGGATGGCATGAACCGGCGCAACGAAAACGCCCTATTCCTCAGCAATTGGGGGCATAGGATCTCCAGGACAGATGTCTATGAAGCCGTGATAGCAGCGGCGGCGCGTGTGGGCCTGCACAACGCAGCATCGGAGCGCCTTGAGGACCATTTTGGCCCGCACTGTTGCAGGCATTGGTTCTGTACTCACCTCTTCCGGGCAGGAATGCGGAGGGAGTACATCAAGGAGCTGAGGGGTGATAGCCGGAAAGAAGCGTTTGATCTGTACAACCACATAGACCTCAAGGAGTTGAAAGAGGCTTACCTGGCGTGCATTCCACAGCTGGGGGTCTAATTACTTTCTCTTTATATTCCGATAGATTGCTCTGTTTTGTGAAACTCTTCCTCGGATTCTTTTTGTGTGGTATCGCATTCATAATCCCCAACAATGCATACAACCCTAGCCTTGAAGTTAGTCCCACGTTTCTCCAATTTTGGCAAAATGACCTCCCTAAATTCTTCGACGGCAAGTCTTTTGTGATTATGCGTGGATTCTTCCCGAATCCTTTCTAATTTCCATTGATGATCAGTCAGACGATGCAGAAAAGCCACTTCATCACTCGATGGCTCATAGCATGTTTCTATTACGGCGTCGGTATCCTCCACTCCGGGCAAATAGCTCTTCATATCGACCGTGAAATGTCTAACTACCCGTCGTCCAACGAAATTCCATTCTTCACCCTCTGGCGGTGCTTCCCTGATATCACACTCATTGCCCTTGCTATCTCGGATAATCGGAGACGGATAAGCGGGGTCAAGCCTTTTGACAAGCTTTTCAATAATATCCATTGCATTGATGGCCGGCCCCATGAGATCTATCTTGTTTTGATATGAGAGGGGGACCTCATCCAATAGGCAAGATATCTTTTCAAGCTCATCGAGCTTTTTCGTGAGAATTTTTGACATTCTGCAATAAAAATCACATTTTTCTTTAGAGGTTAGTTCTTTTTCATCGCTTTTACTGGTCAAATCCCGGTTAATTTTTTCAAACATTTTCATTTGACGTTTTGTTAATTTGGAGATGTTGTCCGGATTGTGAATACGTTTCTTCGGCATCTCTTTCTCCAGCTTCTTTTTCCTACGTGAAATGTAAGGACAAACTTTCACCACCTCATATGTTTCTGGATCATCTCGCAAGCGCTTTAGGTGTCTTTCATCTGTGATTTCCCAATAGGTATTCTGTTTCCTGTTCCTTATCAAATCCATGATACCTGGTAGATTTTTGTATATATACATGTTTCGTTCTTTTTTGTATGGTAAGAATTTATTGCTCTTTGAAACAATGTCGTAACTATGGGCTATACTAACAGAAAATTCACGAGGCTATGCGACAGCCTGGCCCTCCGAGTATCGAGGAGGCAGCGCGCCTTCCTGGAGCAAGCGGCCATCGAAAATGGCATATCGCTTGGAGAAGCCACCAGGATGTGCATCGATCAGGCAATGAGTAACGCAGGAGCAGAAGGATGTTAAAAACAGTATGCACCAAGGCTGTGACCAGCAGCCTCAGGGCGAACGGCTCTCCAACCATCACACAAAGGAGTTACCGACATGTTTTATGATTCCTCCAAATTTAAGCGTTTCGCCAATTTGCACAAGTCGGAGGCTCCCTGGTGGCCATGCTCTTGTGAGCGGTGCAAAGACCGTGACCGGGCAAGATGGGACCGGCGCGTTGCTCGCGGTGAGATGGTCGAGTGACCGCACGCCGGCTGCAACCATGGGACGAAGCTCGCGGCCAGCTCCATGGGCTGCAGGATCTGGAAGGCTGCCTTGTGGCCAGGATCGGCCCGGTGACAGTTGCCCTTCCCGATGAGCTGAGGGAAAAATTAAGAGACAAAGTAGGCCACAAAATCGGCATCCTCCGAACCGACGCCGATTACCGCTTTCGCTGCCTTGACGAGGAGAAAAATGCCGCCTAACCCGGGCACGCCTTCTCGCGCTCCCTGGGGCGCCCATTCTGGCGGTAGCTATCTATCAGTCGCGTTTGGATTCTTAGCGATTCCCGGCCCGAGACCCTCATTCATTTTTAGCACACAACGCAGCGAAACTACATGGCAGCAATGGACGGCAGATAATTGTCATCATGGCCTCGCTCGTTTCGCAGTAGCCCAGGACGGCGTGATAAGCGACGAGCCCCTAAAGACGATCCCACGCAAAAAGCCTTGCCGGGTTAGCTCAAGGCAGTGGGGGGCGCGGTGATGATGGCTGCGGAGGTCACCGCTCGTGACGTGGAGCTCATTCGCCTGAGTGAGAAAATTGAGCGGCTAGAGGCGATTATTAATTTATATCTCCATCCTCTGGAAGAGATCTTTTCAGAGGACGACCAGCTTCGAGCATCGGCGCAGAAGGTGGTTACGCGGCACATCGAAAAAGATCGAGATGCGATTGACTCTATAACCGACATTAAGGCAGATATCCAGGACATAAACAGCAAGCTGGATCATTTGATGCATAAGCATAAACCTGGTGAAATAACCTTAAGACGGCTTCAAAAAACAGATGCTCTTCTCGTGGCTCGCGGGAATATGCAGATCCCATTCGCAGAGATGGGCAAACTTCAGGAATTCAAGCCCAGGTACCGCGACCAGGACATGACAAAATTGGGACGTATCTATGAAGAATACCCGGATCGCTACGAAATACGCGATTCTAAATTAGGCGGAAAAACGATTAAATTAACTCCATCCTATTATAAACATCTGACAAAAGGAGAGGACTAGCAGGCTAGTCGCTAGTCTAGCGCTGATATGGGGTGTACAAGCTAGTAAATACAATAAAATTAGATATATATTTCCTCTTCCGTACACTAAAGATTATACGAAAACAGAGGTTTTCCCCCAGTTTCGGATAGATTTCGCTTGGAAATGCCTACTCACTCCTTCTATAAAAGCCAGGGACTAGCGACTAGCCTGCTAGTCCTAAAAACATGATTAATTTTCCAGGTTGAATTTTAATGAGCAAAGAACGTCAAACACCGGCCGAGCGCAGACCATCCTTGCAGGAGAAGATCGGCCAGGCAGCGGATGAGATCAAGCGAATTGACAACAGATTATCGAGCCTACTGGAAGGCAGGAAAGGGCAGGGAGGAGCAGAAGCAGCATGAGCCGAAAAGGAAAGAGTAGAACCAGGATAGCGAGACGCGATATCATTAGGACCAATGCCAGCAACGCCAGGCGCAAAGCCCGGCAGCAGGCGAAGGCATACGACCGCACCAAGTACGATGGCTCGGAGGGGGCCGGGGGGTCAAGACACAATTCAATAGCAAGGAGTTCATAAATGTCGGAGAATAATAATCCTAAGAGTAGGGGTGTGAGCCTCAAAACTCCTGCAGATGTGCGGAGGATCTCTCAGCGGATCATCTCCGACGTATTCAGAGATGGGGCCCAAATTGAGCACGCTGGAAAGGTCAACAACTTACTGGTAACGTGGCTGAAGGCGTGGGAGCTGGACAAACTCGGAGACATCGAGAAGCGATTAGCGACACTTGAAAGGGAACGAAAATGAAATTTGGTGCCATAGACAAGAGACTCCAGGAAATGGAGCCCAGACCAAAAACCGCGCGTGGAGACTGGGAAGATATCCGAACAGCGATGCTCTACGCACTTGATGATTATCCAGAAGCAAAAGCGGCACTTGTGACAAAGTTGGTAGAAAGCCGTTCGGGGCGTAAAGAGCTGGATGTGAGGGACTTTAATCGACAGAGCGGCGAGTGGCTGGAGCTGAGGGGCGTCATCCTCGATGCTCTCCAGCCATTCCCAGCGGCGAGAGAGAGCGTTCTCGCTGCCCTGAAAGAGGTGGAAG
Organism: Methanothrix sp.; assembly: GCA_049299735.1. Classification (GTDB taxonomy): domain Archaea; phylum Halobacteriota; class Methanosarcinia; order Methanotrichales; family Methanotrichaceae; genus Methanothrix. The sequence goes on along the minus strand of JBAQXX010000101.1, from coordinate 25,388 downwards.
CTTGAAGCTGGATGGACTGAAGAAGCGGTTGGCCGCACTTGAGCCGGCTCCCTCGCCGTGTTGTGGTCTTGAAGCGTTGAACGATGCTGAATTAGATGCAAAAATCAAAGATTTGATACAGAGAGCTGAACAGAGGGGGACCGTACTCGATTTCCTTCACAAGGAACTAACATGTGATGGATGCACCGGCAACAATCGTATCGCGTGGTGTTATTCATGGAAAGAAAACGGCGAACTGCAAATATGTTCGCCCAGGGCAGCCGGGGCCTAACCCGGCACTCCCATTAAGCCGGCTGAGGGATCCTCCCTTCCGGCGTGGTGATATAAAATGGACGAATATGTTTTCACAAGAGCGGAGATCGCAAAAATGACCCCCGCCGAATACGAACAGAACCGCCCCGAAATTCTCAGACAGATGCAAGCAAAACAAATCCAGTAGGTGATATTGATGACATCAGAAGAAGCTTCACTCCAGCGTCTGGCATCGAGCCAGACCTCGCAGAAAGTGGATAGAGATCTCTCCCGGATAGACGCGAATCAGCACAAGCCATCCGACCCGGTGCTTGCAAGGCTCGCCGCCAGCCAGGTTACCGGAAAGACGAACGTCGCCCTCCAGCGTCTGGCGGATAACCAGAGGTGATATCAATGGATATTATAGAGAAATTCTTACCATTTACAAAAATCCACCTATCCAGGCTCAATACCGACATTCAGAACCACTACGGTCTCGGGATGGCCCGGAAGTACAGTGCTTTGTTAGATGAGCTGGCAAAGGCCCGGATCGCTACCCTCGGCGTGGTGAGCGTGAAAGCCGACGGCTGCGTGCAGGTCACGAACCAGCCCGGCATGGCCGCAATCCAGGCCCGGATCACAGAGCTGGAGCCCCGGATTTCTAGACTTCTGGAGATTAGTCGAGAAATTGGTGAGATCCTGGAAAGCGAAGGCTGCGATCCCACAAACTGCGACGGCGACCTTGGCGGCAAAATCAAGGAGCTTGAGCAGAAAACCAATATCGCGCCCGGCTGCTGGCAGAAATTCAACAACCTCAGAAGCGCCAACCAGACCGCGTTGCCTTCCGAGCTCGTGGCCTACCCTGGATACGAAGAGCTTGAGACACAGCTTATGCTACAGAGAGAGGATGCCGCCATCAAGATTGCGCCGCTCAGAGCAAAGGGAGCCGCAATCGGCAAGCTTGTGGTAGAGGCCATGAGCCTCTAACTCTTTTTCTGGAGTTTACTATGGAAATACTACTGACGAATGCCGGAAAGGAGCCGATCGAGATCGAGGCCGATTCCTGGTCCCTGAAGGAATATCAGGACGCTCACCGGGCGGCAGACTTCTCTATCCAGTGCAGCCGGACCATTCCCGTAGGCCGATATGCTCAAGTGGTTGCGACCGAGAACAGGAGAGTCCTTTTCCGGGGCTACGTGAAGAGCCCGAAGATCAAGAATATCAAGACCCGAGAGTTGACGTGCAAGGGCGAGGAAGATCTTCTTCTGAGGCGGACCACCGGCCGTTTTGCGTACCAAGCTTCCACCCGGAACTTGATTCATGTCTTCCAGAGCGATGCTCCAAACCAAGTGGCTGATGCATATGGAGTAACGGGCAATGTGGGCCTGCTCTTCATCGCCAATTCCAAGATCTCACATCATGGAAACACGAGTTTGACCGACGCGCCCACACCCGATTGGTATTGGACGGGAGTAGATTGGGCATATGGTTTGTATGGTCTCGGGCTTGACAGCCGGATAGGGCTAGCAGATATCTACGCAGAGGGAACGCTACTGCCCAGGGTAGATAGCTATGCCGAATTGCAGGCCACGGCCGTATCATGTTTTTCCGATGCGTCCCACCTCTATATCCGACTCGACGACGATTCCTTGAATGCTGGATTCGGCCCGAGATACATGATGCTGGCGGAGAACTGCTATGACACCGGAATTCGGATGGGAAATGTGGATCTTCCAGACACGGTGCTCACCGGGAATCTTCAACTCAATTTTGACCGGATCATGGATGTTCTCATAGATCTCGCCGAGTTCTACGGCTTGAACCCCCGCTATCGCAGGGCGCGGGACTGTACCTACATGGATTTCCTCGACGAACCGACAGAGACCGAGTTCACGCTTCAAGAAGAAAATATTGAGGAGATCACTCAATCATATTCAGAGGATCCCTTAGTACATGCTCTGACCGGCTTAGGCATTGGAAGTCGGGATGTGCAACAGATCTACACCCCATCTACTCACTCATGGAAGGGGATCTGGATAGAGGATACAATAGACGTGGATGAGGGGTTCTTCGATGCAGTCGGCAACCTGAAACCCTACGTTGACGCTGAGTTCGCAATCCGGCAGGCAGATGAAATGTTCACCATCTCACCCACCCCCGATTGGGGTCACAAGCCGAAGCCCAACGACATGATTCGGCTGCGGCTATTCGGTGAGGCGGAAAAGCTCTTGCAGGTAGCTTCTGCGAAAACCGATAGCAAAGGCAATTATGAAATGGAAATCGGTGGCAGAAAGAGTGATCTGGTAGACGCCTTCAACGCCAAGGACAGTCTCAATCGTGTGTACTTTGATGAATATTTGGTAGAGTTTGGCAAGGCCATAACCACGAGCGGCACCGCCCACCAGATGGGAGATACGACCCATGGCGAGTGCAGTGGTGCGACGGCGAGTGTCACAATTCCGGCAGAAGTCTATGAGGCAGATGGGACACACCGCGTAACCCTAGATATATCAATCACCTCGGACGAAAAACCAGTATCATGTATCGCGTATATCCAGATCAACGGACTCGGGAATATATTGTCCATTCCGCGACACTATCTTCTGAATGATCAGATCAGCGGGCTAGACATCACTAGCAGGTGCAACTATGGGGCTGCCACCACGATAGCCATCTGGGTCAAGAAAAATGGCGAGTGGGATGGAGCCACATGCGCCGATCATCCGACAATGGACATCTCCGCCACCGTTCGGATGTGGAAGAGAACGATCCTGGGAAGCAGCATCAAGCGGCCTATCTCAAAGCAGAAAATCAAGTATGCTAAATGGGACAAGATGCAGAAATTCGTTATCAAATACGCGAAATAGGGGGGCAGGCATGGAAGATACGAAAAAAACACAGACGATAGACGAGCCAGTCAAACATACAAAATTTGAGAACGGCCAGAAGCGGGAAAAGGATACCAAGAAGTTTCTTCCCGGTGTGGGCTGATCGAGTACGCGAAAATGAGGAGGCAGCGAAGACATGAAGCGTGAACGTGAAAAGATGGAAGAAGCAGATACAAAAGTCCAAGAAGTGGAAGATGAGACGAAAAACGGCAGGGTAAACAAGGCCGTTCGCGGCCAACCCCGGAAACCAAATGATAAGAACCATGGGTTTTTGGGGGGAATTTGAAGAGTTCATGAAGGTTCTGACAAGCGTGGGCCACCCGTTGACCCAAACCTTTTTCGTTAGGACTTATAATCATTAAACAAAATGTGAGGGATTTGATGAAACTAATACCAATTATAACGTTCTTGACACTCCTAATAATGCCCTGCATCGCAGTACCAGATAGTGTAACGACCGGACCTTATAAAGTCACATTTGATCTGGGCTTACCTGAAGACACTTATACAATTTTAGTTAGTGATCCCAAGGAATCTGAGACTTTGGATGGAAGTAAAAACATGGATTATAGGATCACAATAGAGAATAAAACCAAAGACACAAGCATGGCCAATATAGGCCTGATTTATTACATTGATCGGGAAAACGATGTTCCCAATGCTGATCAAATGGGGCCGATTATAGAAGATCTCGCGCGTGCCATGAAATTCAGAAGTGCAAAAACAGCCGTTCGTGATATTGATGGAACGATTGGTGGTATTGCACAAGCGGATTTTGTTGGATCTGCAAAGATCTATCTTATAGAATTTTTGCCATTAATAGACCAAAAGCATTTGCGATGCGACATATTATCTACACTCCCCTGGGATGAAGGCACCCTTTCGCTCCTTAAGACCATCCACATAGAGAAAATAAACTCAACCTCGTGAGGTGCATATAAACGCAAACCATTTGAGACGGCTATCACCCTCGCGGGCGTTGTGGGTGCGATGCTGTTGCTCCTCTCCATATTTCTTATGTAATCTGCCCATAAGAAAGCATGAATCCGTTACATAAGAAACGGCCTTGTCCGCTATCTTTTGGGCGATTTCATCAACGCCCTCCTGCGGCGCAGTAGGAGGGCGTATAAATTTTCCGGTGTCATCTCGTGGCCGGGCTTGATATTCTGCTTCCCGGGCTTTCTTTTCGAGCTGCATTCGCTCTTCGATTGACATCATCTGCTCTGCGATTGTGATTTTTTGGCCTGTTGTCAGATCTCTCTGCTCCGTCTGCCTGCGGAGTGTGGTCCGAGAGGCACTTGTCAGGGAACATGCTCTTCAAGAGTAGTGTCACATTATCCAGGATACTCGGTAATGATGTGACACTACTGTTTTACTTGATGGGTACTTGCAGCCCGGTCCGAGATGAGGAGGCCATTGATGGAGCTGCCCAAAAATCGTTTCACCTGGCAACAGTCTGGAGAGTACATCCATCCACCCTTCAGAATAATATTCAAGTGCTATTATAATAGAACACGAACCGAACATGCGATATAGTCAAAACTAAGAATAGTGAAACAGTTAATACATTCAACCAATTTAAATATTTATGATGCACAACTTAGGGCATTGCTGCCTAGAAACCGGGGTGTCTCACCCCCTCTTTGAAGAAGATAACCTTTATCTCTTCCATCCGGGACCGTTGCCTTTGGGCCTGGTCTCTGTCATCTTTTATAATATCGGAATGTTTCAAATCGTCTGCTTTGGCCGTAAGCCGCATGGTTTGGCGGCCATCGCCGGGTGTGTGGCCACAGAGTAGCGCCGGGCAAAGCTTCTCTGCTCTTCTAAGTGCTCTTATCGTATCCCTTCTGGAAGGCGGCTTGCCCTCCCTCCCTGCCAAAAAGTCCCTTGTTTGTGCTGAGTTGAATGCAACCTCTTTCTTTCCCTCTGCGATGATCTTAACGTGCTCTACGATGGCCAGGGCCCTCAGGCCGATCTTTGTAATAGCCTGCCGGATTACTCCCTGATCTGTTGGAGTTGTGGCCGGCCTGGCCTGCATAGCCCTTTTTACGTGGCCTATTTGCTGCCGGATGTAGGCATTGAGGGCAAGCATCTTCTCCATGGGGGATCTCGCCGCTTTCACGAGCTGGTTAGCCCTGGTGTTGAGCTCTGCAAGCTCTCTTCCTCGGAGGATCCCCTGGTCCTTCAGAAGATCGTTCAAGGAATTGAAGGTCAAAACGAGGTCGTCAAAGAAGTGCTGCAGCTCCGAGGCGGGAATTTCAAGAATAGCATCCGCTAAGCTGGATGGCTCTTGCATTGTCGGAGACCTCCCTCAAAAAAGTTGGGACAGGATCGCGGCCTGTCTCCATCGTCTCACGATCTCACGGCATTGGGCTGCAGCTCTCCGGCGTTTTCGTTCGCCTATTGCGTGCATGGCCGGCCCTCCTCAGAGCATCTTTCGCCAGCGTCGGTGAGATGGCAGAAGACCCTTCCTCTCTGGCTCGTTCGATCTAGCTCGACAAATCCCCCGGCGGCCAGTTGCCTTAACCGAGTGTAGGATTGCGTCGCTCGCACGAGCTTGAAGCCTCGCAGGACCCCGGCCATATGCTGGCCCGGACGTGCTTTGATCGCGGTCAGGAGAGCTTTGTCTATCGAGTCGAGGTTCATTCTGGCATCGCTCCGCATCCCCATTGACCGAACGCCCGCACGACCGTCATATGCTGCCCCATCAGGGTGGCAAGCTTCTCCTGGAGGCTATCATCGACCAGGCAATCCATGCCGGAGATTTGCACCCGGACAAGACCGCCGCCGATGGGTATCACCTGTTCCAGCCAGCCCCCTATAGAGTGGCCGTCCTCAAGGATCGTCGCAGGCGGCTGCGCCGCATTGTCCGCAGCAGACTTTTGAGAGATCGATCCTTCCCCTTTCGCTCGTGGTTTTGCCTTTTTCGCTATTTTTTCACCTCCTTTCACGCGCTGCATGGTACCTCCAACTTATCGGTGATAAATCTCTTTGACTGCCTCAACAAATTCCAGAATGTTGCGAAGTCTGCGCTACAGAAGTTACGTTCCACAAAACAAAGCCGCGACATTCGATCAATGCAGTAATCAAGCTTGTCTTCACCGTTATTATAATTGTATTTGTAATATTCTCTGACCCATGCATTGAAGCTGATCCGGTCTCCCTTCCCTGGGTTGAACCGCGCGAATTTCTTTCCCACGTTGGCCCAAACGTGATCTATGGGCACTATCACGCTACCAGGGACATGCAAGAGCACATCCCGAAGGCAAACCGTGGGCTCTGCCCCTCGATAGGGCATCTTTCGCAGGCCGAAAGCATCAACTGTGGCAGAAAAGAGATACTTGCAGCCGAGGAAGGGCTGAAGCTGGCGTCTCATTGTCTCCCTCCCGGGATCCCGTATTTATCGCCAGGCAGATCGATCAAAACGCCTCTTTCTTTAAGCAGATTGAGCCGCTGCAAAACGGCGCCACTGGAAAAGTTAAGTTCCATCTCTAAATCAATTCGCCGCGCCGGTCCTGAAGTCATCAAGTACGCTTTGATGACCTCTAAATCCTTCATTATCTCTAGATTCAAAGGGCGCCGTTCTGCCTTAGCCGGTGCTGCCGCGAATAGCCGAGCCTGCTTTGTGTGGCTGTCATGGACCACCGGCTGCTTCTCCATCAATATACTGAGCAGATCGCCCAGCTTGATCCTAATGGCGGCGGCCATCTACGCCACCCCCGCCGCAGCCTTCTCCTCCGACGGAAGGCGATCAAAAGGCTTGAAGGCTGGAAGCTTCGGCCTGATGCTCTCCTTTGTGGCGGCTTCCCTCATGGCCGGAGGGAAGTACTTGCGCGCGTGCTTGCATGGTCCTGGGTTATAGACGGCAGCCGGGCAAGAGCAGGTCTTTGGCGTGGTGACATAATAGGCGTCCTTCTTGTTATTGAGGGCCAGCACCATTTCACCCGTGAGCCTGTAAAAATCGGGCATCTCCTGTGGCTCTACGCCGTGGTTATGGTAGGCTATCAACTGCTTTACGGCTTCCCGGCCTTGAGTGACCGGGCTTGCTAATAGGGTTTTGTTCAACATTTGTTCGCACCAAATACTACCCTATGCCCTTTGTATTTAAAAGTATCGAGTAGGATATGGTAGGAAGTTATATAACTGAGTAGGATGCAAATTAGAGCCATGGCTTACAAAAAGATCAGCATAAGCATAGATGAAAGGACTTATGCAGAGGCCAAAGAGGCTGTAGAGGCTGGAGATTTCAGGAGCTATTCGCAGCTCTTTGAAGATGGTGCCAAAAAGATATTGCAAGAAAGACGTGTAGAGAAAAGCGGAAACCCTCTTGAGGCCTCCGCTTAATCCCTAAGTCATTTCTTCGTGGTGCGAACAAATGACAGTGATGTTCTAAGCATAAATCTCTTTGCAAAGGGCATTATTTACAGGTAAATACATGCCCAAACCCGGACTCGAACCGGGGACATTCAGATCTTCAGTCTGACGCTCTCCCAACTGAGCTACTTGGGCTCAAGTGGGCCCGACGCGATTCGAACGCATGACCTCCGCCATGTCAAGGCGACGTCATAACCAGCTAGACCACGGGCCCGCAAGCACCTTCCCTATCGCATCCTCGCATATAAAGGCTTCGGCCTGATTTGAGGGGGGGGGGGCAAAAATGAACGGAGGTCAGGGCCGGCACCGTGCCCGGCCCGCCCACCAATCAATTGTAGTAGACCTCTTTGTGATACTCATCCAGCGCCTTGATGGTTATCTGGTCCTTCTTGGCCATGAGAATGGCATCAGCCGCCGCCTGAGCCGCCTGGATGGTGGTGATGTAAGGAATGTGGTAGTCAACAGCGTTTCTCCGGATCTGGACGCCGTCCTTGACTGACTGCTTTGTGGTGGGCGTATTGATGATCAGCTTGACCTCGCCAATCTTTATGTAGTCCATGATATTGGGGCTGCCGTTGTAGATCTTATTAACCCTCACCACAGGCACGCCCGAGCGGCGCAGGTACTCGGCTGTGCTATCCGTAGCGATGACGGAGAGCCCCGCCTCATGCAGCTTCTTGGCGGCCACCGCCACCGCAGCCTTGTCTTCATCCTTGACAGAGATGAAGACCATGCCCTCCAAAGGCAGCGGATTGTCCGCGGACAGCTCTGCCTTGAAGAAGGCCAGGCCCAGCTTGTAGTCTATGCCCATGACCTCGCCCGTAGACCTCATCTCCGGCCCCAGCAGAACATCTGCCCCAGGCAGCTTGTCAAAAGGCAGGAGCACCTCCTTGACGGAGACGTAAGGCGTCTTGGGCTCTCTTAAGAAGCCCTGCTCTTGCAAGGATTTCCCAATCATAACGTTGGCGGCAATCTTGGCCAGAGGCAGGCCTACTGCTTTGGAGACGAAGGGTATGGTGCGACTGGACCTGGGATTGGCCTCCAGCACATAAACTACGCCGTCTTTGTAAGCCATCTGCAGGTTCACAATTCCCACGACTTTTAGACCAAGCGCGATCTTGCGCACGTAGTCCCTTACCACCTCTAAAACCACGCCCGGCAAGGTCTGGGGCGGAATCATGCAGGCACTGTCGCCCGAATGAATGCCCGCCTCCTCGATGTGCTCCATGATGGCACCGATCAGAACATCGGTACCGTCGCAAACCGCATCCACATCTATCTCCACAGCATTTTGCAGGAAATCGTCTATGAGAACGGGATGCTCACGTGAGACGCGCACCGCTTCGCGCATGTAGACCTCCAGGCCCGCCTCGTCGTAGACGATCTCCATGGCCCGGCCTCCCAGAACGTAACTGGGCCGCACCAGTACGGGATAGCCGATCCTGGTGGCAACGGCCTTGGCCTCGGCTGGAGCGAAGGCGATGCCGGCACTGGGCTGAGGGATGTTCAACTGGTCCATGAGAACATTGAACCTCTCTCTGTCCTCCGCCAGATCTATGCTGTCCGGGCTGGTGCCCAGGATCTTTGTCTTCAGGCCGCGGCGAGCAATCTCCTTTTCCAGAGGGAAGGCCAGGTTTATGGCCGTCTGGCCGCCGAACTGCACCAGTACGCCGTAGTGCTGCTCCTTCTCCAGGATGTTCATGACGTCTTCTAATGTAACCGGCTCAAAGAAGAGCTTGTCCGAGGTGTCGTAATCGGTGGAAACAGTCTCAGGATTGTTGTTGACGATGTGGGTCTCTATGCCCCGCTCCCGCAGTGCCATCACCGCATGAACTGTGCAGTAGTCAAACTCGATGCCCTGGCCGATCCTGATCGGGCCCGAGCCCAAAATCAGCACCTTCTTTTTGTCGGATGGCACCAGTTCACACTGGGTGTCGTAGGTGGAGTAGTAGTAGGGGGTCTTGGCCTCAAACTCGGCTGCACAGGTATCCACCATCTTGTAAGTGGGAATAATGCCGAGCGATATTCGCATATCGGTTATCTCTTCCCGGCTTTTGCCCACGATGTCGGCTATCTGCTTATCGGTAAAGCCGGTGCGCTTGGCCTTCCTCAGAACCTGTGCATTCAGCCCGGCTCTGATCTCCTCCTCCATGGCGATGATGTTCTCCATCCTGTAGAGGAAGTAAGGCTCAATGCCTGTGATCTTTGAGATCTCCTCCGAAGACATGCCTCTCTTCAAGGCCTGGTAGATAGCAAAGAGCCGTTCGTCAGTGGGATTTTCCAGGAGGTTTCTGATCTCCTCATCCGTCCAGGTGGTGTACTTTCCCGCATACCCCAGATCTTTATCGATATCCAGGGAACGAATAGCCTTCATGAGAGCCTCCTCGTAGCTGCGTCCAATTGCCATAACCTCGCCAGTGGATTTCATGGCAGTGGTGAGGGTTTTGTTGGCCTTGACGAACTTGTCGAACGGCCAGCGGGGAATCTTGATCACCACATAATCCACGGTGGGCTCGAAGGAGGCGGGCGTCTCTTTGGTCACATCGTTTCTGATCTCATCGAGCGTCATGCCGATGGCAATCTTGGCGGTGACCCTGGCAATTGGGTAGCCGGTGGCCTTGGAGGCGAGGGCAGAAGAGCGGGAGACGCGGGGATTGACCTCTATGACCCGGTACTCTCCGTTCTTAAATGCGAACTGGATGTTGCAGCCGCCCTCAATTTCCAAAGTTCGGATGATGTTGATGGCGGCGCTTCGCAGCATCTGAATCTCCCTATCGGACAGAGTCTGGATGGGCGTAACGACGATAGACTCGCCTGTGTGGATGCCCATGGGATCCATGTTCTCCATGTTGCAGATGGTGATGCAGGTATTGTTCGAGTCCCTCATCACCTCGTACTCCAGCTCAGTCCAGCCTCCGAGGCTCTCTTCCAGCAGTACCTGGCTGATGCGAGACCTCTTCAGCCCCAGCTCGCAGATGGAGAGCAGCTCCTCGCGAGTGCTGGCAATGCCTCCGCCAGAGCCGCCCAATGTGTAGGCGGGCCGAACTACCAGCGGCAGTCCCAGCTCCCCCATGACCGCCAGGGCCTCGTCCAGGGTGTTGACCGCTCTGCTCTTCGGCACGGGCTCGCCCACTCGCTGCATGGCCTTCTTGAAGAGGTCGCGATCCTCTGCCTCCTGAATGGCCTTGACAGACGTTCCCAAAACCTCGACATGGAATTTATTGAGAACGCCCATCTCCGACAGCTCGGATGTGATGTTCAGGCCCGTCTGGCCGCCGATGCCGGCGATAATTCCATCCGGCCTCTCCTTCTCGATGATCTTGGCCACAATTTCCGGCACCAGAGGCTCAATGTAGACCTTGTCGGCGGTGTTTGGATCGGTCATGATAGTAGCCGGATTGGAGTTGACCAAGACGACCTCGATTCCCTCTTCGCGCAGGGATTTGCAGGCCTGAGAACCGGAGAAATCAAATTCTGCAGCCTGACCAATCTGAATGGGCCCCGAGCCGATGAGAAGGACCTTATGAATATCATTTCTTTTGGGCATCGCTATCGCCTCCCAGATTCGCCTGTCACGTTATTCATTATTCTCAAGACCGCTCCAAAGAATGGATCTTCCGTGCAGAGCGGTCCGGGGTGAGCTTCGGGATGGTACTGGACAGCCAGAACATTGAGCTTGTCGCTCTTTATGCCTTCGACTGTGCCGTCGTTGGCATTTAGCTGGGTGATCTCCAGGTCCGTGCCCTCCACAGAGCCGGGCCGGACGGCAAAGTTGTGGTTCTGAGAGGTGATGTAGACGATCTTCTTTTCCAGGTCTTTGACGGGCTGATTGCCGCCATGATGGCCGAATTTGAGTTTGAAGGTCTGGGCACCCAGGCCCAGGGATATTATCTGATGCCCCAGGCATATTCCAAATACGGGAATCTGTCCAGCATAATGTCGGACGGCAGAGATGGCCTGCGTAGCTCTTTCGGGATCGCCGGGTCCATTGGAGACAAAGAGTGCCTGCGGCCTTGCCGCCTCTATCTCAGAGATGCTGGCATGGGCGGGAAGCACGGTTATATCGAATCCGCGGCAGGAGAGGCTTTTTAGAATATTCCTCTTAATGCCTAAATCTAGTACCGTCATGCGGGGACCATGGCCCTCGATGCGGTAAGCTGATTTGCATGTCACATCCCCCAGCAGATTTTGCGCAGAGATATCGGCCTGGGACCGGGCCATTGCCACTACATCCAGGTCTTGCACGTCTCTTTTTTCGCCAACGGCGAGCGCGGCTCTCATCACGCCAAGCTCTCTTACCTTCAAAGTGAGCATGCGGGTATCCACGCCGCATAGTCCGGGCTTGCCCTCATCAATAAGGAACCGATTGAGCGTTTTTGCATTACGATGATGTGTTGGACGATCCCAGTATTCCCGGCTGACCATGGCGCGCGGCCACATCTTGTCGGATTGAAAATCCTCGCCGCTTATGCCGTAATTTCCCTGTAGAGGATATGTGAACATGAGCATCTGTCCGTGGTAAGATGGGTCTGTTAATGCCTCTTCATATCCGGACATAACGGTAGTAAAGACCAGTTCACCCGAGACCGTGCCGGGCGCACCAAAACCGGTACCTTCCACCCTTGTACCGTCTTCTAACCCTAAGACCCCAATCATAGTATCGGCAACACAAGAAGCTAAGTCATCTAAATACATTTCGATATCATCATCTTTTTTAAGCTGGAGCCCTATCCAGCATGCATGGAAGTTAAAGTGGAGATCTCGAAAAGCTCCGATTTCAGGCAGATCTATGCCATAGGCGCGATCGGAGGCCACAGTCCCTACGATTTTCGCATTGCCTTTTACAACGACTCGCCAAAGACGCTAGTCGAGGACGGCAAGAGCATGACAGTCATGGAGAGAAAGATCGATACGGAGATCATTCTCTCACCCCTGGCGGCGAAGGAACTGGCCAACTGGCTGGTAGAGCATATCAAGGACTACGAGAAGGTCTTTGGAGAGATCAAGAGGCCGGGATCGGTCTCATTGGGTCCCGCAATTGCAGAGAAGGGCAGCGAGTCGGCAGCTATCCAGGGATATATGTGAGGCGGCTATGAACAGCAAAGAGAAGGTGCTGCTGAACAGAGGCATGGATAAGGTCAAGCAGAAGAAGTTTGATGAGGCTTTGGAGATCTTCGAGCGAGTGCAGGATATGGACGAGAAGATCCCGGAAGTCTGGAACAACCGAGGTGTGGCCCTCTATGGCCTTGGCCGCTTAGAAGAGGCCATGCAAAGCTACGATCGATGCCTGGTCATCGACCCCGAAAATCTGGATGCTCTGAGGAACAAGGGCTTTTTGCTGAGAAACCAAAAGAGGCTGGAAGAGGCGCTTGCTGTTTACGACTGTGTGCTCCAAAAAGGGGGCGATGCATTTGACATGGAATCCACTGCCGCAGTGCTGACAGCATTAGGTCGGCTCGAGGAGGCATTGAGTTGCCTTTTCCTGGCTCGGGAGGCAATGCCTTTGAAGCGCTTGGAAGATGAAATCGAGATGATAAAGGGCCTGATGGAGCAGAGGGGCATCCCTGTTCCTCAGGAGAGAGCCCCTCCGGAGATAGCCCATCAGAGAGCTCTTCAGAGAGATCTTCAGGGGAAAGAGTGATATTATCAAAAGAGAATAAATGCAGGGTTGCTTTCTGCATCTTAACGCATAATTTTTGGGGGATGGATCTTGAAAGGCTTCATAATGATAAACGTTGAGCCGGGAACGGAAAAGGCGGTCCACGATTGCCTGGAAGGCATCAAAGGTATTCGAGAGGTTGTACCGGTCTACGGAGAGCGGGACTTCATCGCAATAGCTGATGTGGAGGGCATATCCGACCTAAACCGGGCTGTTCTGAGCATAAGAGAGATCAATGGAGTGACTTATACTCAGACGATACTTGGCATGGAGCTGAAGTTCTAGAGATTAATGCCCACACTCAAAGATACCGGCACGCTTGTGCCCCTTTATCTGGCCGTCTTCGTCGCCGTCCTGGGATTCTCCCTGGTTGCGCCATTCTTTCCTCGCTATGTCATGGATCTAGGTGCATCCTACACCATGCTTGGATTTATTGTCTCCATCTACGGAGCGGTGCAGCTTCTCACCCAGATACCCATAGGCCGCCTATCCGATCAGATGGGACGAAAGAAGATCTTGCTCCTGGGACTGGCCACATTCTCCTTTCTTCCGCTCTTTTACATCTATGCGAAGAGCGCCAATTCCCTCCTCTTCATCAGGGCTTTGGGGGGACTTGGGGCATCAGCCGTCTGGCCCATTGCCATGGCACTGATTATAGATCAGGCAGAAGCGAAAAACAGAGGTGCGGCCATGGGCCGGTACAACGCCGCGTTCTTCTCCGCGTTAGCCTTAGGTCCTCTCATCGGCGGAGTGCTCTATGATTTTCTCGGCCTGAATTCTCCATTTTATCTGTGGGCTCTTCTGGGAGCAACATCGTTTTTTGTTGTCTATTTCCGGGTAAAAGAGCCTGAGAATATAAGAGTAAATATGGGCCATCTTCCTTCAAGAGGAAAGGAGCCGCTTATTGCTCCCGGCTATCTTCTCACTTTTCTTGCCTGCTCCTCTGTCGTCCTCTGGACGGGTGTTGTGGGCGGCTTCAACTTTATCATGCTGCCCGGTTTCGCAGCCAGCCTGGGCTTTAACGCTACGGATGTGGGAATAATCTACCTGGTTTATGGAGGCAGCACAGCCCTTTTTAATATCTACTTTGGCCGCCAGGCCGACCGAGGGACAAGAAAAAAACTCATCTTCACCGGCTGCCTGGTGGGGGCAGTCAGTTTTGCCTTTCTCCTCCGGGCGGATGCCATGATCTCCGTCACATTCCTTTTCGCGGGCCTCGGAATGGGGCTTGGCATGGCAAGTCCGGCAGCCGCAGCGCTTATCGCTGACACCACCAGCGCCGTCCGAAGGGGAGAGGTTTACGGCATCTTTAATACAGCTCGCATGAGCGGTGTGGTGATCGGGCCGCTTATTGCGGGATTGACTGCGGATCTGCATGGAGTTGACGGCTGCGTCTATGCATTCACTCTATTGGCTATCGCCATAACCCTGGTGACTCTAATCGTCCGAGAATCAAATGAAATGAAATAAAAATTTTGTGCGCTCGGAACTGTTCTGGCCGCCCAGTTCACCTAAAGCACACCCGGAGTATTTAAGGTGCCCCAGGAACCTTGCGAACCGATCTTCAGTGAGGACTTGCTCTGAGCATACTTAAGGTTATCTTCCAGGTGTCCGCCGAAGGTTACCTGGACAGGAGACATGGATGCGGGAGCCTTGCTGCCTATCTGGATGGTATTGGTATTGTTGCTGAGTTTAACGGGAATGGCATTGGAGTAGAAGCTCTGGCCAAGAAGCGGGAAATAGGGAGCATCTAAGATTTCCAGAATAGATATATCTGCAGCAGTGAAGGTGGCTGCCTTTGTCGGGTAGTTCATCTGGAAGAACGTGGGATCATCGTAAAGCCACATCGTTGCCAGGCCGGTTCCGGCCAGCATTAAGAGCACAGCTAAAGCAATCGTATATTTCATCATAGATTCTCCCCCAGACATCCGTTGGATTTAAACCTATTGCCCTTCAAGGTGTCTGCCAGATGGCCATTGGGATAAACTCTCACAGACGAGCCCGATCTGGCAATAGCAACATTAACAAAAGAGATGAGATGAGCAGGATCTTTTGCCCATCTCAAGTATATCTTTGCGCTACGCTTCCATTCATCATGGTCTATCTCGCTATCTCTTTACAACGACCACCTTGCTCACCACCTGATTTAGAAGCGCATAGTCCTGGCCTATCGCGCTGTCGTAGCCGGTTGCCGGGGCGTGCTTACCGTCTCGGGCGTAGACAAAAACCCTGTAGCTGCCGGCATCAGTTGGTGCATTGGTCCAAGTCCACTGGTTCTTTGTCGACCAGTCTGCTACGATTTCCCAGGCGTTGCCTGTGGTAGGGCCATTCAGCCAGAACCGGTAGAGTATCGGATCTTTATTGACATCATTGGCCGTTGCTGTCCATTTCACGGCAGTTCCTGCACTCTGCGGACTCTTCTTGTCGGGCGCAAGAGCCGTCAGCTTGGGCGGCTCATTAGGTGTGAGCATATACGATGCTCCCAGTGCGCTATCGTAACCCGTTACAGGACTATGCAATCCGTCCCGAACATAGACAAAGACTGTGTACTCTCCGCTATCGCTGCCGGAATTTTTCCAGGTCCACTGGTTCTTTGTCGACCAGTCTTGCACTACCTCCCAGGCATTGCTTGTCGACGGGCCCTTCAGCCAGAACCGGTAGAGTATCGGATCTTTATTGGCATCAGACGCTTTTGCCGTCCATTTCACCTCCGATCCAACGCTCTTTGGGCTCTTTTTATCGGGAGTCAGTGCCGTCAGCCTGGGCAGCTGATTGGGTGTGAGCAGATACGCTGCTCCCAGTGCACTATCGTAACCGGTTGCAGGATTGTGCTTTCCGTCCCGAGCATAAACGTAGACGGTATAAGCCCCGCCATCGTAGCCGGAACTGGCCCATGTCCACTGGTTCTTTGTCGACCAGTCCTGCGTTACCTTCCAGGCATTGCCAGTCGACGGGCCCTTCAGCCAGAATCTGTAGAATACCGGTTCTCTATCCGGATCTGAGGCTATTGCCATCCACTTTATGGGCGTGCCTGCTATCTGGGCGCTGGGCTTGTCCGTCTTCAGGGAGATGAGAGCAGGCGGCTGGTTTTGCCGCAGCACAGTGAACAGGGCCCCAGCATCGTCATCCCATCCGGACGGGCTGGAGTGCAGTCCGTCTCTCACTTGTACCTGAATCTCGCTTGTTCCTGCATCAGAAGGTGAGGTGGGCCATACATAGGTCGGGTCGGTGGACCAATCCCGCGCCAGCCTCCACAATCCGCCAGTTGCCGGTCCCTTTACCCAGTACCTGTAGAACACGGAATTGCCCTCCAGGTCCATGGCGGATGCCCTCCACCAGACTGTGGCACCAATGGGCTGCGGGCTAAACACATTGCTGGCCAGGCCGGTGATAACCGGCGGCTGGTTCAGGTTGACGATCGCATAGGAAGCTATTTCGTAATCGTCTGAGCCTCCCGGTCCGGCATGACTGCCGTCTCGAACTGCCACCAGCACCTCGCTGTAGCCAACATCCATGGGATTGGTTCTCCAGATCCAACGGTTGTTATGGCCCCAGCCGGTCTGGTCCATCCAGAATCCGTTGGTAGAAGGCCCGCGCAGATAGAACTTGTACTGCAGGGGACCGCCCTCCTGATCAAAGGCAAGTGCAGTCCATTTAATCCAGCTTCCTGCATACTGAGGAGCCGGCCTATCGGAGAACAGCATGTTGACTCGTGGCGGCTGGTTGGCGCTGGCAAGTGAGAAGGAAACCGTCTTCTTGATGTCGAAGCCTGCCGGTCCTGCGTGATTGCCGTCTCTTATCCAGACCTCTATCTGATAGGCTCCCGGCGCATACCCGACGGTGCTCCATGTCCAGACGTTGCTCGGGGAGTATCCGGTGTCGGCCCTCACTGCGGGGGACGGCGTCGGTCCGCGCACGATGAATCTGAACTGCAGGGGATCTCCTTCTGGATCAGTAGCTCCCGCGGTCCAGATTACAGGCGTGCCCGCCATCCGCGGACTGGCCAGGTTTGAGACCAGCGTGGGATTGGTGGGCGGCAGGTTATTGTTGCGATTGCCAAAGTCGATTCCCTGCTTGTTCTCTCCTGCGGCCAGAGCAAAGGAGTAAACCTGTCCACCTGGACCAGCAGTCGGCTTGGTCTGAGTCCAGCCGGGCTTTGCTACCTCGCTCACGACGTAGTTTGCAGGAGTTATGTTCAGGAAGGCATAGGAGCCGTCCGATGCTGTGTTTGTGGTACTGATCACGGCCAGGCTCGTTGTATTCATAAGCTGGATGGTCCAGCCGGAGAGCCCTGGCTCGCCGCTATCCTTGGCACCATTTCCGTTGAGGTCGTTGAACTTCAATCCAAGGATCGAGCTCATAGATGGCTGTGTGGCCAGCTTGTTGCCGAAGTTTTGGTTGCTGGAGCTGCCTGGGATGTGAACAGAGCGTACTGTGGGTGTGGTTGCAGTCCAGCCCTGTCTAGCCAGCTCTTTGACCTCGTAGTTGCCGGGCGGGACGTTTACAAACTTGTAGGCCCCGTTGGCATCTGTATCGACCTGTGCCAGCAGGATATCAGGAGCCGGTCCCGGTACCACATATACCAGATCGATTCCCCAATTAGGTACTCCGGTCTCTCCCGTGTCCTTTACTCCATTGCCGTTCAGATCGTTGAACTTCATTCCCGAGATTACGTTGGGGCTGACTGACGGAACATTCACCACGACATGGATCTGCGTTGTCACTGTGACCAGAATGGGGTCATCCACCTCGTAGGTTCCCGGCACCAGGTTGCTGAAGGTATAGGTGCCGTCCTGGCCCGTGGTCACTGTGGCGAGCTCTTTACCGTTCTCTACCAGCTTGACTTCCTGTCCGGGAAGGCCCGGCTCGTCCTCGTCTTGCACTCCATTGCCGTTGGCATCATAGAACTTCTTGCCCGTGATGGACAGGTTGCCCTTGTTGCCGAAATCCTTTCCGGAGACGTCCGCATCCAACAGATCGACGCTGTAAGATCCCTTCGGCAGAGTCTGAGTCCAGCCTTCCAAAGAGCCCTGGCTTACCGTGTATTTGCCTGGTGCAAGGTTCTTGAAGGCGTAGGATCCGTCCTGGCCGGTGGTAGTGGCGTTGATGAAATTGCCGCCTTCTGCAAGCTGAACGTTCCAGCCGGCCAGAGAAGTATCATTTCCATCTTTTACGCCATTACCATCCAGGTCGTTGAAGCAGGTTCCGGAGATGGACCATGATCCATGGTTGCCGAAGTCTTTGTCTGTAACATCGGCATCCGCAAGCACAACCGAATAGGATCCCTCAAGAGGCGCGGTCCTGGCCCAGCCGGACTGCTCGACCTCAGTGATGGTGTAGGTGCCGGGCTGGAGGGTCTCAAACTTGTAAGATCCGTCTTTTGCGGTTGTAGATTCCTTTTGCACGGCCTCATTGTCCAGAGTTGTGCCGGAGAGCATGATCTTCCAGTTCTCCATTCCGGGCTCGCCATCGTTTGCTCCGTTGCCGTCAAGGTCGTTATACTTTATGCCGGAAATGCTATAGGATGATAGCTTATTGACAAAGTTCCTCTCTGTGGCATCCGCATCCTTCAGATCCACAATATATGATCCGCTCTCGGGAGTGACGGCTTTCCAACCGGAGGGCAATGTCTCGCTGACTGTGTAGCTTCCCGCTTTAAGTTGCTCGAAGCGGTAGGATCCGTCCTCACGAGTTAAGGCGCTGATCTCACTATCTGTTCCAGCAAGACTGATTGTCCAGCCGGACAAGGCCTCGCCTTCGTCCTTGGCGCCATTGTTGTTCTTGTCCTCAAAGGCCGTGCCGGAGATGTTCCGAGCAGGCTCACTGAGGGTGATGAATGCAGACAGCTCGCTGTCAAAGCCATCCTCACCAGCGTGCTTGCCATCCCTTACCTGAGCCTTGACCTGATTTTCACCTGCATTTGCAGAGGATGTTGTTTGGGTCCAGGTATTGTCGCCGCTCCACTCAGTCACAGACTGCCAGGCTCCACTGGTTGCCGGTCCACGATTAAAGAACCGGAAGGACAGCTGGTCTTGATCTGCATCAGTGGCGTTGGCAGTCCAGGTTATGGTAGTGCCGGGAATCTGGGGGCTGGTGACATCCGCGGTCAGAGAATTCAAGACTGGTGTCTGGTTCACGGCCGCGGGAATCACTGGTTCTGCGGGCTTCGTTTCATTGACCGGCAGCTGCGGCGTTACATTTTCCGGTGCTATGGGTGTGGTTATGTTCTCTACAGCCGCAGGAGGCACAACTGTCTCCGGGGCAATCATCACCGCTTCTGTCTCATTGACCGGCAGCTGCGGCGTTACATTTTCCGGTGCTACGGGTGTGGTTATGTTCTCTGTCACGGGAGGCGCCACGTTCTCCGGAACAGTCGCCGCGGGTTCCGTCTTATTCTCTTGCGGCACGGTTGCATTCGTAGCCGCAGCCGGCTCTTGTTCTGGCCTTATTTCGGGAGCCGGAGCAACTATGGAAAATTCGTGGCTCATGTTGCCGCCCTCGCCCTGCGCTTCATCATGCAGGCCGTCCTTTACCTGTACCAGGATCCGGCTGGTGCCGGGCTCTATGGCTGTCCAGGCAAACGTATTCTCTGGTAGCCAGTCGGTGGCTGGTGTATCGTTGACCAGGAAGCGATAAGATATCGTATCGGATTCAAGATCGCTGGCCTGGGCCGTCCAGGTGACTGTTGTTCCCAATAGTTGCGGGCTAACACTATCTGCAGTCAGACCGTCAAGTGCTGGCGATTCATTGAGCTTGGCCGGTACGACTTCGGCTGGCACGACCTCGGTTTGCACAGGCACCTGTTCAGGCTTTATTTCGGGCGCCGGAGCAACTATGGAAAATTCGTGGCTCATGTTGCCGCCCTCGCCCTGCGCTCCCTCATGGAGGCCGTCCTTTACCTGTACCAGGACCCGGCTGGTGCCGGGCTCTATGGCCGTCCAGACAAACGTATTCTCTGGTAGCCAGTCGGTGGCTGGTGTATCGTTGACCAGGAAGCGATAGCTCATTGGATCGGTCTCGACGTCAGATGCATCCGCCGTCCAGGTTACGGTTGTTCCTGTAACCTGCGGGCTCTCTTTGTCCGCCGTCAGGCTGCTCATGACCGGAGCG
This sequence comes from Methanothrix sp., assembly GCA_049299735.1. GTDB lineage: Archaea > Halobacteriota > Methanosarcinia > Methanotrichales > Methanotrichaceae > Methanothrix. The sequence continues at coordinate 5,126 of JBAQXX010000101.1, read as the reverse complement.
TTGTTAGGCGGAAGAACAATCTCGAAGTTGGCGCTGCTGGAGCTGTCTCCGTCCTGATTATGCTTTCCATCTCTTACCTTGGCCTCGATGGCATGCTGTCCGACCTGCTCTTTGGTCGCAGTCCAGCTCCAGACCTGGCTGTCCGACCAGTCCTGCATTAACTGTCCATCTAAGGAGAACTGGAATTGCAGGGGATCAGTCTCGACATCGGATGCTGCAGCCGTCCAGGTTATCACGGTTCCTGTAACCTGCGGGCTCTCTTTGTCCGCCGTCAGGCTGCTCATGACCGGAGCGTTGTTAGGCGGAAGAACAATCTCGAAGTTGGCGCTGCTGGAGCTGTCTCCTTTCGCATTATGCATTTCATCCTTGACCTTGGCCTCGATGGCATGCTGTCCGACCTGCTCTTTGGTCGCAGTCCAGCTCCAGACCGGGCTGTCCGACCAGTCCTGCATTACCTGTCTATCTAAGGAGAACTGGAATTGCAGGGGATCACCATCGGCATCCATGGATTCTATAGTCCAAATGATAGTCGAACCGGTCTCCTGGGGGCTGAGCTTGTCCGGACTAAAATTAATGATGGCAGGTTTCCGGTTGGGCGGCAATATGATGAACGTCGCACTCTTGCTGTCGTCAAATCCGTCTTGCTCGGCATGTTTGCCATCTCTCACCTGAACTTCTACCTGAGCTTCGCCCTCGGCTGCTGTCCAGGCCCATTTGTTGCGGGACTGCCAATCGGTTGCTGGAATTCCATTTAAAAAAAACCTATATGAAATTGGATTAGTCTCGGCGTCAGAAGCTTTGGCCGTCCAGGTCACGATGCTTCCCGTCTCCTGAGGACTGGCCTTATCTGCGGACAAATCGGATATTACTGGTTTCTCATTGGGCTTGTTTATGATGAAGCTTGCTATCTGGGACGAATCGCCATCCGTATTATGTGTCCCATCCCTGACTTTTGCCTCTACACGGTGTGATCCAATTTCGTTGGTAGAGGTTGCCCAGGTCCATTGATTTTGATATTGCCAATCGGTTACAGGCTGATCGTCCAGCAGGAACAGGAACTGCAATCTGTCGCTTTCCTGGTCACTGGCTACTGCTTCCCAGGTCACGGCTATTCCGGCTTCCTGGGGGCTGGCTGGAACCGGTGTCAAGCTGGTCATGACTGGGGCCAGATTTGCGGGCTCTATTTCCTGCGGCTGCGTTACCTGTTCCTGCGAAGCGGGTTGCTGCTCTTCTGCGGGTGGTACGTAGGTTTGCTCTGGGGCCGTCACAACGGGCAAAAGCTCAGCAGTTGGCTCTGCCTGAGTTTCTGCAGGTGCCTGGGGTCCCGTCAATGTAAATTCAACTATTTTCTCGTCCGGCGTGAATTGGGGGCCGGCATGCGTTTCATCCCTAACCGAGACGCTTATCTGGTAATTTCCGGCATCTTCTGAATTAGTATCCCATTTCCAGGTATTGTCGGAGGGATCTGAGTTTACCGGCTTCCATACGTCTCTTGTAGATGGCCCTTTTAGCCGGAAAACGAAGGACATGAGATCATTTTCCGGGTCCTCTGCTTTGGCCGTCCATTTTATGGAGCTACCTGCTTCCTGAGGGCTGGATTTATCGCTCTCAAGAGCGGTGAGCGTAGGCTGCTGGTTGAAGTCATCTGCTTGTGCTGAGGCTGAAATGGCCAAGAGCACTCCTGTTATCATTAACACTGCAAAGACGAGGAATACATCCCTGTACTTGCGCATGAAACTGGTCTCATTTTTGCACTTGCTATTCGGTTTTTGCATATCCTCACTCTCCTCTTTCACACTATCCCACTCACGCCTGAAAATTTCGTAACCAAAATTTAGATCCGACGTTTATGAACCTTTTTTTCACATTGATGACTTGTTAGCGCTATGCAACAATTGGCAATTTCATATGAATCCTCTGTGAATCTTCTCAGCGACGAGGCGCTGTTGCACCGTCTTTAGCTTTCAGCACCTCGTCTGCAGAACGCTTTGAATTTCGTCTAGGCAAAAGGATGCTTTGCAGAGTCTTTCTTGGCTAGTATTTCCGATACCTTGGGATTCCTGGATACAGCACGCTCGATGGCCAGCTTTGTGGCCAAATAGTTATATTCGTAGACCTTTTTCTTGTCTTTTGCATCCCACTCAATGAACAAGGATACGATTATCATCAGTTCTTCAGCCAGCTCATGGGGCAGGGTCCCTTCCGCCACGCAGTCCATTACTGCCTTGGCCACAGCCGCCTGGGCTGGGCCGAATATGAGTACGGCCTGTCCGGCGCCTTTGATGGTGACCTTGTTTACCATGAGGGTGGCAGGCTTGGCAGGCAGGTTGGGCTCTAAGACCGCCAGCAAAGGAGTATGTCCCTTCGCGGGCGAAGCCAGGGCACTGACAAATGCCTGCTCTACGTAGCTGCCTTTGGGCCCAATTACGAGATCGATATGGGCGATCTCCGGCCCCTCTCCTACCAGTGCTTCTCCAATCAGTGTACTATCAAAAGGTTGTATCATACATATACCTTAGGATCATTTTCCTATAAATTTGTACTCTAAGCTTTCGCCAAAAAATTTATCATTATAATACGCACCAAGATGGAGCAATGCGAATACTTGTAGTCAACAACTATGGACAGTTCAATCACCTTATTCGGCGCGCCATCCGGGATAAGGTGGATACGGACCTCATCTCCAACCAGACGCCGCCTGAGAAGATCGACGCCAACGGCCTCATCCTGGGTGGCGGTCCTGCATTGGAGCGTGCCGGGCGCTGCGCGGATTATCTGAGGGATCTTGATATCCCCATTCTGGGAATTTGTCTCGGCCTGCAGCTCATGGGCACCACCTTCGGGGGAAAAGTGGTTGCCGGCAACATGGGCGGCTATGCTGAGGTGAATGTGCAGGTTCTCAAGGAAGACGATATCTTGAAGGGCCTGCCGGCCAATTTCAAGACCTGGGCCTCGCACATGGATCAGGTGTCGGAGCTTCCCGATGGCTTTGAGATCCTGGCCCGGTCGAATGTCTGCGAGATCGAGGCCATGAAGCACCTGACAAGGCCGCTGTATGGCGTGCAGTGGCATCCCGAGGTTGTGCACACCGAGCACGGCCAGGAGCTTTTGGACAATTTTATTGCTCTATGCAAGGGATGAGCGGAAGACGAGGGACTCAGGTGGAGTGAGAGGATCGAGTGGAAAGAGAAGATCGAGTCGGGAGATCAGATCCCCAGGATAGGATTGCCGGGCTTAAGGAGGCTTTTCTGGCAGCGAAAAAGCTATCCCCGACAAAGCTGGCCGCTCGAATAAGAAATATCGGATTTCGCTGCCAAAAGTGCGGGGAATGCTGCCGGGGAGAGGACAACAGCGTTGTCGTCTTCCCTAATGAGATAAGGCAGCTCATTGTAGCCACGGGTCTGGAGTGGCTGGAGGTTGTGGTCCCTCCAAAGGAAGGCGAGTGGGACAAAGCTGGCTGCTTTCATACCCTGGAGTGGAGGCTGAAAAAAGAGGGTGAATCCTGCCGGTTTTATCAAAACGGCCGATGCTCAGTCTATCCCGACCGGCCCATGCTCTGTGGCACCTACCCCTTCTATTTAGATAACTGCGAATTGATGTGCTCGGAGTGCCGGGGGCTGGGTGGCAGGATGGAGTCCGACGAGGCGGATAAGATGGCAGAGCAGCTCATTATGCGCCACCTCTTTGAGATCCAGGAGGCCATCGCTCTTCTGGAAAGATACCGGGACTTCGAAAGGGGTGAGGCCAGGAAGGGCGGCGGGTGCATCGTGCATGACAGCGAGGGCGAGCACTGGATCGCTCCGGAAAAGCTCATGAGATGAGCAGCCCTCATTCGCGATATTCTTGAAGACCACAGTCTTTCCATAGCGACTTTGAATGGAACGTCCAGAACTTTGCAGGCTTCTACATTGATGACGCCGATCCACTTCGGTACTACATTTATATGGACGATAAATGTGAAAGCTGAAAATATCTCTTTTTCTTTTGACTGCAATAATATTTTCCTCTGTAAAAGCTAAGAATGCCATTGCACTTTGAACCGAGCGCCAAAGACATTTCTCTCTCACCAGCCAACGCACTACACCCTCGCACGCCCGGATGGCACTGCTCGCGCTCGTGGGACGGCTTTGGGAGAAGCCTAACAGCCAGGCGGCAACAGGCCCGAGGTCGGGAGCACGGCTCCATGCTGCAAGGGTCGCCGGGATTCCAGGCAGGAGCGATCAAAATGGGCGTGATCGTTGTCAACGGTGAGCGCTGTCTCAAGACAGGTAACATGCGCCAGCAACTAGGTCGTCATATTTCGAAATCCTTATAGCCTAAGGCGAGTACTGATAATATGACTGAAGCCGTAATGGTTGATGGTGGTCTCCTTATTCCAAATAGCCTTCTCACAAAGCTAGGCACAGAAAATATCGAAATTTTAACCAGAGGTCGCGAGATTGTGATCCGGCCAAAAACCAAGACCCGGCAGTATTATGGTTTCATGGGGATCACCAAATATGATGAAAAGCTCATCAAAGACCTAGAGCATGATTGGGAAGAGAGTGGCGAGATTGAATCTATCTGAGTATTCATCTCAACATCCTATTTTCATCGACGCCAATATATTTCTTGACTACGCGCTTCCAAACATCGAATTTAGCCGGGAGGCCTCCGATTTCTTAGAGCGAGTCGAGCTGCAAGATGTAGCTGCGATTACAACGCCTGCCGTCCTAAACGAGGTCTCTTATATTCTGCTCATTCAAAGGGGAATGACGATTTTAGATACCGAAAATAGAGATACTGTGAGGAACAAGATAAAAGCAAATGGTCATTTTGCCCATCTGTGCTATGATGCAGTCGATAAGTTCAATGAGTTTATCAGCGGTCTTGACGGATGCACTCCATCTATCTGCGATGAGGCGGGCCCATATCGGGGATATCGCCAGCAGAGATCGGGATTTTGAGCGAGTGGATGGAATCGTGGTCTGGAGTCCGTGATTGGCATATCTCCGGGTCCCTGTAGAGGATGCCCCGTCGGCCCCCGCCCACCCGCGGGAGCGCGCTTGCTGGCGTGCGGGCGCGTGGGGTGCGGCAGTCGTCGGCAGAAATCCGTGGCGCTGGGAAGGGCGCGGTCGGGCTCCTGC
>JBAQXX010000100.1:0-13351 GCA_049299735.1 Methanothrix sp. | reverse complement strand
CGATTTCCACCCAGACGCCGCTATCAGATCCGACGCTTTCAACGACTGCTCCGACGCGAAACTCGCCAATCTTGAGCGATTCTGATTTTGAGTTGATGGGATGATGAGCCGTACGTAGCGGCGGCAGCATTCCAACATGGCATAGCTCCTCCCGGCGCGGGATGAGCATCCTTCGCAGGTACTGCGGCGTTTCCATGTAGCGCAGCACCATTGAAATAAACCGCGAGTCATTGCGCTCGGGATCGCGATAGATCACGATGCGGTTATATTGGAAGACCGCTGCTGCCCGGGCGATTTGGCCAACCTTGAGCGTGTTGACACGCGAATCCCTACTCTCCATGGTGAGAGAGGACGGGATAAGGATGGCTCTCTCGCGCTGTCCGGTCATCAGGTTTCCCTACTCTGAACATAGTGGTGATATAAAAAGGTTTGGAGAGGTAGAGGAGCGATCTCGAAAGCAGGGAAAGCCGGGCGAAGTCAGGCCTTGGGGAAGGCGGCGTCGAGAAGGCTCTGGCCGCGGTCCTTCCGGTAAGCATCGGCTACTTCTTTCATGAGGGTGTCGAATTGCTCCTGAGTGTATCTGAGCTCCGAGGCCATGCCGGAGAAGGTTTCAAAGGCAATTTTGGCATCTGCATCGCTTATGGAAGAAAGCATGACGTTAGAAAGGGCCACCAAATTAAGCCCCTCCTGTAACCTGCCTTGCTCCCCCGCAAGCAAGCCGAGCTGGTAGAAAGTCTTAGCTTCGCCTTCCTGGTCGCCGATCTGCTGACTGATTTTCATGCTCTTCCAGAAGTTTTCCCGCGCCGTTTCGTAATTCCCTGTGTAAAAATCGATGGAGGCAAGAGCATACCAGTTTGCAGCTTCACCTGCTCGGTCGCCGATCTGCTGCCTGATTTTCATGGCCTTCCCGAAGTTTTCCCGCGCCGCTTCGTAGTCGCTCTTTTCCAGGTCGATAGAGGCCAGATTATGCAAGATCGCTGCTTCGCCTACCCGGTCACCGATCTGCTGCACGATTTTTATTGTCCTCCCGAAGTTTTCCCGCGCCGTTTTGTAGTCACCCTTTTTTAGATCGATAGAGGCCAGATTGTTCCAAGTCGCAGCTTCACCCTCTCGGTTGCTGATCTGCTGCATGTTTTTCAAGACCTTTTCAAAGTTTTCCCGCGCTGCTTCATAGTCGCCCTTCCTCAGGTCGATCGTCGCCATGCCATGCAAGGCGACTCCGACTTCTTCTTGATTCGAGCCGACAGAAGCATCGATGCAACGTTGATACCAGACTCGGGCCGAATCATACTCCCCTTGATCTAAATAGGTTCTCGCTATCCAGACCATCGGAGTGGGATCACTTTCATAATTCAGCAACTCAACATTAAGCTGCCTCACACCATCATAAAATCCGATTCGCACAAGGAAACCTGACAGAGGATCTGTCACAATTCTGGCGAGTTCGAGTTCCTTCGCCTGCAAATACTGGGACCGCGCTTCAATCAAACAATCCATCCCGGAGAGACAAAGATCGCTCTTACGGTCTTGCTGGTTCATCTCGACCAGGAAATCACCTGCTGCCTTGTGGACATCCTTTCGCACTTCGGGGGAGAGCTTGGCCAGCAGCCAGACCCGTAGGAGACCGTAAACGATCCAGAGTGGTTCCTTAGATTTTCCGTTCTCCTGGTAGGCAAAGGCCCGGTCCCGCCAGCTTCGAGCGAACGCCTGCACTCGGTCCAGGGGCTCCCCGGCGACGGCTTTCAGGCCCTCCAGGGTTACAGGGACACCGTAAACTGCCGACCGGCAGAGAGCCTTTTGCGACTCGGGACTGAGGTAGCCGTAAAGCCGCTCAGTGAAGATGGCTGCAAAGTATTTGTCCCGTAATTTCTGAAGCTCGCCCGGCTCTGTGCCCGCGGGCAGCTCCACTTTAGCCAGCTCCGCCTCCAATAATTCTGCATCCATCTCTTTGACGACCTCACGGATCTGAAGAAGAAAGCGAGGCGTGCCGCCGAACTTCCCGTAAAGCTCCCTCAAGAGCGACATGGGCAGCTCCCCAGATCGAATGCGTCGCTCTACCTCAGGATCACGTTGCAGGATCTTGAGGAAAGAGGATTCTGGGAAGTCGCCCAGACTCTCCAAGTGGGCCTTGGGCGGAAGAACTGGCGCATCCGATGGTGGATATCTGGTAGTAATAATAGCCCGAGAGCTTCCCGACAGACTTTCGAGCAGGTGCTGATAGAATCCAGATATCTCGGAGTCCAGGATGTGCCGGTCAGCCTCGTCCATGTTTGACTCAAAGTTATCGAGGAGCAAGAGGAAGCGCCCAACATTTAGAGCGGCTACTGCATCATGCAATCGATCCTCAACCGATAGTACGGGATTTTTAAAATCATGAACCAACGCATCCAGCCTGTTTGCCTTTTGTGTCGCACCTTCAGACCTGTGCATCCTGGCCGCCTCACGGAAGGCATCGCCAAAAGCCTGCAGGAGACGCGCCGAGTTCAAAGGATTCTCTTTGGAGCTGGTGACAGGGATGAGGATGAAGCCGCTTGTCTCCAGCTTGCGAGCCAATCTGGTGGCCAGAGTGCTCTTGCCGCTGCCTCCCAGGCCCATGATGATCACGACCTGCAGATCTCCACTGCGCAAAGCAGGCAAAAGCCGCTGCTGCTCGCGCCTGCGACCGACAAAGTGCTCAGCGTAGCCCTCTTTCATGCCAGGCAGGGCATCCAGAATATTGTTTTGCCGATTCAAAATTTCTGGTGGCTTGTCGGGATCGAAGATCTGGACCTGATTGGTGGAGGAATAGATAACGGGCAGGGTCCAGGATGGATCGCCACTCTTCTGGCAAACCTTCCAGGCTTCCTGACGAGCCAGAAGAAGAGCCCGGTCCACCGGCAGGCCGTCTTTGAGCGTTTTGTAAAATGTACGGGCAAAATTGGTGGCCAGGTCGTCGGCGATGGAGGCCGCCCAGCCCACGGCCAGGGGCACCTTTGCACCCACCAGGCTCTGGCAGATGCCTGCCAACGCCTCCCGCGGAGCTTTGCCCGACTGGCAGCCGCTCACAAAGACGCACTGCACGCCCGAACCGGACAGGAACCGGCGCAGTTCTTCCGAAGGGACGAAATCGGCGGTGCCATCTTCTTTCTCAAAGGCAAAGCGGCCCTGGCCATCCAGGACTGCACCGTGGCCGGTCAGGTGGACTATGTGGGGCTGAAACTTGCTCACCTTCTCCTTGAGTTCCTCAAAGGTGCCCAGGTCGCAGGAATCAAAGGCTACATCCTGACCGTAAACAGCACGGAATAGCGCCTCTTCCTCCCTTTCGTAGTCCAGAGTGGGCTGATCCGTTGGGGCGCTGGCCATGAAGAGCAGGCGCAGGGGCCGGGGGCGCAGCTCGCCTATGAAGGGAGCCATCTGCTTGACGGTGGAGGGAAAGCGGCGGATGCGAAAGAGTGGATTGATGCCCAGGAAATCACTATCTGGAGGAAGCAAGAGCTCCCATGGGAGGTTTAAGATCTCAGAGATATCCGAGGCGATGACCAGGAATCGCAAAGATCCAACGGGAACTGCAGCCGTTATCTTTTCCCAAGACGTTGCCAGCCAGAGGTCGAAGAGCTGCGCTCCCAGGGCTCGCTGGGCGTCAGCATCTTTTTCCGGCCCGCAGCCCTGCTCGAAAAGAGCGCCAAAGCTGCGGGAGATCTCACGCATGGTCCGAGAGTCCGGCAGGGAAAGGCTCTGGTTGCTGGTAAGAGCTTTTTCATCGAGCAGGATATGAAAGAGATAAGTGGTATTGGGACGCTCTCCTGATTTATTTATGGATAATGTGATGGTTGGCTCCTGGCCCGTGGTCTTGCCTCCTACGGTGAATATTCCAGAAGCAATATTTCAGGATAGCTAAATAAGGTTCACTATCGTTCTATGAAACTACGCCACCTGGTACGAGACTCCGATCGCCCTGAACTCCTCGGTTTCCTGGCGCTCCAGCTTGGCATTGATCTGCTCGAATCTCCTCATGACCTCCTGCGTAGTACAGTCTCACTACACAATGCAGGCAGACCTCGGCACAGAAAATCAGATATACAAGTAAATACACGTACATTGCTAATGTCCACCAAGACCATCACCATAACCGAAGAGGCATACGAGCGCCTGAAAAGCCGGAAGGGTGAGAATCAGAGCTTTTCTGAAGCCATTCTCCATAATTTCCCTGCCAAAAGAAAGCTCTCCGAGATCCTGGACGAGATAGGCAGAGATGACGAGCTGGCGGATAGAATTGAGGTTGCATCCATTGAGATGCGCCAGGCCAAACTGCGCAACGTTGATGTGTAATGATCATAATCGACACATCCGTCCTGATCGATGCGCTTCACAGAAAGCAAGCAGCTTTGAGAAAGATCCAGGAGCTGGAGGAAACGAGCGAGACGTTATGCACGACGCAGATAAATGTACTGGAGCTTTACAAGGGTGTTTACAGCCCCTGCAAGTCGGAGGCGGGATTGGAAAAAGTCAAGAAGCTGCTCGATGCGTTCGTCATCCTCACCATAGATGAAGACGCCTACGAGATGTTCGGAGAACTGTCTGCCGAACTGAGAAGGCGAGGAGAGGCAATCGGTGACTTTGATGAACTCATTGCATCTATTGCTTTGGCAAATGATGCAGCAATTGTCTCAGGTGACAGCCATTTTCGGCGCGTTCCAGGGCTGAATACCGTCTCGCCCTGAATTCCTCGGTTTCCTGGCGCTCCAGCTTGGCCCAGATCTGCTCGAATCTCCTCACAACCTCCTGCGAGTACAGTCTCTCTTTGCAGACCGGGCATTGTTCAAAAATCATGCAAGGAGAATCGAATTCTCGATTCGTCATATCTTCATTCCCTATCAAATACGTATCGAAATTCTTAACTTCCCAGGATGCAGCAAATACGCCGCATGCCGGCTGATGATAAGAATCGCACTACTGGGAAGATCTCCGCACTGGCGGGGCTGCTCGCCGGAATAGCTGGCATAGCCGTCGGATGCATATTTCTCATATTTGCTTTGCCTTCGCTCGGACGGCCGGGGAAGTTTGATTATTTCTTCTCCCAGGCAGCGGGCGGCTTTCTCATCATTCAGCTGGGGCTGCAAGGCACATTTGCCGCGGCTTTGGCCTGGCCCAGCGATAGGTCCGAGCGGGCACTTCTCATCCTTGGCGGCCTGTTTTCTCTCTGTATTTTTGCCGCACTGGCAGTCTATCGGGAGTGGACGGCCTGCGCTATTGTCATAGTAATTGCAGCGATAACATGGGCGGCTTTGCACCGCCGCAAGGATGCTGCTCCAATTCTTTTTATCTTTGCCGGACTATTTGGCTTTGCCCTCGCACAGGCGGCCATAACCCTGCTTCCTTACGGCTGGAAGACCTGGTCCATCTCAGGGGTTTTATTCCTCTTTAGCGCCATGCTCCTATTCATTTCGGGGCATTTCAGCTGGCCTCTGCTCACTCGTGGGAAAAGCCGTAGGTGGGTCCACCTTCTCTATGCCCTTCTCTGCCTGGCATTGATCGTCCTCGCCATATCAGCGCTGGTTTACCTTCCAGGGCCTGCCGGTCCGGCAACTGCGGAAACGTTAGCCAAATCCGGGCAGAGCGAAAACGGAACGCAGGAGCAGACATGGCAGAATGACAGCGATTTGAATAGCAATCTCATGGCGAAAATTCGCTCTCCGGGAGATGTGCACACCTTCCCACGCGGCGAGACTGTGCTCTTTTCGGCTGATGCTTGCAGCAAAGGGCCACTGCACTACGTATGGACGTCGAGCCGGGACGGCATCATCGGCAGGAACGAATCATTCAAGAAAGAAAATCTCAGCTCCGGATGGCATAATATCACCCTTGCAGTCACAAACGGCAGCGGCATTTCCTCCGTTGCCTATGTAGAAATCGCCATAGCCGAGCCATGGGTTTGCGGCAGGGTTGATCCCAGGCCGAAGTATTATCCACCCGACACCCCCTGCCAAGACATCTGGCCTGATGCGCCGGAGAGGTGCCAGGAGATGGAGGTCTGCCATCCAAGCCTGGACTGGATTGTAGCGGAAGCAGTGGACTGCTGCGATGGGACTCCTCTGGCCAATTCCGCCTGCTCCGATGCCTGCAACCGATCGGGAGGCGACCGGAAAAAGTGTCGCGGCATTTTCATCATCAACTCCTTTGGGCCGGATGCACGGTATATGCAGGGCTATGCGCTCTTCAAGACCTGCTGCTCCGGCTATCCTGAGTGCACACGCATGTGCGGCTCCAGCCTGGCTGGAACTTGCACTTTTATGGACGGCTATAATGAAAATGTATCAAAACTCTCCTGCCGACCGGAGGAGAGTGGCGTATCTGCCTGGCATTCGGACACGAATATGAGCGAAAACAGTGCCGTCCTGGGGTTGTTTCCCACCCATGCCACTGTGAATATTCTGCAGACGGGCGTTTGCAGCGATTACTCAGCGGCCTTAACCACAATGCTCCGGAAAGCCGGCTATAACAAGAGCGAGGCCTTCAGCACATCCAGCACGGCCTTTGATCTGCCTCTTGTGGGCGATCATCCCGGCCATGCTTTCAATCTGGTGCTTCTGCCCGGCGACACAAAATACCACATCGTGGATACAACTGGAAATGGCGACGGCATTAATCTAGGAGGAGTGCCCGGATATTTCCGATTTACTGGCTGCTTCCTGGGTATGCCCTCTCATACCCGGATAATGGACTGGTGGATGGGCTACTGCAAAATGATCTCGCCCCAGAGCTCTAATGATGCAGGTGAGGCGAAAACTCCGGAAAAAAAGAATATTTGCGGATGCAGCAATAATGCCTCATGAGTAGCGCTTCCGCTCGACTGCCCAGGTGCTGCCGGACCGAGGAGATGGGGCAAATCACCCGGACCGGTAGCGCTCAGGCAGGGACGGGTGCCGCCATGGATTGATGCATACTTTTTTCCATGGTTTCATCTAGTGCAGTGCGCATCTCCTGCTTTTGCGCCTCCTCGAAGCTGCCGTTCTCCAAGAGGTCCTCCATCATGCCGCTGATGATGTCATCCATGACCTCCACCTTAAAGTAAAGCCGCTGACTTTGTGAATAGTAGTAATTTATCTGCAGTTGCAGAACCGGATTTGCGGCAGCTTGCTCGTTAGCGAGGTTCGCCAGTTCATCATCTGCCTTTTTGGCCTTATCCTTGATCTTATTGTAAAGGCCAAACCAGGTGAGAATGGCTGAAGAGTCCAGCTTGGAGAGCTTGGGCATCATGCGCCCAAACCTCTGGGAGAGCTTGATCAGATCCTCATTAGCAGAGCGAATGGCATCCTGATGGCGGGCAATGTCGGAGCCGTATTTTGCAAATTCTGGGTTCTTAGACATCTATATCACCTATTGCGGTATTATTACGAAGCTGTTAATTATCGGATAGAACAACAAAGGAAAGCGGCGGATAATAAGGTGAAGCCGCGCGGGGCGAAAGTGATCGGGATATCGAAGAAGATTTGCAATGGAATATGATATGAGCCGCAGTAGTGAAAAAATTGTCCATGTGCGCCGTCTCTGCCACCAGCTCTGTTTCTCCTCCTGCGTCGAAGACAAGCGACAGGGCAGACATGTTGAGCTTCTCCGTTTGCGGCCTCACTGGTCAGTTTTAAAAAAGGAGGAGCAGATTGTCAAGATCGACCAGGGCGAGAAGGTTCCCTTCGACATCTCCCTGCCACTGCCCGCCCGAGACGAGCGAGAGGGCTCCGATGCCGGGGTGGGGCTCTTTTGGGAACGTTTCCAATGCCAGCAATGCGGCAGATGCTGCTATACACCTGGAGCCGGCCTATACCTAGATAAAGAGGATTTTGAAAGGATTGCGGGCAGCGTAGGAAGAAAGAGACTAAAAGCCCTCTGCCGGTACGAAAAGGCTCTGCGAGCATGGGTGCTGAAACAGCCCTGTCCGTTCTATGATAAGGAAAAGAAAGGGTGCAGCATCTATGAGATCAGACCCCTTACCTGCACCAAATACCCACTTCATCCGCCCCTCCTGGAGATGACCTGCAACCTGGCCGTCGATGCCTTCTGCCCGGCAGCGCGCGTTTTTGCCAAGGAGACCCTGGGCTGGTGGATCATCTGTGAGAACAACTGGGCTGCAATACTTCACAAATTGGCCAGCGATCAGAGCAAAAAGCCCTGAATCCATTCTATTCGATCGGACCGTCCCACTTCATTGATACTGTAATGGTCTGCATTATACCATCGAATGGATTTGGGCTCGCTTCCTGCTTCATAATACTCCAGGAATTTCTGCATGGGAAAGAAGACATCCGTGCGACCGAATTGGAAGAACAGGGCTGAATGTGCGGCATTTTTTATGTAGCGCAGAGGGTCGATCGGTTCCATGATCTTTTTGTATTTTTCCAACTCGCCCCCCGTAAGGGTGGGCATGTTCAGAAGGGCCACATCGGTGAAGCTTCCCACTCCCGCCATCAGCACGCTGGCTTTTATCCTCTTGTCCACACCGGACAGTATCCCACCAAAAAGAGCGCCGAGACTGTGGCCGACGAATGCTATCCGATTTGTGTCCACATTCGGCAGCGAAGAGATCAGATCAACGGCGCGGAGGAGATCATTGGCAATCTCGATGAACCAGTCACGCACATCTTCCGGCCGTCCGCTGGCTCTTTTTCCAAATTCAGGTCCGTTGGCCCATGGTGCATCAATGAGCAGGCAGGCAGCGTCGGCCTTTGCCAGAGCTAGAGCCTCATCCAAGAAAGAAGATCTGCTTCCGGGACCTGGGTGCACGAAGATGACGCCAGCGAAAGGGCCTTTTCCAGGAGGCACAACCAGATAAGCTCTGATCCGTCCTTCTTTTAGGCCTGCATAGCTGATATCGTGCACAGAGATGCCGTCTCGATATTCGACGCCGGCTTCTTCTTGGTTCAACGGGGCCTTTTGGTTGCAGGAAAATGTTTCATTCATCAGCATCAAAATTAGAACATCCCTTTTTCGTTCATATAATCTATGATTTCAGCAAAGCCGTTTCCGTATTCGGCCTTTGCTACGTAGTCGGATATCTGCTTCAACTCAGGGATGGCGTTGCCAACTGAGGCGCGAAAGCCGGCCAGCCGGTACATGGGCAGGTCGCTTTTGCTGTCGCCGATGGCGGCAAACCCGGACAGATCGATTTTCATGCGCTCGGCAATGCGGACCAGACCCGTGCCCTTATCGACCCGCTTGTCTTTGATGTGCACGGCGTAGGTGGTGTCAATGATCTCCACAGGCAGACCCAGCTCCTGGACGCGCCTGGCTGCGGCTGATACATCGAAGTTGCGCTGCAAGGCAATATCGGTAAATCGGTAGCGTGATGAGTTGTATCTCTGCAGGGGATACTCTGCTGCCAGCTTTTGGAAGGCATTCTCACAAACATTCAGGTCCGCCAGGATCTCCATATCATCATCGGAGTGGGACAGCACGCCTCCATTCTCAGCTATGAAGATGCGAGGCGTGCCCAGGAGAACACAAACCGTTCTGGTAAAGCAGTGGGTGTTGCCCGTGCTCAGCACAATCGGCACCTTCAGCTTACGCAGCGCCTTCAGGGCGGCAGGGCAGAGCACCCGATTCTGGTCGCTCAGGGTGCCGTCGATGTCCACCGCCAGTACGCGGATCTTTGCCATTACTTTTGGCCCTCCGGCTGCTGAGCATCTGCTGCTGCGATTTCTCCCTCGTTCTCTGCTGCCATTTCTTTCCGGCTGGTGCAATTGAGTGTAAAGTCTGACGCCTCCAAAGTATTACCATAGCCATTTTGGCACTAAAAAAAGGTTTCGTTATCCCGAAAATGAATTAGTGACCTGTAGGGCGTCTGTTGTCTGTCCGAAAAAAATTTAAATCATTAATAAAGATCAATAGATTCGGAGTTGGTAAATATGAAAAATGGAAATATTTGCTCTATAATACTATTATCATTCTTGATTCTCATTTTGTCTATCCCAGGAGCACTTGCTGCGCCTGTAGAAAAGATCAAGGACCAGTCGACTGCAGCCCTTGCCGATAGCGGAGCGGACTCCAGGGCCGTGACCTATCCGTGCTATTTCGAGGGAATTGTGCGGGATGCGGCGACGCGGGCACCCATCAAAGGAGCGAGCGTAACCTTTGTCAAAGAAGATAAGAGCAAATCCTGGACGGCGACCACATCCGATAGTGGGCGCTACCGCCGGGACCTGCCCGAGGGCAGGTACACCTACATCGCCACCCATTCCAATTATATCATGCAATCCAGCTCGTCCACAGTCGAGGTGCGAGCCCCTTACACCAAAAGAGTTCCGGGCGCAGGCGGCATCTTTCGCGAGGTCACCATCACTAACGAGAGATCCAAAGTAGTGGATATTAATATGAAGGCCCGGCCCACAACTGTCCTGCTCGTTACCACTTCTCTCCTGAGCACGACTGCCGAGCTTGATGAGGCAGTCTTTCGCTATACTGAAGTTGTCAGCCGCAAGGACGGGCTTTCCGCCCGCTACATTGTGCTCGATTCCGATGAGTGCAGGGCCGCGTACGGGGTGCGGCTGGGCGACTCGCAGAGCTGGGGAGAGATCAGGGATGTGCTGCAGGCCATCACAGACGAAACCGGGCCGTGCTACATCATCCTCCTGGGAGGAACCGCAATCGTGCCCATGCCTGACGTGGTCAACATGGGCGGCAGTCCCTGGTACCTGCCGGCGGACGGCTGGTATATCGACTTTGACGAGAGCGGCGTCGTGGATGAAGGATTTGCAGTCAGCCGCATGCCGGACATCGCAGCCGACTCTTCCGCCATCGCTGCAGCCCTGCAGAGCGCCAGCGACATTCACGAGGCAGGGGGCTTTGGCATGATTCCTGAGATGCTTCTGTCCACGAGGTGCTGGGCGGCTCCGCCTGCGGGCCTGGGCGACGCCTGCCGGGATGATGCGCCTACCTGCGGGCAGTGCTACGCCACTCCACCTTACGGAGTGTGCGATGAATGCGACCATCGTGCTGAGATGTTCAATTTGATGTCCGGAAGCGACTACATCTTCATCATGGGGCACGGCAGCCCTGTGTCCTTCTCTACCAATGAACTGCTCCCCATTTTCGATCTGGAAAATATGGCAGATGTAGATTTGCAGAGCAATCATCCTATTATCTCCGGCTATTTCTCCTGCAACACCGGGCAGCTCTACGATAACCGCCCCTCCTTTGCCACGGAATTCCTCCGAGCCGGAGCGGGAGCCTTCCTGGCACGCACCACCGACCAGGGAACGCCTGCCTACTTCGCAGACAAGTTCGAGCCCTACATCAAGGGCGAGAGCCCATCGGGCCGCTACCGTCTGGGCGATGCGCTCAATGAACTGATGAGAGAGGTCGTCCTGCGAAAAGGAGACGGCGAGAGGAGAATCACCATGCAGCTATGCATGTATGGAGACCCCACTCTCAAGCGAGTACGGTTTGAGCTGCCTGCCATGGGCACAGTGGCAGCCAAACCATTTTCCAAGGTGAATTGAAAATGTTGATGGGAAAGAAAGCCAAGCCAGAGTCACCGGAGGAGATGGCTCTGGTGCATCACGCCCTGGAAAGCCCCATCAGGAGGAATATGATCATCCTCATGAACAGAGGGGTTTTGAGCGTGCCGGAGATTGCTGCCCTCGTAGGCGAGAAGATGCTCGACTACCACCTGCACCGTCTGGAGAACGCCGGGCTGATCGAGATCTCGGAGGGAAAAATAGTGCTCACGGAGGCGGGCGTGGCCTACGGCGGGCTGGTTAGGGAGCAGAAGGAGAAAGGAGGGGCGGACAAGACCTGAAATTATTGGTAGTTGGCAGACGAAAGCGAGATGCGAGATCGCTCGGAGGAGATTCCTGCCCTTGTTAAAGCCGCAGACGAGACGGGATCCGCCTTGACATTCCAGAGGACTTGGGCTCTGCCAAGTTTGCCTAGAGTACAGCGAGGCCGAAGTGAAACGGTACTATGCTAGCGGACGCATTTCCCAAGCCGAATACACATGCCCGTTGTCCCAACCGCAGCAAGAAGCTAAGCAGGTACTCGTTGTTTGCAATCATTTGAAATCCAGTAAATTCATTTGCTTGTATTCTTCCTTCTCTTCAGGTGTCCCCTGTGTTTCAACATAATTCCGAATTGTATCGGCCATAACCTCATCCCCAACTGTTCCGACATACCCCCCGTCACTCCAAAATTCCCCTCCCCAAAGCTGTTTCTTTACTTCGGGAAATTTCTTAAAAAACTCTCTTGCGGTTATGCTTTTTATTATCAGAAATTACCATTAAAAGTTCCCATAATTGATGACCCCACCAATACATCAGAAGCCTATCTAGGAATGTTTTCTCCTTTACAGGCTGAAAAGCTAGATATCCTACATCTTCCAAGCAGAAATTAGATACCAAACTTCAATGTCCTATTAGAGAGTGCATGGCTCGTCAGAGATGTCATAACTGCAGATGATGCAATAGGCGTCGCCATCTCTGAGGCCGGCAAGAGATTGAATCAGAAGAAGATGGAGTTCGTGGAGGTGGATCAGTCCAATTGCCCTGCCTGTGGTGAGTGCCCCTAAAAATGCGCAAGGCCAAACAGACCGGGCTGACAGATATCAGCCATCACCTCAATTTAGGGCGTAGAGGTTTATCCTCTACCCTTGGGCAGTTTGGGTCAGGCGGAGTGTGGCGATGTCGGCGGAATGCTAAGGCTTGGCATTATCGGTGGGCTTACCCTGGGTTCCATCGCCAGTTCGCCGCCGCAGTCCAACTGATTGGTGTGGTATGCAGGGGGCAGGTCAAGTGCGACGGAATTAGTTCTAAACGCCGTCCCTAAAGGATAGGAATATATCCATATTGGTCGCACCGAGTTCACGTTGGCAGGTCTTCATGACACACCTACAAATATTGGGTAGGGGAGTTTGTTATACTGGAGTAGAGGCTTTGAAAAAAGATAACGGAGAATATTGCGTAACACTCGAGGTTGCAGGAAAGGGGGACCTGTTGGGCTTCAAGAGAGACCTGCAGGAAGCATTTGCTAAAGCTGTGACTGAAGCATTTGGCTCTATCCCAGATGAAATGATTCCTTCTGATGAAGATATCGAGAAATCCTTCAGTGCTCCGGGCGCCGTAACCTATCATATCCTCTCAGATGGGAATAAGGTCGGCGGCGCTGTACTGGCTATTGATGAAGCAACACATCACAACTCGCTTGATCTCTTCTATATATCTACAAAGGAACATGGTCGTGGCATTGGATACAAGGCATGGAGAGCAATTGAGGAAAGGTATCCTGAGACAAGGGTTTGGGAAACTCACACGCCGTATTTTGAAAAACGCAACATTCACTTCTATGTTAATAAATGTGGATTCAAGATTGTCGAATATTACAATAT
>JBAQXX010000099.1:0-1958 GCA_049299735.1 Methanothrix sp. | reverse complement strand
GTAGCAACTGTGATAAAAGTCAAGCGGTAAAAACTGGTTTGGGGGCAGCCAACTGGGGATTCCAAGCAGTCATAGAATGTATAAGGGCATTCAGGATGGTCAATAATTTTCGCATACATGCTATGAGAGCAACTTTTGATGCTTTTCCCTGTTCTTTGAGATGATTATAATGAGTTTTGATTATTGGGTTATGGCGACAGGCAGACATAGTGGCCATGTAAAGTGCGGTGCGAACACAGGCTCTGCCGCCCCAAATCACTCGTTTGCCACGCATATTCCCGCTATCACAATTGAAGGGAGCTACACCCACCAGTGCGGCAATCTGTTTTCGGTTGAGAGAACCTAATTCGGGTAATTCAGCTAACAAGGTGGTGGAAGTAACAGCTCCCACACCCGGCACCGAACGCAGGAGATTGTCCTTCTCCCGCCAGATAGGACTTTGCTGTAATTGTGCTTTCAGATCCTGATCCAGTTCTCTCAATTCGTTTTCTAACCAGGCAATATGTTCTTCCAAACTTGGCTTAACTGAGCAATGGGTCAAATAGACACGATTTTTCTCTGCCACCAACATTTCAATCAGTTGTCGGCGGCGTACTATCAGTGCCTGAAGTTGAACTGCTTGTTCTGTAGGCAGGGTACGGGGTTCTGGTCGTACTGCATCCCCAAATCTAGCGAGAACAAGGGCATCAATTTTGTCAGTTTTGGCTAACTTTCCCAATGATTTTGCAAAGTCCCGTGCCTGGCGCGGATTGATCACTGCTACAGGTAAACCAGCAGTTGCTAAGGCTCCTGCCGCAGCCATTTCCAAGCCCCCTGTGGCTTCTAAAACAATCAGAGCTGGGCTTCGAAGGCTTATTTCTTTCACTAATTGCTCAATTCCTTCCACGTTATTATCAGCCTGCCAACGCTCCGCAGATGGCCATTCCGCAATGTCCAGATGCGCTTTGCTTACATCAATCCCTACATATGCTGAACTATCCTTCATGTTTGTCATTTTCACCCCACACTTTGCATTACTGGTCCCTACCTTGCACGATACGGGCTCTCATTGGCCCCGGCAACTGTTCGGGCTTTTGGTGGAAGGACACGACGACCCGCGCTACTCACCGGTCTTCTTTGACCTAGGGGCGATCGATCTGCCGTGTCCTTATCCGTTCCCTATATCTTACTCATTTTCATCATACAAGGGGCAGGTCTCGCGCCTGCCCGGAGCGGGGTATGATAGGAAAATTAATTGTTTTCTATTGCGCGAACTTTGCGCCCCCGAGCGGTCCGTGCGAGTGGGGTACCCGCAGTTATCGAAACCATTCCTCCCCTATTTACGCGTTTTATGTAAATGGGGGATCGCGGTTTTTGCACACCCGAGCCGTTCGCGCGAGAGGTGGGTCAGGTGGGGTTTGCAATCACGAGGGCTGGCGTCGCAGACACGGGTGAGGGGTTTGTTCGTGGTTTTTACCCTTCCCTTTAGGGAAGGGCAGGGTTAGGTTGAAGAAATAATACTTTTGAAGCGCAGACGGGTGAGAGGGAGCAGATGCAATTTGGGCAACCGCAAGGGTTGCCCCGACAAAGCACGCACGACAAAGCACGTACAAAATCGTCATCCTCTGTGAACCTATCTGAGCACTGTCGGAGTTCTGTCGCAAGGGTTTACCCCCCCCCACATGAATGAACTGGTCAACAAAAGGGTAAAATAAGTTCATGCTCATTACTGAAAAACAGGCAAAATCGATCCTCTCCGTATCGAAGGTCTACCCGTATGTGATCAACCCCTACACGGGGTGCGCGCATAACTGCACTTACTGCTACGCGCGTTTCATGCAGCGCTATTCGGGTCACGCTGAGCACTGGGGTGAATTTGTGGATGTGAAGGTGAATGCGCCCGACCTGCGGCGGCGCGAGATCACCCGCAAGAAGCGCGACAGGGTATGGGTGAGCGGGGTGTGCGACCCCTACCAGCC
>JBAQXX010000098.1:0-26570 GCA_049299735.1 Methanothrix sp. | reverse complement strand
CGGTTTGCATCATGATGGATATCAATGAGGATTGGGTAACTGGTAATAGGTATTTATCCTTAGAGGTGTGAGTAGAATCTGGATACAGGGCCACTGTGAATTTTACAGCAATTGCGGCACGCTACCTTATTGAATTTAACCGTACGATGGCAATTATCACTAGATTGTACTAAAAAATTAGTGGTTTATCAACAATTTCTTTTATTGGTACTCAATGGTGCAGCACTCCTTATTCACTGCCACATGCTCGGCATTGGGAAACTTCGTAAGGGTAATCGTAATCCGTCCATTTAGCGGTATTTTATCAGCAGGGATCATCAAGTAGCCAAATGTCTGGTAGCCCCAACCCATTGTGTCCACAGGCATCTGGAACTCTGAGTGCGTGTTTTTTAGAGCAACTGTTGCATTCATGCTGCCTGTTCTTGTTTCATAGGTTAACTTAACATCCGTCGAATATCCACTGCCTCCACCGTTTCCTGAGGGACGAGTGACTAGAGAAGTAAGATAAATGTACAGCTTTCGATCGGTTGGCAAATTATAAAAAATCCAAGTTGCAGATTGTCCTGGCTGCGTTAACCAGGTCCAACCAGAAGCATAGTTGCCATGGCTGACCTGAAAATCAGCATCGTTATTCACAGAGACTACATTGACGTGACCATATTGTACAACGGTAGATGGAATTGTCTCGGTGGATGTAGTCCACTTGTAGTCAAACGGGCATACCCAACTAGAGGGGGTAGCATTTTCGGACATCTTCTGCCACCCATCAGGAACAGTATCTTTTGAGGCATTGGTCATAAAAGTGCATTCCTTGGTTATGTCGTTCTTTATCAGGTTTCGGCAGTCTCCTGATGCACCTGTGTGTTTCTCGGTACAGCAATGCTCGACCTCGAAGCCTTTGCAGTTCCCGTTTACGGTAACCAATTTGTAGTTTTCTGGGCAGGATGTATATGGACCCAATATCACCCAGCCATCGGGTGTGGTGCAGTACATGCACTCATCTCCTGGCAGGAATCTTGCACACTGCATCGAATTGTTGTTGACAATCATCTGAAGTTGCATAGGGGCAGCAAGAGCAAGTCCTGATAGCAAGAAGATGACTATAGCTAGTCCGGAATATTTCATGTATAATCATTGTTGATTTCAGATATATCTTATTTTCTAAATCATCCGGCTTGAGTATGGTTATCTTATTATCTTGGAAAGCATATTGTTACAGCATGGCGGAAACAACTGTTGAATCAATATTTGGCATGAAAGCAGGTATAGTCTGGAAAGCACTCAATCAAAATGGTTCAAGCAACATCGGCGATCTTGTAAAAAGTACATCCCTGAGCCGCGAGGAAGTTAATGGTGCTCTTGGGTGGCTTGGTCGTGAGGATAAGATCCTCGTGGAACGGCGCGGACGAGCAATGGTATTCTCATTGCGAGAGACAGAAGCACGTATGGAAGCATCTAAGGGCACAACAATGGCAGATTCTGTGCCACAGAAGCAAACACTGCGCAAGGTAAGAAAGCCGCCAAAGAAGAACACAAAAGCTCGCAAGCCCAAAAATAGCAAGATCAAAGCCCCACTCAAACAAAGCGAACGGATGGATGAATTTCTACTTCATTAGACTTTGCGCATGATGACTTCCAACTTCGCTGGACACGGTTGGGCGATAATTTAAGTATGTGTGTATATGTCTCGGAAAATTTTAATATATTAACACATAGCGGAGCGAATGCGAATAATGGCATGCCTCTAATAAGCCCGATGAGAAGAGCCCCTCAAATGCGTCTTTTGTGTCATACGCGCCATCCGCCAACGCATCCTCAAAATTGACGTCTTTCAACAAATGGCGCAACACCTCACTATCTGAGGTATCTTCCTCTGTAATTTTAATAGGGAGCAATCTCTTTGATTCAACATCAACCGCCGCATGGACCTTAAGAAAATCCAATCCGTCAAACCAGTATGGAATTGTGTTCTTGGGTTTCACACTAGTGTATTTTTTTGCGCAATATTTCTCAGTAGTTATCAAATTGGCTGCTGGTTGGTATGTCTGTTCCAGCCCATTCTAAGAAAAGCTTAACTCTATTCAAATAGGATTCTATTGTTGATGCAGCCAACATGCGATCTTCCAAATATCGACTGTAATTTCTCAAAGCGGGTTGAACATCCATCTGTCCCCCTCTCCGTGACCAATTCCTGGCTATCGCGATTCTTTTCATTTTTGAGCCACCCTTGGCCGGAAACAGTTACCTTGACGCGTCCTATGCTTGCCATTACATTAGCAATTTTCATATTATGCTCAATGTCAGTATCGCAGTCAACAGACCGCCCCGAGACCGGCACCTACATCCGCGACATGCACCGGAACGGCTACGGCATGCTGGTCATCTACAACAACTGGACCATGGACACAGTGGCAGTGCTTACTGATAAGAAGGTGAAGCCAAAGCTTGCCGTCTACCTGCGTGCCATGGATGCGCTTGAGGTAGACGGCATTGAGGATGGAGAATACGGCCTTTACTTTACAATCGGAGACGGCTGGAATGCAGAAGAAGGGAAGTTCGACAAAGTCTACGGCTACTATCGCTACAACACCCCCATGCTCTTCGAGACAAAGGACGTAGGAGAGGAAATTGAGTATACTATCCTGGAGATGGACCTCTACAAGGCCGATGCCACCAACTTCATGCCCGACCAGTTCTCGTTCCCGGACATCAGCTCTTGATAAAGACCGCTTCCACCTCGGCGCGCACAAGGGTCTCTCCTTTTACGCGCATCTTCCAGCGATGCATGGCAATTGAAATGGGCTGAAGGTCGCAGAAAAGCTTCTCCACCTCGCTTTCCGAGAAGTAGTGGGTGAGAATGCCGCTTCCCCGCCGAAAGGTTCCAGGTTCCATCTCTTCGCCCTGTCCGGCCCGCATATCCAGCTCGCAAAAATCCCGGAAAAAGAGCCGTCCTCCGGGCAGGAGAGCGCGCGCCGCCTCGCGAGCGAGAGCGCTTCTGTCTGCGGCGAGCAGGTGGCCGGCCACATGGAAGGCGAAGATGGCATCAAATCTCTTCTCCCGCAAGGGCAGACTACTGGCATCGGCCAAAATGAGGTCGACATCAGCCCGAGCACGGCGAGCGAGTTGGAGTGCCTGAGGGGAGACATCCAGGGCGACGATTTTCCAGTTGCTGGACATTGCAGACAGGGTTTTGCCGTCGCCGCAGCCCAGCTCCAGGACGGATGAACCCACAGGCAGAAGGGGCAGATTCTTGACACCTCCCCCCCAGAGGCGGCCCCGGCTGGCATAGTCTTTATCCCAGGCCTTAATGTGAGAGTTGAGGTGAGTATCCACGAGAGTCTTAGTGGGAAGGTAGCAGCAATAATCCTTTGGCCGATTTCCCGAAATCTATCCCGATGGTTATTAGTCCCATGCCGCCGCCCATCCGCTCATGGATTTGTTGGACCGCTTCCGGGGCTGTCTCTTGGGCGTGGCCGTGGGCGACGCTCTGGGAATGCCCACCGAGGGCTACACTGCCCTGGAGATCAAAGCTAAATTCGGCATGGTTCGTGAGATGATGTCGGCACCCGAAGGCCACTTTCACAGCGGCCTTTCGGCCGGCCAGTTCACCGATGACACGGAAGAGACGCTGATCTTGGCCGAGTCGCTGATTGAAACCTCCGGTTTCTCGCCGGACAGATTTGCCGAGAAGCTCATCGCCTGGGGCACGACCTGGACGCTAGACGAGCGGCTCAACCGGGGGGTGGGCTTTGCCACCCGCTCTGCGGTAGAGAGCATGATCGCAGGAACGCCATGGCAGCAGTCGGGCCTGGCTATTCCCACATGCGGTGCTGCCATGCGTGCTGCGCCCATGGGCCTTCTCTACCACACGGATCTTAACATCGTGAAGAGCTACGCCGACCTGCAGAGCCTTCCCACCCATACCGCAGCCGCCGCCCGGGCCGCGGCTGTTGCCGTCGCCGTAGGCGTGGCCCTTTCATTGACCGGCTTTTCTAAAGATATGATCTTGAGGAATGCCGCCTCCCAGGCCAGCCGCCTGGATGCCGAATTTGCAGAAAGGCTTCTCTGGGTCGGAGAGCTCTTGAACATTAAACAGGAGGACGCCTTGGGCCTGATCCGAAACTCCCCCCTGGCCGCGGAGAGCGTGCCCGCCGCCTTCTACTGCTTCCTCAAGTTCGAGCCGGAGGAGGCGCTCGTCATGGCAGCCAGCTGCGGTGGCGACACCGACTCCATAGCTTCCATCTCCGGCTGCCTTTTCGGCGCGGCCCATGGCACCGCCTGGATTCCGGAGAGCTGGCTGGCATCTCTGGAGGGAAAAGAGAGAATTGAGAAAGCCGCACGTGGCCTCTTTGAGCTTTCCGCCTCCTTTTGCCGCTAGGGCGTGGCGAATTTATATCATTAGCTCGTGGGGAACCTTATGATAGATGTAGGAATTGTCGGTGGTTCGGGCTACACCGGTGGGGAGCTCTTGCGCCTCCTTGCAAATCATCCCGAGGTCAAGGTAGTTGCCGTCACCTCCCGAAAGCTGGCAGGAAAGAGCGTAACAACAGTTCATCCTCACTTAAAGAGCATCTATTCTCAGAGCTTTGAGGCGCTGAGTGGCAAAGAGGTTGCAGAGCGCTGTGACATTGTTTTTACCGCCGTTCCCCACGGCACTGCTATGGACTGGGTGCCCGAGCTTCTGGATGCAGGCACGCGAGTCATCGATCTGTCTTCGGACTACCGATTGCCTACGGACGTCTTCGAGAAGACTTATGCCACAAAGCATCGCGCTCCGCGCGAGGCAGTCTTCGGACTGACGGAGCTTCATCCCGAGGTGGCACGAGCCAAGCTGGTGGGCAATCCCGGCTGCTATCCCACGGGAGCTACCTTGGCAGTGGCCCCGCTGGCCAAAGCCGGTCTGGTGGAACGTGTGGTCTATGACTCTAAGTCAGGCATCTCCGGTGCAGGTGTGGAGCCCACGGTGACCTCTCACTACCCCAATATGTCGCAAAATATTATTCCCTACAAGCTCACGACGCACCGACACGTTCCAGAGATCAAGCAGGAGCTATCCCGCCTATCGCCTGGCATAAAGGTGAACTTTACACCTCACGTCATACCATCCGTGCGGGGCATCCTCACCACAGCTCATGTCTTCGCCAGCCCCGGCGCCGTTGAGACGCTGCAGGATAAAAGCCAGGTAGCTTCGATCTACCGTGAGTTTTACAGGAATGCCCCCTTTGTTCGCATGGCGGATGGCATTCCCAAGCTGTCCTCGGTGCGCGGCTCCAACTTCTGCGACATAAGCTTTGAGCCGGAGAAGGATAGCGATCGACTGGTGGTCATATCTGCGATAGATAACCTGGTAAAGGGAGCGTCTGGCCAGGCCATTCAAAACATGAACCTCATGGCTGGCCTTGATGAGAAGACAGGGCTGTGGTTCCCAGGCATGGCGCCCTGAACTAATATGTGAAAATTAGGTGGAAAAAATGAAAGTCAGAGATGTTATGAACGTCAAGCCCGTCACAGTCCAGGCTGAGGCTTTTGTGAGCGAGGCAGCCCGCCTCCTGCGCGAGAATAAGATCAGCGGCATGCCGGTTTTGGATGGAGAGAAGCTGGTGGGCGTTGTATCGGAATCGGACCTTTTGCGCCTCTTATCTGTAGAAGAGAAGGACGGCGGTCTCTGGCTTCCCAGCCCCTTCGAGGTTTTCGAGATTCCATTTCGAGATCTGGTAAAGTGGGAAAAGATGCATGCCAGCCTGGAGGAGATCCCCACGAAGAGAGTGGGCAATATTATGAGCAAAAACCTGCATGATTTGGGGCCGGATGATTCAATTGAGGAGGCGGCAGGCATCATGACCCGCCACCGCATTAACCGGTTGCCGGTGGTGGAGGACGGACGGCTGGTGGGCATCGTGACCAGGGGCGACATTATATCCGGTCTGGGGATGCAGCATGCAGAGGATTGAGGGAGGCATCTGCGCCGTTTCTGGCGTGCGAGCTTCCGGAGTGCGTCAGGGAAAATACGGCCTGGCACTGATCGCTGCCGCGGGGGCAGCAGCCGGAATGTTCACCACCAACAAGGTAAGAGCAGCACCCTTGGACGTCACGGCCGAACATTTGGCTGGCGGCCATCTCGACGGCGTCATCGCCAACAGCGGCTGCGCCAATGCTTACACCGGCCCGCGGGGGCTGGAGGACGCCAGGGCCATGGCCCGACTTTTAGCCGGTTTTCTGGCAACTGATGATAAGAAGATAGGAGTGGCGTCCACTGGCGTCATCGGCCGCTACATGGATCTGCCGCTCATCACCCGGCTCTTCGATCAGGCCAAAGTCAGGCTTCGTAGCGACAGCGAAGCTGGCACAGAAGCGGAGCGGGCCATCATGACCACGGACACTCGCGTAAAAGAGATTGCTGTGGAGCATGAGGGCCTGCGCGTGGCAGGCATAGTCAAAGGGGCCGGAATGATCGAGCCCAATGTGGCAACCATGCTCTGTTTCCTTTACACGGACGCTGATTTTCCATCTTCGGTGTTGCACGAATGCCTCGCCGATGCCGTGAGTGGCAGCTTCAATATGCTCACGGTGGACGGAGACACCAGCACCAATGACACTGTGCTCCTCACGTCTACGGGAAAGGTCAAAGGCCTGGAGGAAGATTTCCGCGAAGCCTTGAAGTACGTATGCATGGAGCTGGCGCGCATGATGGCCAGAGATGGCGAGGGCGCCAGCAAGTACTTTGAGACGGTGGTCCACGGCGCACGCAGTATTGAGGACGCCCGCCTGGCTGCCAAAGCGGTAGCTCGCAGCAGCCTGGTCAAGACGGCAGTCTATGGCGCCGATCCCAACTGGGGCCGCATCATCTGCGCCGTGGGATACTCAGGAGCTGAGATGGACCCGACGAAGATCACATTGGGCCTGGAGGGAAAGAGCCCGGATGGTAAAAGCCTCAAGGTCTCGCTGGTAGAAAAGGGCCGCATCGTGGATGGAGTCCTGGATCAGGCCAAAGAGATCATGAAAGGGGATACTATTACCATTAATATCGACCTCGCCCTGGGCAATGCCGAAGCACGCGGCTTTGGCTGCGATCTGACCCATGAGTATGTGAATGTAAACGCTAACTATACAACCTAAATGAGCTGATATGTTTCGCGATCAACGTCTGGGAGAATGCAGACAGGATGTACTGGACTTTCTTTCCAGCCGAAAGGCAGATGAGCACATCTTCGAAGCCGATCTGCTGGTGGATAGAGCCCACCTGGTAATGCTGAGGGAGCAGGGCCTGATCTCGGCTACGATCTGCTCCCGGATCATGGCAGCTCTTGACGATCTCATGCAAGCCGGATCGCAGTTGTTGGGTTCGGGCGAGGATGTGCATGAGGCCATTGAGGCTTATGTTCTGGCGCGTGTCGGCCCCGAAGGGGGCAGAATGCACACCGGCCGCTCCAGGAACGACGAGGTGGCCACCTGCATTCGCCTGGCGCTGCGCGCCCAAATGCTGGATTTGATGCAAGAGCAGCTCTCCTTGCTGGCGACGTTGGTCAAGCTGGCGGAAAAGCACACCGAGACAATCATCCCCGGCTTCACTCACACCCAGCATGCCCAACCTACCACTCTCGCCCATCATCTACTGGCCCATGCCGATGCTGCCGGACGGGATCTGGCTCGACTGGAGGATGCTTACGTGCGGGTAAACCACAGCCCTCTGGGCGCGGCAGCCTTCGCCTCCACCGGCTTTAAGATCGATCGGCAGAGGACCGGCCAGCTTTTGGGATTTGAGGGACTGGTGGAAAACAGCATGGACGCAGTCTCCACGCGTGATTTCATCCTGGAGGTGCTGGCAGACCTCTCTATTTTGATGGTAAACCTGAGCCGCCTGGCCGAGGAGCTGGTATTGTGGTCCACCTCAGAGTTTTGCTACCTGGAATTGGACAACCTCTATGCCTCCACCAGCTCTATCATGCCCCAGAAGAAGAACCCGGACACAGCAGAGCTGGCTCGCGGCAAGACAGGCTCGGTTTTGGGAAGCCTCATGGCTGCGCTCTCCATCTGCAAGAGCCTTCCCATGAGCTACAACCGCGATCTACAGGAGGTCACGCCCCATCTCTGGCGCGGCTTGGATTGGGCGAGAAGCACTGTGCGCATCCTGGATGGCTGCGTCTCCTCCCTCAAGTTCAACCTGGAGCGATTAGAGACGTGTTCAGATGCTGGCTTTTCCACGGCCACGGAACTGGCCGACTCGCTGGTCAGAATTACAGGCATGCCCTTTAGAACTGCGCACAGCATCGTGGGCCGAATTGCGGCCAAGGGCGGCAGGCCAAACATGGCAGAGCTGGATCAGATCGCCAGGGAGATGGTAGGATATTGCGCCAGCGAGCACGGCTTTTCCGAACCGGACTTGGAGAGGGCACTGGATCCGAAGAGCAACGTCGCCCTGCGGGCCAACACGGGAGGGCCTGCGCCGACGGAAACGAAGCGGATGATCAAGGATCGGCTGGAAAGGATTGTGGCTGGCGAAGAACGGCTGGTCGGGAGGCGTAGCCGGGTCGATCGGGCGCTGGGGGATCTGCGGGCGGAGAGATAGCTAAAACATTTGCGAATTGTGCTTTTCCAAACCATTTCTTTCCCGTTCAATATCTGAAAAAAAGAGGGGGTTGCAGGTTAGACACTACGGCTGATGATAGTCTTGCCTCAGCTCACCGACCATATAGGCTCCTAAGTCCTAATTTGTCTGCATTGCTGAGATACCAATCTACCTGTCCGTTGTTGTAGCCATACATCGTCTTGCTCGTATCCCCAGAACCATACAGGTCGGCAAGGCCAAGAGTGTGCCCTACCTCGTGAGTCGCTATTGTGCGGATATCAAATTTGGAATTGGTGGCCGTGCTCTCAGAAGTTGCCACACGCCAGTTCAGGTTCCCATTAAAGTATATATCAGACTCAGCTGCCTTATTGTATTTATTGCCGTCCGCTCCGGTTACATATATGTCGTTGTAATACCAGGTCCAAGTTACTGCAATGGTTGACCCTGTCACAGCTTTCGTAACTTCTATGTAGTTATTTTTGCCATCTCCAGTCCCGCCTTGATATGTCCCTACAACAGGCACTTTTGAAGTAAATGTAACGACATTAGCAGACCCTGCCGTGTACGTGGTATCTGAACCCTTAAAAACATTCTTTGCAGTATTGCGATCCCATTCGTTAGCACCTTTGCTGATCTCTCGCGCCCAGAGTTTCGCATTAGCACTAGTACTTCTGCCAATCAAATTTGTGGAAAGCTGATATTGAACTGCTACGTTGTTTGCCCATCTCCAGCCAGCCGTTGCGAAAACACCGTTATCTTGCGTTAACTTATTTTGCGATGGATTTAATATGTTGGTGGCTGTAACTCCGTAAGTCCCGAGGTCACCATCACGATCTGCATAAATCCCGTCTGCTGAGACGGAAAGTTCGCCGGAAGCTATGCCTTTCAGCACATTATTATTGACGACTTCCTGGCCGTTAAACGAGTTTGTTCCATAGATTCCTGAGCGTTCCGCAGCAATGGTGGTAAGTTCTGTATTAAGGTCGCCGCTTCCTGAGAATCCGCCTTTCACCGCCATGTTGTTTTCTGCGGAGTTTGCGCTGCTGCTTGTGGCCCCGGCATCACCAAAAAGCGTCGTGCTCTGCCCGCTTGTTGAGATATCCTTTCCTGCAAAGGCGTTCAGCGAGGAAGATGTATGGCCGTTCAAAACAGCATTCATCTGCTCAGTGGACGTCGAGTCTGATTTGCCCTGCACAACTGCTGCTAAATCGCCGCTACCGGCTACATCCTGGCTGAGATAAGCAACTTCACCGGAAGCAGTAGTCGACGTAGTTGCACTGAGCACGCCAGAGCTTTTAATCGCACTATTGACGCGGTTTCCTTTTGCAGATGTAAGGTAGCTTATTTCATTAACTCCTGAGCCGCTCAACTGGCTAACTTGAGATATCTTGCCGTCTCCCAACGTGCTCACATCCTTCAAGGAAGTAGAGGTATCGAGATTATATACGGTAGATGAGAATGCTCCGTCTGTTCCGTGATATACGGTAATACCAAGCACGGGATTTATGAAAGTTATCAAGGTATATGATAATATCAATACATGCGTCATGCGCCTTAATGCAGTCATTTTTCCTCCAATTTTGCTTAACTAATTACTCACTCATGTCCACATATATACTTATCTCGAATACAATCAGATTCAATGGTATTATGGAATGGAGCCTCTTTAAGTTTTATGATAATATTCGCGGATAAATAGATAAACAATTTGACAAACATTTAAATACACCAAACCGGAAAGGCTTTGGTGTTCGGAATAGGTTTCATTGAGATCATCAAATACACGGTTTGGATGAAGCTGCATCTTGCGATTCTTCTCGAACCGATCTTCTAAGAAATAATTTAGACCCTGCTTGCGCAGGATCATCGGAATCAGAGAAGGTAAAAATCGTTGCTGGAAGGTGTCCAGGTTGGGACTATGCTAACCCTCAGAGTGTTATATACATAATTCGACGCCTTAGATGCGGATGTCCTCGCAGAATACCCACTAGTCAAGTAGCTGAAGAATTTTGACATGAATAGATTGTCACCTTTGGCATTTACAGAATATGTATAACCACCACTCAGCCATTCTTTATCCTTCACGGCATTAGCTAACGGACTGGTTGCACTCGGATTAAAGGACTGGCATCCATCGAGGTATATCAATCCCTGGAGATTATTCGTGAACATCGATGCAAGTTCACTTCCACTTACTACTCGGTCAGAATCTGCCGCTCTCGTAACCTCGATCGCATTGGGTCCCATATGCGAACTGATTACAGAGACATAATAATCATCCATATCCCCGACACGAGAATGAGATACCGCTGAATCCCTGTAATAAGTAACCGCTTGACCATCATTCATTAATGCATTGAAAGCATTATACCCCCAATCAGAATAACCATTCTTGATTACCCATTCACGACGATAGGGATCAAGCAGATATGCAGTGCGATAATATGGTATGTTGGTGTTCGGATACAAAAATACGTTGGAGGTGTATGCCTGACCCAGTACCGAGCCTGCTAATTTTTGATAATTCTTAATATTGATTCCGAATTCGCCTCCACCGGTATAATATGTGCCCTCATGCCCAATCATTTTCGCTTTGTTTTCTGTGTGCGTCCGCAAAATGGCGCTTGTACCATATGAGCCATCAGTCTTCCCATAAACACCCGCATAAGTCTTTTTAGCATCGGCATCGATATAAGGATAGTATATCATCGCAAGATTGCTGGAGGTGCCATACGCATCAACATACTGATAGGCAGATTCACCCTCTTTGTTACGAGAGGATGCGTCGAAAAATATGCTGCTCGCTCCTTTGCCGAGATTTGCGGATAGTTTTGAGAAAACCTCATTTGTAAATGCATTTGTATAGGTATCCAAGTTGCTTACCGATGTTTTTGGGACCCCGGATGGCGAACTTCCGGAAGCAGCCGTTTTTGCGTAATCGCCTTCTGAATTAGAACCGTAACTTCCTCCCGTGAAACTATAGGCATTAGCTACATTTAAATTCAGCCATGCCCCCACACCGTATCCCGCTGTAGAGGAATATGGTGTGTAGGTGTACCAATCATAGTTCCAGCTTGTATATCCCGATTTGCCATAAATGCTCCTGTAAGCCGTGGCGGAATTCCCTTTCGAGTCACGCTTGTTTATGGAACTATATGGCAAGCTGCCTGTACCAGATACATGATTGGATAGCGTCCCGTCTTCAGCATTCAATTCTATTTTTTGATCGATCGTATCAATGGTTTGCGCACCGTAGACCATCTCAATAGCAGAGCTGCCATCATTGTTTACGGTCGATGCCGTGAGTTTTAAACCAGAAGCTATCGAAACACTGATTAAAACAATAAGTGTTAACAATAAAGCTTTTTTAATCATCTTTGTTTTATCCCACCCTAACTCTTTCCTTGGATATTATTTTATTTGCAGTTTATAGATGATAAGCTTTATCACAATCATCGTTGTAAGGCACAATATGAAACTTTGGCCGTTAGCAATGCTATTGATCGTAGTATTTGCACTTAGTTCAAACGTTTGCGCAGTCTACTGGTCGAGTAGCGTTTCGGCCAACTCGTCTCACTGGTCCATCTATCGTCAGAGCAGTAATATTAGTTTTGACTTGTCAAGCTCCGTGAATGGCAACATATCCCCGGTAGACATATCTCCGATAGAGTCTCGTGGCAGAATCCTAAGCCCATACCAATCCTACTATGAGGAAGTTGCAGCTAATGATGTGCGCCTTCGGCAGAGGACAAGCTCTCTTCAAGGGAGCTACAAATCCGAAGATGAAATAAAGATGAAGTCGGTTATTTACCCGGACGAAATCGAGATCACAGTTGAAAAGCCCGCAGGGACTGATCTATACACAATCGAGTACAAAAATGAGATCTGGCCGGTCTTCATAAAATCCAGTAGAGCTCTAGCTTATTCCGGATTGCAGATAAATAGCCGAGATTTTGAGGAAAATAATGGAGACTTTGTGGGTGCCAACTTCCTGTATAACCGTGAGCTATCAAAGGAAATAAGGTCTGTTATTTGGCTAAAAAGGATGAATGCCACAGTATTAACTACCAATGATTCCATTCAACTGGCACAGTTCAAGCCCACGAAATATTTAGGTCACGAAATCGAGGCCAACACAACTGGAATCGCGGATTTTAGCTATCGGTTCAGGGATTCTCAGTACGATATCAAACACCAGAACTATCCTGCCCTCAGTGAGGGAGAAGAACGGTACTGGGGCAAATATGATCTGCACCGAAAAATAAATATGAAATTTAATTTCACACAAATCAATGACACCGATGATGAAGCGGATAGTTGGTTGCCATGCTGTCATGCAGGCTGGAGCGACATGATGTACTTCGATAAAAAGGACTTTGGAACCGATGCCAAAGGGGTCTTCGATTGTACCTGTTACAAAGAAATCACGAAGGATTGGAATTAGCCTTCAGACCCCAACTCCTTAGCTCTGGCAAAGGCAGCTTCCGCCTCTGTATCGCGGCCCAATTTATAAAGAGCAACGCTTTTGTCGATCCAAGCCACGGCAAGGTTGGGATCAAGCCTGATAGCCTCATCAAAGCATTTCATAGCGTCATCATACTCGCTTCGGCCATTGACACCAAGGCGAGCGAGAGCATCGCCTTGGCCCAGGAAAGCGACGCCTTTGTCGATCCAGGCCTGGGTAAGGTTGAGATCAAGCCTGAGGGCCTCATCAAAGCATTTCATGGCCTCATCGAAATTGATCTGGCCGTCGAGGCTTATGTCAGAATTATCGAGTGCCATGCCCCGGTTCCTGAGAAAAACGCCTTTGACGTACCAGGCATAGGCATAATTGGGATCAAGCCCGATGGCCTCGTCGAGAGCCTTGATGGCTTCATCGTACTTGCCCTGGTCACCGAGAGCAATGCCTTTGTCGATCCAGGACGCGACAGGATTAGGATCTAGATCACTCATCCATCCTTCTGCGGTCTGCTGACAATATGCTGATGTCATCGATGCGAGAAGGAGGATGAAAACGGCAAAGATCAATCTCATTTCAGATTGACTTCTCCCAGCCCTGCCCAAAGTCGATCAGAGGCCGGACTTCCGTTACCTCGAAGGTGGCCAGCACGGCAATCATCCCTGCCGCCTGCTCGCCTACAATCCTGGCCATCTGGCTTTTGTACGTCTCCAACTTAGACCCCGAGTCGGCAAACTCCAGCATCTTCAGGTAAACCCGGATCCCTTTCCAATCGAGAACTCCAGCCCCCGGTTCCATTATCATGAACACGGCCAAGGGATTTTCCTGCAGGTTGGCAAAGGTGCGGCCCCTGGCAAGTGCCACGATGACTATCTTTTCGTCGATCATTTGCGGGGAGCCGTAAACGGCAGAGTCAACCAGCCCATCCTTACTCGATGTGCTTATGACGCCAAGCCTCGGTTGCTTGTTGAAATACTCCATCAATTTACCGGTCATTTTGTGCCTCTTTATCAAATGATCATTTGATTTTTCGCCTTTGCCGCAATAAACACGCGCACAAGCCTTGCCGCCAGGAGGGCGGTCTCGCCGCGATCGTAGGCAGGAGTCAGCTCGTTTATATCCAGTCCCACTGCCCTCGGCGCAGCGCGCTCAATTACTCTCAACACATCCCAGGAGGTGAGGCCAAAGGGCTCCGGGTTGCCCACCGCAGGCGCGAATGCAGGATCGAGGGCATCCAGATCGATGGACAGGTAGAGCCGCTCGCAGTTCAGGCTCGCCATAGCCCTGTCCAGCACATCGTCGATGCCCTTTTCCAACACATCGAGGGCAGTAAAAAAAGAGATTTCGTTCTCCTTCGCGAATGTGAACTCCTCATGGCTTCCGCTGCGAATGCCGATGGAGGCGTAGGCGCAAACGCCCTTCTTCTCCAGTATTCTTCGGCTGGCGCAGGCGTGGCTGTAACTGGTGCAGCCGAACTCAGCGCGCAGGTCCAGATGCGCGTCCAGCACCAGCACGCCCAGACCGCCCGGCGCTTTGCGCCGGGCCAGGCACCCCACAATGGGCGGTGTGATGGAATGCTCTCCTCCTAAAAATATGGGAACGGCAGCTTTCGGCAGCAGGGCGATTCCATCCTTTATGGTCGCGTCTGCATAAGCGGGATCTGCGCCAAGATCCATGTTGCCAAGATCGCAAATGGCAAGTTCGGCCAAATCCACGTCGTGATAGTAGTCATAGCTCTCGAAGTTAAAAGAGGCAAGACGAATGGCATCCGGCCCATCTCGCGAACCGGATCGAAAAGATGCAGTGGCGTCGAAGGGAAGCCCCACTACGATGTAGTCCGCATCCTGCAATACTGCTTCGGCGTCGGCAAAACCGCACCTTTGGAACATGTTACGGATTTAAAAAAGGATTATTGTCGCAGGTCAAGCTTGCTCCTGCCCATGACGAAGAGATAGGGAACCTCTTTTCCTTCCTCGATCTTATCCTTCTGATCCGCGGTTATGGGAACGTCGACTGTGGCATAGCTTCCCAGATCCATGAGCTGCACCGAGGTGTCGCCGATGGAGAGAACCTGGCCTGTCTTGCGCTCTACAGTGGGCACATAAATCTTGGTAGTAACCGGCTGAACTATGGACTTCTTCTGGTTGTCGAAGATGCCGATAGCATCCACTCTGGCCTTAGCACTGCCGTGTTTCCCTGGCTTGGAATGGGATATGCTCTTGATTATGCAGGGCTCTTCGTCGATGATAACGTATCTTCCTTCTTTCAGCTCTCTGACCTCAACCTGCTCCTTCATTTCATCACTCCTAGCGACGAATGCAACTCTCCTATTTAAAGGATGTCTTTCATGCGACGCATTGCTTCCTCAAGCTGAGAGCGCGCTGCAGCATAAGAGATTCTGATGTGCTCTTTTCCGCCCGGCCCAAAGGCAGATCCTGGAACGGCAATGACTCCCGCTTTGCCCAGGCGGGCAGCCACATCGTCGCCGTCTCCCACCCTGGGGAAGAGATAGAAAGCGCCTTCAGGCTCAATGATATCCACGCCCATCTCCCGGAAGCCTTTTACCAGCAGATCCCGGCGAGCTTTGAATTCATCCCTCATCCGGGCTACGCAGTCCTGCGGCCCGGTGATGGCTTCGATTGCTGCCGCCTGAGAGATGGAGCTGGCGCATGCCTGGACATACTGATGAATCTTGAGCAGTTGCTCGAGCGCGCCGCCTTTGGCCACCAGATAGCCCAGTCTCCAGCCGGTCATGGCATAGGTCTTGGAGACGGCATTCACGGTGATGATGTTATCTGAGAACTGGCCCGGGCTGACATGCTCTCCTTTGTAGATGAAATGCTCATAGACCTCATCAGAGAGCACCCAGATGCCTCTATCCTCGGCGATTTCGGCAATGGCGCGCATCTGCTGAGGCGTTCCCACCGAACCCGTGGGATTGGAGGGCGAATTTACTATTATCAGTCTCGTCTTGTCTGTTATCCTATCTAAAATGGCCTCTGGTGCCAGGCGCAGGCTGTCATCGAGAGGAACGCTGACGGGCCTACCGCCTACCAGGCGGGTCAGTTCGGCATAGGACAGGAAACTCGGATCGCCTATCAGGACCTCCTCGCCCCGGTCGACCAGTGCGGCTATAACGAGGAATAGAGCCTCGCTGGCCCCACTGGTCACCATGATCTCCTCTGCAGTGCAATTGATCCGGTTCTCGGAGCAAAACTTTTCCGCGATGGCAGCACGAAGGGCCGGTACACCACAGTTAGGTGTATAGCCGCACAGTCCCTTTTCAATAGCCACAATTGCCGCCTTCTTGATATGCTCCGGCGTGTCGAAGTCGGGCTGGCCCAGTCCCAAATTCACCGACCCCGGGGCCGCTCCCTCAAAACATTTCCTTATGCCTGATATCTCAATACTTTCCGTGCAGCTTGCAAATCTCATGGCTCCTCTCTCCAGCTAACAGCTCCCACCGGCTCATCCTTATAAATCACATTGAGTGTGCCAAAACAGTTGAGCCCGGACAGCTCCTCTTTTATCAGATTCATTCTGATTCTGCCCCCTCTCCAGTAAAGAGTGATCTTGACATCCTCGTTCTCCGTCTCCAGGGAGATGGACTCCACAAACATCTCCAGTGCCCGGGAATTGGAGAACGGAACTACAAATATGGCCCTGTACTTCTCTTTCTTGCGGGCGTAGGAGGTGAGGATGTAACCGTTGTTCTCAAACTCGCTGATCTTCTCGAAAGGGCATAGAACCTCTTTCTCATGCTCCGCAGTTCCATCGACCTTGGAGATAATCAAGAGAATTTTGGCGATAAGTGATTTATCGAATTTTCTTCCAAACCATATATTGATAGCGCCCTGGGTGAGGACAATGGACACCGCAGAACCGCTCACCTCAATGGAGACCGGCTCCGGCTTGTTGCCTGAGGAGCTGGGCATAAGCCAATAGATCGAGCGTAGCCAATATAACCGTTTCGAGAATAATCCCCAAAAGAGGAATGATGATTTGGACCAATGCCTGGAAGCTTTAGAGAAGCACTTTGAAGATGAGCCTTATGCCAGGATCTTCGGCATAAGGATTGTAGAGCTTGAGGCGGGCCGCTCCCTTCTCAAGATGAAGACTTCCGAGAATATGAACAATCTCTTCGGCACTACCCATGGTGCTGCCATCTTCTCGCTGGTGGATGCCGCCTTCGAGCTGGCCGTAAACTCGCATGGCACCGTGGCTGTGGCATTGAGCGCGAATATGAATTACCTGAGTGCCCCTCTTGCCGGAGAAATCTTACAGGCCGAAGGGCGCGAGATCAATCGATCTCGAAAGATCTCAGCCTGCCAGATTTCCGTCACAGGCGAAGACGGGCGATTGATCGCGACCTGCCAGGCCCTGGCTTACCGAAAGAAGGACAAATTACCCTTCATTTGAAGCAGAGTTTATATTCCATCGGTGCTCTAGGATTTCGGCAATGAGACTTGCGTCCTGCATAAAAAAGTACAAAGACGATACCCACCGGGCAATGCCTCCTGAGGAGACGCTAAAGCGTGCCGAGGCTAAATTGCCCGCCGCCGGGATCACCAGAGTAGCTGACATTACCAATCTGGACCGAATCGGCATACCTGTCTTCTCTTCCATCCGGCCCATGGCAGATAGAGGTGCCATCTCCGTCTACAACGGCAAAGGAGCCACGCCCACAGAGGCTAAAGTATCGGCTATGATGGAGGGCCTGGAGCGCTATTCGGCCGAATTGAGAGATAGGGAGCTCAAAATTGATTGCTTCACCCATCTTGACGGGGCGCTGGACCCACGCGAGCTGATCCTGCCCGCCGGAGCAGAGCCGGATGCCATGATCCCCTGGATTTCCGGCTGGGACATAATGAATGAGGAAGATATATTGGTTCCAGCCAATGCGGTTTTTCATCCTCTGCCTTCCGATTATAAACGCCTCTTTAGAACCAATACCAGTGGCCTGGCCTCCGGCAACGTTATTGAAGAAGCGATATTCCACGGCCTGGCCGAGGTAATAGAAAGAGATGCCTGGGCCCTGGTGGAGGCGACGAGGAGGACAGGCCCCATAATCAGCGACATTGAGGACGGCCAGGCGAAAGGCCTGCTGGACAAATTTGCGGCCGCTGAGGTGGATGTCTATTTGAGGGACATCACCAGCGACATTGGCGTGCCTACCTGCGCGGCTGCGGCTGATGATGTCCGGCTGCGCGATCCGACTCTTCTCACCACGGGCATGGGCACGCACACCAGTGCCGGAGTAGCAGTGCTTCGCGCTCTCACCGAGGTGGCGCAAAGCCGCCTCACCCAGATCCACGGGGCAAGAGAGGATACAACCCTGGCAGATTTCAGAAAGCAGATCGGCTACGACAGGACCAAGAGGCTCAACAAGCACTGGTTTGAATCGTCCGAGAAGAAGGGCTTTGCAGAAATTGAATCCTTTGAGAGCGACGACTTCCTGCTGGACATAAAATACATGCTGAAGAAGCTGGAGGCAGCAGGCCTCGATCGAGTAGTGGTAGTGGATTTGACTCGCGAGGAGATAGGCCTTCCCGTGGTCAGGGTGATTGTGCCTGGCCTTGAGATATCTGCGGTGGACCCGGAAAGGGTGGGAAAGAGGTGCAAAGATGCCAGCAGAAAAGCCAGGAATAATCGTCTTCCTCGGGCCAAGTCTCTCCCGGGATAAAGCGGAACAGATTTTGGAGGCAGACTTCCGGCCTCCTGCCAAGCGGGGCGACATTTACCAGGCCGCCAAAGAGGGAGCAGGGATCATTCTGCTCATCGATGGCGTCTTCTTTCAGGAATGCTCCGTGGCTCACAAAGAGGTAATCTATGCCCTGGAGGCAGGAGCTAAGGTCCTGGGCGCTTCGAGCATGGGAGCCTTGCGTGCCTCGGAGCTGGACATTTACGGCATGGAGGGCATAGGCAAGATTTACCAGGCCTACAAGAGCGGCCACCTGGTCTCGGATGACGAAGTGGCCCTCACCTTCGATCCATTCTCCTATGAGCCCAGTTCCGAGCCGCTGGTGAACATTCGCTTCAATTTGGATTTGGCCTGGCAGATGGGCGTAATTAGCGCTTCCTGCAAAGACCGGCTCTTTCATTGTGCACAGGCCCAATACTTTCCCGATAGGACATATGAGCGCATGCTTTCTGATGCATCAGGCCTGGTGAAGGAAAAGGAGTTGCTGCGTTTTCGCGAATTCCTGGAGAGGGAGAAGCGCGACTTCAAGATGGAGGATGCAGTGCTGGCCTTGAAGCGAGTTCGAGATATGGCAAAGTAGAAGGAATCAATGCCTAAATCAATTTTGCCTTAATTATGATAATAATATTAAGCTCACCGATCTAAATAGATTGAAATAATAGTTTCTCATAGTGGGGGGCCAATTCTATGACTATGATACAAGAGATTCTCGCTCTAAAAAAGGAGCGCCAAGCGACCATTCTGGCACATAACTACCAGATGCCACAAGTGCAGGACGTAGCCGACCTGGTGGGCGACTCCCTGGAACTCTCCCGGGCGGCAGCCCGCCTGGACTCGGAGGTCATTATCTTTTGCGGAGTGGACTTCATGGCTGAGACTGCGGCCATCCTCTCCCCGCAAAAAAAGGTCGTTCTGCCGGAGAAGGGTGCCTGGTGCCCCATGGCCCACATGATCACGCCCGAACAGCTCTGCGATCTCAAAACCCTCCATCCCCAGGCAGCAGTCGTTTGCTACGTAAACTCCACGGCAGAGATAAAAGCAGAAAGCGATGTATGCTGCACTTCGGCCAATGGCGTGCAGGTGGTAAACTCACTGTCCGAGAAAGAGGTCATCTTTGTGCCGGACAGGAATCTGGCAGCCTATGTGGCCCGACATACCGATAAGAAGATCATTCCCTGGAACGGCTACTGCTATGTGCACGATCACCTTACTGCGGAGGAGGTGCGGGCCGCCAGGGCGGAGCATCCCCTGGCAGAAGTGCTGGTGCATCCGGAGTGCCGGCCAGAGGTCATCGATCAGGCCGATTTCGCCTACAGCACGGCAGGAATGGGAAAACATGCCAAAGCCAGTGCTGCCAAGGAGTTTATCATCGGCACGGAGATGGGCATGATCTACCGGCTGAAGAAGGAGAATCCTGAAAAGGAGTTCTATCCGCTCAGCACGAAAGCCATCTGCCAGAATATGAAGAAGACAGACCTGGTCAAGGTCTTGCGAGCACTGCAAACCCTGCAGCCGCAGGTCACAGTGCCTGAGGAGATCGCAGTGAAGGCGCGCCGGTCAATTGAGAGGATGCTGGCGGTCAAGAGCTGAGGGATACTATTTTTCTGGAAAATTGACTCTTGCCGCTCATTGATCGCGCAGCACGCCCAGGAGCGGTTCCGGCAGGAACGCGGCTATGCGTCGCGGGAGTGGCTGCGTTCGGCGTTGCTACTGCGAGCATCGGCTGCAAAGACGGGCGCTGGTGGGCAAAGCCCCAGCGCGCACGTGTGAGCGGGCGGGGCGCTTTCGAAAAGGGGGCAGCCAGCAGAGCTTGTGCGAAGCAAGGTGGAAGTCCAGACCATGCAGATGGGCAGCGCTGGGCGGGTATAGGCTCGTATGATCCAGATGCCGCGCATGGGAGCCGATAATCAGAGGTTGATGAAAAACGTTAACGTCTGCACAAATTCCACCACAAAAGGCGCATAGTTCACAGAGAATTACGAAACAACACCGGCTTTGGTGAGCGGGATCCAAATCGAGCTGCCAGGAACGTGAGGACGCCGAAAACGCCCGGATGCGGGCGAACGGGGCGAACGGGGCGGAAGGGCTTCCAGGCGGGTGCCCGGGAATCCTTACGAATACTGTTAAATACTACTACTGCATGAGATTGGCTGCCTCTTTTGCGGGGGTTGCCAAGCCAGGTCAAAGGCGCTGGATTCAGGGTCCAGTCACGAAGGTGTTCGTGGGTTCGAATCCCATCCCCCGCACCTAATTTACCTATAGTTATTTATTTGCTTCAAACTACATCATGTCGCGATAATATCTATTTTACAGGAGATTTGTGGACTTTTTATGGATTTCAGGCTAACGTGAGCTCCTACGATCCGATCAAGGGTTAGTTATTTGAAAGTGCATGTAATACAACTTCGAGTTTCAGCTATTATTTGGGGTGGTTCATGTCAGAGGATGATAAAGGAGACTGGAAAAATGAGATCCCCTCCAATTCGCATAGCGATATACGGCCCAAGCAATATGATGGCACCGTGGACATATCTAAGAGCAATCAGGTAGAAGAAGCACTAAAGGCCTCAGAGGAAAAGTATCGTCTGTTGTTCGAGAATGCTAATGAAGCAATTGTAGTCGTTCAGGACAGCAAAGTCAAATTCTTCAACCCCCAATTTGTTAAACTTGCAGGTTACCCGGAAACCGAGTTGACATCAAGGCAGTTCGTGGATTTTGTATATCCCGATGATAGAGAGATTGTAGTCAGTAATCATCTAAGGAGACTTCATGGCGAGAATGCTCCAAAATCATATGCGTTCAGAGTCATTGACAAAGATGGTGCAATCAAATGGCTGGAAATTTCTGCGGTCCTGATTAACTGGGAGGGAAGACCTGCCACTCTGAATTTCCTCAGCGAAATCACAGAACGCAAATTGGCTGAAGAAAAGATGCTTTTTCAGGCATCTCTGCTTGACCAGGTTAATAATGCCATCATTACGACGGATCTGTATGGAAATATAACTTACTGGAACAAGTTCGCGGAACGATTGTACCAGTGGACTGCAAAAGAAGTCATCGGGAAAAATATCTCAGAGACAGTAGTCCCCGAGAATCAGACAGATGTCATGCGGGATGTGATGATAAAGATAAATGATACCGGACATTATGAGGGCGAATTTCCAGTCAAACGCAAGGATGGAACCATTTTTCAGGCATTCTACACCTATGGCATTTTAGATAATATCGACTCGAAAATGGTTGGCTTGGTAGGAGTCAGCATGGATATAACCGAGCGAAAGCATGCAGAGGAAGAGCTGCGTAAAAAGGACATCATGCTCGGCGGACTTTCGGTAGCAACAAGCATCCTTCTAACCGAAACCAATCTGGACCATGCAATAAATCAAACCCTGGAACTGCTGGGAGAAACGACTGGGGCTGACCGAATCCATATTTTTAAGAACCAAGATTCTGAAGAAGGTGAGCATTTTACAGGTCTGCTCTATTCATGGTCACAGGATTCTGCTTTATCCCTGAAAGACGATCCAGATTTGCAGCACCGCCCATATAATCCGATTTTGTCCCGTTGGTATGATTTGCTGTCTGAAGGTCACCCTATCAAAGGCCTGGTTCGAACATTTCCCTATGAGGAAAGAGTGTTAATGGAGAGCAAGAACTCAAAATCATTGATGGTTGTTCCAATAATGATGAAAGGCCAGTTCTGGGGTTTCATAGTTTTCGATGACTGCCATTCCGAACGACCCTGGAGCGGCGTTGAAGTATCGATTCTTATGGCTGCTGCAGACTCGATAGGCGGAGCTATAGCCAGAAAACGTTCAGAGGACGACCTCAAAAAAGCGAAGGAAATTGCAGAATCTGCTGCAAAAGCCAAGTCCGATTTCCTTGCCAATATGAGCCATGAGATACGTACACCCATGAACGCGGTCATCGGTTTGGCAGACATTATCCTGGAAACGGATCTAACTTTAGAGCAACGTAGTAATTTGGAGATAATCAGAAGCAGTGGTGACTCGCTATTATCTGTCATAAATGATATACTTGACTTCTCCAAGGTCGATAGCGGAATTGTGGAGCTGGAGTCTCGGCCATTTGTTCTGAAAAAGTGTGTGGAAGACTCACTGAATCTTGTGCGCACAATTGCGTCTAAGAAAAGTCTGTCCTTGACCTACACCATCGATAAAAGCACTCCCCAGGCAATCATTGGCGATCCCGGCAGGCTTCAACAAATCCTGGCTAATCTACTCAGCAACGCAGCTAAATTCACAGATAAAGGTGCGATATCCGTCTCCGTCTATGGCGAGAGGCTCAATGGCATATGCCATACGATTCACTTCGACGTGAAAGATACCGGGATTGGAATTCCTGAAGAGAATATGAGCAGACTATTCCAACCATTCACACAGGTGGACTCATCGACTACACGCAGGTACGGAGGCACCGGACTTGGTCTGGCCATAAGCAAGAAGCTTGTGGAATTGATGGGAGGAAGGATCTGGGTAGATAGCAAATTAGGCAATGGTTCAACCTTTCACTTTACAATATTAGCTGATGCTACCACCATCATCCCTGTCATTGGTATGAAAGCTGAAACAAAGGGAGAGTACGGCCAGGCGGCGGATCAAAACCTGTCTCTCCGGATATTGTTGGCCGAAGATAATCTCGTTAACCAAATGGTAATGCTAAAGATGCTAAATAAGCTAGGCTATCACGCTGATGTGGCAGCCAACGGGAAAGAGGTTCTGCGTTTCTTGGAGCATCAGTCCTATGACCTAATTTTCATGGATGTTCAGATGCCGGAAATGGATGGCTTTGAAACCACCCGAGCCATTCGGAAGCTTTGGTCGTCGGGGGATCAACCGAAGATAATCGCCATTACTGCCTATGCACTCAAAGGTGATAAAGAGAGGTGCCTTGATGCAGGCATGGATGATTATATAAGCAAGCCTGTGAAGCTGGAAGATCTGGCAGAGATGATGACAAAGATCAGAATAGAATAACACGCCATCCAAAGCCAACTATTAATATACTTGCCCGATAGACTTGTGCACAATTCTCATCCTCTCCACTAATTCGCAACATTCCCTGTTCGTTAACATCTCAAATCATTCCTTTATGGTCCACGGCGATCTTGGATACATCCAAGGCAAGGTCGTTTTCAGTGATCGTTTGCGCTGAAATGCCGCTTCGTCAGTCCCTTACCTTCCCACCCCCAATCCGACCGGCATGCACGCTCCCGGACGCAAGCTTGCGACGCCGGGCCGATGATTTTGGTTGTCGGCAAAGCGTTTTGTTTTGCCGATGTCGCGAACGAACTAGAGGTTGCCTTTGAGCAACTGGTAAACGAAATAGACCAAAATTGCGA
This sequence comes from Methanothrix sp., assembly GCA_049299735.1. GTDB lineage: Archaea > Halobacteriota > Methanosarcinia > Methanotrichales > Methanotrichaceae > Methanothrix. The sequence goes on along the minus strand of JBAQXX010000098.1, from coordinate 2,482 downwards.
ATATGGCCAATCCGCCCAGGAACCACATGGTTCTCCAGAGGAAAGCAACGATTACTATTGCAAGAACCAACAAAATCAAGTTCTGAATACTTCTCTCGATAGCCATGCGTTTAATAAGGTCATATTCTGATAAAACCGTTTCGACAGAAATATCGCCACAAACTGCAGACAATCATGTCTAAACCGGAATTTTGGGTTTCTTCCAGTGTTTCCAACCGATCACAAGAAACGATAACTATAACCGGGTTACACTCCGATTTGCCTGGGGTGATAAGCAACGGACACTATCGATTTTGAGATCATGAAAGCAATAGCTGACCTCAAGGTTCCCTATCCAAAAGCAGATAAGATTAATTCTCGGGTAAAACTTGATCCTGAAGAGCTTGGAGCACGCCTGGGTGTCTTGGAGATGCAGGGATATGTCAAGACCAAAAGTGAAACAGAAACTGAGGGGATTAGCCTGCCCAACGGCATATATGCTACCGGCCTGACTAATCTGGGAAAGAGGGCTATAGCGGGACCGAGATGGTAAAAGGACAATGGCGTTTGGACCGATAGGAATTGCGATCGTCACGGGATTCGTGTCGAGCACATGCTTTATATCGTTGAACGTCGAAGCAAACGTGGGTGATAGTCGAGGCATGAAGGGTCCCTCCCAGTGCCTTGACATCGCCTAATTCTTCTCTCAAGCCGGTCGCTTTCATAAGATTCGTTCCGATAGCTATGCCCGCAAACGGATGCAAATCTCTTGGGGCCATCCTCAAATATTCTTTTTGCTATCGCAGGCCAGCAGGAAGTTGGCCGGAAATCCCCGGAAAGATGCACTGTGGATGTGGGTATAGCTGGCCACCAAATTCCCCTCGCACATGCCGTCCCAGCCGTCCTTAATTCCCGTTCCTCGCTCCAGGCGAATGGCGTACTTGACGCATTCATCCATCAGCATCTCGGAGTGGTGAAACTCGTGCCCCATGATTGCCTTGCCCGTTTTTCCTAGAGAGCAGTCGCGCGTGATCGCACCGTACACGTAGCTGACGATGCGCCTGCTGCCGCGCCGCGCCTTTCCCGGCACGAGACCGACCATTTCGTGGCATGCGCCATCCCACTCAATCTCTCGCGCCAGGTACATCAATCCGCCGCACTCGGCAAAGATGGGAAGGTCTCTTTCATGCGCCCGCTCTAGCGCCTGGCGCATGCCCGCATTCTCTGACAGCTCCCGGGCGTACAGCTCCGGGTATCCTCCGCCAATATAGATGCCGTCCACCTGTGGCAGCGCGGCGTCATGCACAGGGCTGAAGGGCACGACCTTCGCGCCGGCCTTTTCCATCAACTCCAGGTTGTCCCGGTAATAGAAGTTGAATGCCTCATCTCTGGCCACGCCGATGCGCAGACCCTGGCCCAATGAATTTTGCCGGTAGAGGTCCGCCTCGACCTCCGGCAAAGGTGGCGCCTCCTTCGCGATCTCCTGAATACGGTCCAGGTTCAGGCCCTCCTCTACGATCTGGCGGATTTTATCCACCCGTTCCGGGAAGCCCTCGTGCCGTGTCTTGCCTTCCAGCACGGGCACCAGGCCCAGGTGGCGCATGGCCAGGTGCATTTCCTCATTTCGCCGGATGACTCCCACCACTTCCACGCCTGCGTAGCGCTCTATCTCCTTGATCGCTTTTTGGGCGTGCCTCTCCGATCCCACCTTGTTGAGAATTACTCCTTTGAACTCTACCTGGGGATCAAAGTCCATGTAGCCTTTGACTATCGCCGCGCAACTTCGCGTGATGCTTCTGGCATCGACCACGAAGATCACAGGGGTGCGGAGAAGCTTGGCGATCTGCGCAGTGCTGCCCAGATCACCATCGTACCCCTCGTAAAGGCCGCGCACACCCTCGATAACCGCTATATCGGCGCCCTCTGCCGCATGGGCGTAGATTTCCTTAACGGCTGCCTCAGTCATGAGGTAGCCGTCCAGATTGCGGCAGCTTCTGCCGGTGATCCAGGTGTGGTAGCTGGGGTCGATATAGTCCATGGCTACCTTGAATGGTTGCACCTTCAGGCTGCGCCGGCAAAGGGCGGATAGCAGGCCGGCCACGATGGTGGTTTTGCCGCTGGAGCTTCGATCGCCAGCGATGAGGACGCGTGGACAGTCAGCCTTCATTTCATTGCATCCATTTTATCGCTCATTCCATGGAGAGTTCCCTAAGTCTCTCATCGCTAAGTGGCTGTGGCACCCTAGGCTCGGCACCCGACATGATCTCCCTGGCCAGGGCACGGTAGACCTCTGCGATCTCAGAGTCCGGTGCGCCTCCGATCACAGTGACCGCTCTCCTCTCACACTGCTGCACAATGGCGTCTTTGGGGATGAAAGCTACCAGACGGCTGTTCAGCTCAGCAGCGAATCTCTCCGCAATATCTTTCTCCCGCCCGGCTGCCGCCTCGCGCGAGTTGCAGATCACACCAGCTAAAGGCGTTTTCAGGCGGCGCAGGCCCTTGC
>JBAQXX010000097.1:0-29560 GCA_049299735.1 Methanothrix sp. | reverse complement strand
GCAGCGGTGAGGTTGACTCGACCACGACCAACGCCACAGGCTACTACGAGTTCTGCGGCCTGATGCCCGGATCATATACCGTAACCGAGACTCTCAAACCCGGCTGGAACACAATAACGTCACCGGTCCTCGATCTTGATCTTCTCTACAACAACAATCTTACCAACCAGAATTTCACAAACGTGAAAGAGCTGTGCATAAGCGGATACAAGCTGGATGACTGTGGCAAAACCGGCCTATCCGGCTGGGACATAGTCCTTTCGAACAGCAGCGGTGAGGTTGACTCGACCACGACCAACGCCACAGGCTACTACGAGTTCTGCGGCCTGATGCCCGGATCATATACCGTAACCGAGACTCTCAAATCCGGCTGGAACACAATAACGTCACCGGTCCTCGATCTTGATCTTCTCTGCAACAACAACCTTACCAACCAGAATTTCACAAACGTGAAAGAGCTGTGCATAAGCGGATACAAGATCAATAGCAGTGATGGTTTCGGCTTAAGTGACTGGACTATTACCCTCACCAACAGCAGCGGTGAGGTTGACACGACCACGACCAACGCCACAGGCTACTATGAGTTCTGCGGTCTAATGCCTGGATCATATACCGTAACCGAGACGATCAAAACCGGCTGGATGCAGGTGATAGCACCACGAACAGTCAGCCTGACCTGCACCAACGCAACATACCAGAACTTTACGAACCTTAAAGTCAACGCGTCTATCGACATCAAAAAGTATACCAACGGAGAGGACGCAGATGATCCAACAGGTCCCTACATACCGGCAGGCGATACTGTAACCTGGCGGTACAATGTAACGACTACCTCGAATGTGCCCATCCACAACGTAAACGTTACAGATTCCATACCCGGCGTCAAACCAAAATATGTCAGCGGTGACATCAACGAGGACGGCAATTTGACCTCTGATGAGACATGGATTTATGAGGCCAAAGGCACTGCTGTTGCAGGCCAGTACGCCAACATTGGAAACGTCACAGGATTGTCTCCCCTCGATCAGCCAGTTTGGGATGAAGATCCGAGCCACTACTTCGGCGAATCCGGTCCGATAAATATCAAGAAGTATACCAATGGAGAGGACGCCGATAATCCAACAGGTCCCTACATCTCGGTTAGCGAAAATGTAACCTGGCGGTACAATGTCACGACTACCTCGAATGTGCCCATCCACAACGTAAACGTTACTGATTCCATACCCGGAGTCAAACCAAAATATGTCAGCGGTGACATCAACAACGACGGCAATTTGACCCCCGATGAGACCTGGATCTATGAGGCCAAAGGCATTGCCATTCCTGGCCAGTACGCTAACATCGGCAACGTAACAGGAAAGACTCCAAGCAATAAGAATGTTACAGATGAAGATCCGAGCCACTACTACGGCGAACCCAGTGATATCGATATCAAGAAATATACAAATGGAGAGGACGCAAATGAGCCACTCGGTCCTATCATACCGCCAGGCGAAAATGTAACCTGGAGATACGATGTCACGACAGTCTCGAATGTGTCTCTCCACAACATAAGCGTTACAGACAACATGCCCGGCGTCGAACCAAAGTATGTCAGCGGTGACATCAACGAGGACGGTATATTGACCAAAGATGAAACCTGGATTTACGAGGCTACAGGTATTGCCGTTGCAGGTCAGTATGCGAACATAGGCAACGTTACAGGAAGGACTACCACTCCCGACAATAAGACTGTCACTGATGAAGATCCGAGCCATTACTTCGGAAATACCGGGTGCAACCTTACATTGACCAAGACCGTGGACAAGCCCGCCGTACATAGAGGCGAAGAAATTACCTACACCATCGACCTCTTCGTCCCCCCTGATTGCAATGCTTGCTTCGATAATATTACTCTCTGGGATATTCTCCCCAAGGGAGTCGAGCTGGTTTCAGTCTCCCCGGCGCCATCAACATCTTCATCCTCCAATCTGACCTGGGACGTTGGCACTCTTTGCTCAAACGAGAATTTCCCGGTAACGATCGTGGTGCGCGTGCCCATAGTCGATATCAACTACGACATGGCTCAGGGAGTTCAGGGAAAGGGCTTCGTCAATGTGCATAACGACTATGACACCCACCAGGGTCCGGAGTCGATAACCAACTGCGCCTACGCCAGAGCCGATTTTACAGAAACTTTATCGAGCTGCGCTTCCACCCAAATAGTCGATCCGGGAACTGAGCTGAAGAGGCGCGAGTTTGGCAGCGGCACATATGAGAGCGAGGAGCTGACCCGCATCAGGACTGAGAACAAGTCCATCAGGTCGGTCACAAACCTCTCAGCGGTGCACCAGCCTAGCAGCTTCTCTCTGCCCCAGAACCGGTCCATAGAATACGCCACAAAATGGACTGAGAAGTCCAAGGGCATCAATACCATAACCGGTGCCACCATGAACGAGGAGTACACCTCCGCCAATAAGATCGATAAGGATCGGATCATAGAGCTGGACCGTAACGGCTCTACCATGAAGACCGAGGTCGAGTTCGAGGGAACCGGGCATATAGGAATTCTGAAGAAGGAATATCCGGATTCCCACCCCAAGGTCAAGCCCATTTACGAAGCGACAGAGAACTACGTGGGACGCTTCAATGTCTCTGAGATGGTGGATGAGTACGGAAAGAATGTCAAGTCAGAAAAATCCGTGACTGGCTACGGTTATGTAGACGTGGACAAGAGAGTTCGTGACAGCCAGAGGACCTACGAGTCAGGAACGGGCTCCTACAAGAGCGAAGAGCTCATCGATACGCCCACCAACTACATCGCCAAAGACATCAACCTCGTTCACGGGCCGACCAACTACAGCTACTCGCCGCGGTTTAACGTCAACCAAGACATTAAATGGACTGAAGGCATGTGGTCCAAGAGCGGCACACTGCGTGGCGGCGACATATTTGCAGGCAACAAATCCTGCATCCTTCCCGTCGTAACAACCAACTGCAATAGCAGTGCATCTCCGGCAACCTACATCAGCGAGAGATATTCCTCACTGAACTATCTCACGAAGGAGAGCGTAGCCTCTGGTCTCAATGAAATGAAGACCAATGCCAGCTTCAGCGGACAGGCGGACTTCAAAGCAAAAGCAGTCGGCACCAACCGCACTGACAGAATCGACAACGAAGAACGCTATGTAGGCCAGTACGACATCACCAGGAATATTCGCATTGGTGGCGTCTCCAAGTACGACAGGCCGCACATAACGGTTACTAAGGAAGGCAACTTTGCCACCAAATGGTTTAACAAGACCAATGCCAAAGTTGCGGAGTACTTCATAACCATAACCAACGACGGCACGAGCTCTCTGGCTCCCATAAATGTTCGTGACCTCATCCCGCCAGGAACAGAGTACATAGGCTCATCAATCCGGCCATCAAGCATCACCAGGAGCGATGTGATCTGGACTCTGCTCAACCTTGGCATAGGAAACTCCGTGACAATTGAGCTGACTCTGAACATAACCGATTATGCGCCCGACAACATTGTCAACCGGGTCATGGTTTGCGGAATGAAGGGAGATAACTGCATATCAGCTGCGGCTTACTCATCCCTGGAATCCGATGCTATGACCTGCTGCCCGCCCGAGGTGTTTGTTGATAAAACTGCGAAATTAGATGCCATTGATCCGGCGCTGGTGCATTACACCATCCTGGTCAAGAATAATGCCAATAACATCATAGCAGCTACCTTGACCGATAAGCTTCCCACGGGCATGAGCCTGCTGCAAGCATCTCCTGAGCCGAACGTGTATGGCGGTCTGCTTATGCAATGGGTCATTGCCGACCTGGCGCCGGGAGCGGTCGAGACAGTTGAGTATGATGTAAGGGCGACTATGGATGGTTCCTACGTTAATTCCGTGCAGCTGGATGCTACTGCCGTAGATGGTACCGGATACGCTACAGAAGAAGCGGCGGCACGCATAGACATAGGAAGCACAGGAGTCGCACCGAAGACTACCAGATACGGTGGGTGGCAGGCACCCAACTGGAATATGACATCGCCCGACGAGGGCATAACCATCGAACTCTCGCCGGACGAGGATCTGGTCGAGTAGCGGCAGGATTTTTCCCCTCCTGAAATGGAGGGGGCTTCTTGCTTTTAATCGGTTTTTTTTTAGGTACCAGTTTGGGTGCTTTCATATTTTTATCGCACAATGCAGGTCTTTTCGAAAAAAGCATGACGGCCAACAGTTCGACCCAGATGTCAGTATTGCAGCGACTAAAAAAAGCCCCTGCAAAATTCTATTTTCTCAAATTATTGGTTTATAACGCAAGGATAGTTTAACCGAGTCATTTTCTCGATAGCGTTCAGGCTTTCAATTACGGCTTTCTCCGTCTTTTGCTCCAGGGCAGCGGTTAGATTTCTCTCATTTATCATCTTTAGGATCGGCAATAGGTCTATTCTGCCTTGTCCGAGAGCCAAATGCTCGTCGCTCTCTCCCGAATTGTCGTGGAGATGGAGGTGGGTTAAGGCAGGATGGCTCAGGAATTCCTGGATTGTGCCACAGGTATGGGCGTGGCCCACATCCAGCACCAGGCCCATATCGTGCAGATCCAAATCCGGCTTGTTGAAGAAGAGCCAATCGCTCTTAGGCATGTTCTCCACAGCAAGGCGTATGCCCAGTTCCTCCTGCAAAGGCGCAATCTCTGCCAGCGATTGGTCAAGGCAAAGCATTGCATCTCGCCAACAAAAGCTCCAGGGTGCATAACCAGGGTGGATGATGTAAAGCTCGGCTCCAGCGGCGGCGCTGGCGGCAATGGCCCGGCGGTGCAGGTTTATTGAAGCCTCCCTAAATTCCGGGTAGATGCTAGCGATATTGATATCGGCTATCATCCCATGCACACTGTACTTCAAGGAAAAGGATGACGCTGCATCCAGGTTCTCTGGCAGAAAGAGACTGTGCCTGCCTTCACAGAGGACCTCGGCTCGATTAGAGAGCTTGGAGATCCTTTCCAAAGCTTGGTCTAAAGGCAAATCGAGGTAGGCCCAGGTGGAGATGGCTAGCTTCATGATAATCGATAAGGTCAAACGAAGAACTGGTATATTATTCTGTCTTTGCCCCGCGGACAAGATCTACAGCGACCTTTATGGCGTTCTCGTCCATGAGCCGGTTCAGCTTTTCCGGCGATTACTTTAATAAAGAAGCATTCTAAGGATCTGTCGTGGTATCGCATGTCATTTCAGATCGAGAAGATTCATGCTCGCGAGATCCTTGACTCACGAGGAAACCCGACGATAGAGGTCGATGTTTACACTTGCTGCGGCTTTGGGCGCGCTGCTGTGCCCTCCGGTGCATCCACCGGCACGCATGAGGCATTGGAGCTACGCGATGGAGGAGACAGATTTGGCGGCAAGGGCGTCCTCAAGGCCGTCAAGAATGTCAATGATGTTATAGCTCCCGAGCTGCTGGGCATGAATGCCTCTGCCCAGAGAGAGATCGATGATTTCATGATCGAGATGGACGGCACGCCCAATAAGTCCAATTTGGGTGCCAATGCCATTCTAGGCGTTTCTATAGCGGTGGCCAAGGCAGCTGCATCCTCTGCGGAAATGCCGCTCTACAAGTACCTGGGCGGAGTGAATACCTCTCGCCTGCCCGTTCCTTCCTTCAATGTTCTCAACGGAGGCCAGCATGCAGGCAACGATCTATCCATCCAGGAATTCATGATTCAGCCCACAGGGGCCAGGACATTCAGTGAAGGTTTGCGCATGGCTGTTGAGACCTATCATGCTCTGGGCAAGATCTTAAAGGGCAAGTACGGTGTTGGTGCAACCAATGTCGGCTACGAAGGTGGCTATGCACCGCCGCTGGTGAGGACTCGCGATGCCCTGGACGCCATAATGAGTGCTCTGGATGTCAGCGGCTATGGCGAGGAGATCAAGATCGGCCTGGATTCGGCTGCCTCTAGCTTCTACATGGAAGGCGGCTACTCTGTGGACGGAAATCGGCTCTCGTCTGGAGAGCTTATTGATTACTATGTCGATCTAGTCAAGACTTACCCCATTATTCTGCTGGAAGACCCATTCGAGGAGGAGGCGTATGACAGCTTTGCCGAGCTTACCTCCAGGCTTCCGGGCACGATTATAGTAGGAGACGACCTTTATGTCACCAACATAAAGCGCCTGGAGAAGGGCATCAAGATGCATGCCGGCAATGCCCTGCTGCTCAAGCTCAACCAGATTGGATCCGTCTCAGAGGCATTTGATGCAGCCAGGATGGCCTTCCGAGCAGGATGGAAGGTCATGGCCTCCCATCGCTCAGCAGAGACAGAGGACAGCGCTCTGGCAGATGTGGCTGTAGCTTTAGGATGCGAGCTGCTCAAGACCGGTGCGCCGGCCCGTTCCGAGAGGACGGCCAAGTACAATCAGCTTCTCCGAATACAGGAGCAGTTGGACGAGGCGGCGGAATACGCCACGATTTAGGCTTTTAAAAAACGGCTCTGTCCCGGGAATTTGGGAAGAGCCGATTTTTTTTAGTTAGATTTATGCATAGGGGAATTGATTTCAATCTATACTTACCGGGATTTTCCCAGCCGTTCCCCGAGCTCAAACGCTCGCCTGCAGTCCTGCGGGAAGACGGTCTTGTGCCGCTGCTTCTTCTCCACTGGATCGAAATAACTGAAGACGATCTGTTCGTAATCCTCAAACAGATAAAATAGAAACATACTTCATGGGAGCAACTATGACCTATACCAAGAACGGGAAGATCTACCACTGTCCGGTGGAGGCCGCACTGGATGTGATCGGCGGCAAATGGGGTTATCAAGCGGACAGTCTATCCTGAGGTGTCGTCCCGTGTGGAATACATGATCACGGATTTCGGCAAAACATTAATTCCTATACTGGGAGCGCCTTGCTCCAACAGAGATTAAAGGCTCAAATTCATAAGAGCTTCGTAGAGGAATGATCGCAAGAAGATCGATCATGATTCATAGGATTCTATAAAATAAGAACGGACGCAAAATTATTTCAAGACTCTCCGCAAGAATCTCTGCCTAAATCTATATTAACTGTAAGTGCACATTAGCATCTAATTTTGAATTATTGAATTGATGTGGAGACCGGATATGCACAAATCAAAGCTCTTTAGGCAATTGCTGGAAAAACCGGGTCTAATCCTAAGACCATGCGGCTATGATGCTCTCTCTGCCCTCTTGATTGAAAATGCGGGATTTAAGCTGATGGGAACATCGGGATATGCCATTTCCGCATCGGCAATTGGACAGCCCGATCTGGGATTGATTAGCTTTGGAGAATTGCTGGAGCGAGCCAGAAATCTAATTAACAGCGTCTCGATACCCGTTGATGTTGATGCAGATACAGGCTATGGAAATGCCCTGAATGCCTATTGGACTGCCAAAAATTACATTTGGGTCGATGCTGCAGGCATAAGAATTGAGGATCAGACGTGGCCCAAGCGCTGCGGCCATATGAGCGGCAAATCGATCATCTCCAAGGATGAGATGGTTTCGAAGATTGCTGCTATGATCAGAGCGAGAGATGAAGAGGGCCGTGATCTGGTTATTGGAGCTAGAACTGATGCCAGAGCTGTAGAAGGAATCGATAAAACCATTGAACGCGCCATGGCTTATGCAAAAGCCGGGGCGGATTATATTTATGTAGAATGTCCGCAATCTCTGGTGGAAGTAAAACAACTCGTCAGGCGTATCGAAATACCGCTGGCATTCAACTTAATTCCGGGCGGCAAAACACCCTTATTCCCCATTTCGGAACTGGAGCGAATCGGTGTGAAGTATCTTTCCATTCCCATGGTCTGCCTCTATCCTGCAGCCAAAGCCATGTCGAATGCCTTGCAGGCATTGATAGATGGCGATCTTGAAAGAGTAGGTGAATTGGGCATAAATTGGTCCGAATTTAACGTGCTTATGGGTGGCCGAAAGTGGAGGCAGTTGGAAGGCGAATTCGGGACGGCAAGCCAGCATCCGGATAAAGCACCGTGATATCAATAATGATGAAGGATGATGAGATGAATCAGAGTGGAGGGAAAGACGGAGGCATCGATATCCTGGGACGCCTGAGACTGCTCTCCAATTTCGAGCGGTATCTGCTATGGAGCGCAGAAAATAACCTGGCAGCAGTCGCCCGTATCTGCGGGGCTATCCTGGAGGATAACCTTCGTAGGGCGATAGATTTAGTCGGCGCAGTGCACCCCCTCATGAGCGCCAGAGTCGTTATTGATGGGCATCATGATATCTGGTTCTCGACTGATCATGCCCAAAAAGCGACATTGCGTACTGTACCAAGGACCTCTGAAGAGCAGTGGTTCGAGGAGGTCAGGCAGGAGTACCTTGTGCCTTTTGAACCTCTTAGGGGTCCGATGATAAGGTTCGTGCTCGTGTGTTCTAAGGAGGTTTCAGAGCTTATTGCCTTTTCCCAGCATAGCATCTGCGATGGGATATCCCTGGCAAACCTGCTCCGTGACATCCTGGCCATCTATGCAAATCCAGTCGAAGGGGTACTGGCCATCAGTCCGCCCAGAGCCGCCGATTACCTGAAGAACGATGGTATTTTCTCTTCAAAGTTTACGGATAAAGCAGATATCGATCATTATAACAATCGATGGCAAATGAATCCTCACTATTTTTCTCAAGAAGATTTTCGTTGCATCTATGAAGCCCTCGCCAGAAGGGTCCGGCACGAAATCGTGGTCCTTCAGCTTGAGCCGGAGGAGACCATAGACCTGGTTTCCAGGTGCCGGGAGAATGCAGCGACAGTAACCTCAGCATTGACTGCGGCATTCCTCGTCGCATACCAGGAGATAAGGGGCCAGCTTCCTGAGAATAGGAGGACTATTCAGGTGCCGTTTGACCTGCGAAGGCGTCTTGGCGCAAACCACGGAGACTTCCTTGGCTTCTTTGTAGGCGCATTCAAATTCCCTTTTGCCTATGACTCTAATAGACCTTTCTGGAAAAATGCACAGGAGCTGCAAGAGATCATCCGGAAAAGAGCTGAGATGCTTGATGCCTCAGCTATTGATATGGAGCCGTTCGATCCAACGCTAGTGGACGCCTTCACCAACTGCGCTCCCTATGTGGATCTACTACCGGAGGCTTTCAGCCGGACTGAAAACCTCTCCGCACTTGCCCGAGATCGGGATAACATAGCGTTTGAGCTTTGCAGCCAGGCAGTCCATAATCTCCCGGGCACCATATCCTCAAACATCGGACGGCTGCATTTTCCCGAGGCATACGGAAGACTCAGGCTTGATCGCATGTTCTTCGTCGCCCCGGCGAGCGAGGCATTTCCTCTGTTTATTGCGGGCGTCAGCATCAATGACCGGCTGGCATTCTCCCTGAACTATGTCGAGCGGGTGGGTGAAGTGGATGCACTCACAGGGGATATGATCCGGATAAGAAATAGAGCGCTCGAATATCTTGGTTTTCCTGAAAAGGCCAGTGGTAGGGCAATATGAGTTATAGGGGACATTTCAGTTGAATGCCGTTTCTACTTTTATATTGCCATCATGTGCTAGCCACTCGTTCGCCGCAGCTAATTCGTCCGGCTTGTGTCCGGCTCGTTCGGATTCCTTCTTCGAAATATCTATCTTAATCTTATCGGCGAATAGCTTCATATTTCCTGCAAGCAGGGATTTCTCCCCCATTTTGCATCATTTTGGCTACATCTGATGATGTCATTACCAGATTCAAGAACCAGGTCAGAAGGTTCTTTAAGCCATCTTCTTATGTTGTAAGTTGCACGTACCCGAATATGATGTCCATCTAAGGATTGAATAGTTCAAATTCAAAAAAAATGGACCTCAAGCCTTCGGCTCCAGCCTTCTTCTCACCGATTCGGCATGCGCCTTCAAGCCTTCCGCCTCGGCCAGAGTAGTAATAGTATCCTCCAGGCCCAAAAGCCCGTCATCAGTGATCATCTGCACGCTGATCTTCTTGGTGAAGTGGTCCACGTTAAGTCCCGAGAAGACCCGGGCATAGCCGGAGGTAGGAAGCACGTGATTGGTGCCGCTGGCATAGTCGCCTGCCGCAACCGGCGTGTACTTTCCCAAAAACACGCTGCCGACGTTGCGTATGTACCTCAGGACGTTCATGGGGTCCTTGGTGATGATCTCCAAATGTTCAGGCGCAAAGGCATTGCAAAAGTCGACAGCCTCATCAATGTCGTTTGCCACGAGAACTGCACTATGCTCCAAACTCTGCTTCACAATTTCGCTGCGCGCTGCGCCTGCGGCCTGAATACTCAACTCCTCGATAACGGCGCTGGCTAAAAGATCATCCAGAGAGACCAGTACTGAGATGGACCTCGGATCATGCTCCCCCTGGGCAATCATATCTGCGGCAATAACTCCCGGATCGGCGGTCCGGTCGGCCAGGATGAGAACCTCGCTTGGACCTGCCGGAAAGTCGATCTCCACGCTGCCTCGCAGAAGCATCTTGGCAGCGGTGACATAGACATTGCCCGGCCCCACGATCTTTTGCACTCGCTCAAGGCTCTCGGTGCCTAGACCCATCGCAGCTATGGCCTGGGCTCCGCCCACTTTGTAAATCTCATCGGCGCCGGCCATATCGGCTGCCACCAGAGTGAGGGGAGTTATGGACCCGTCGGCTTTGGGCGGAGTGCATACTACTATCCTGGAAACACCGGCCACTTTGGCGGGAATAACGTTCATCAGTGCAGAACTGGGATAAGAGGCTCTCCCGCCGGGTACATAGGCACCCACTGAGTCAATTGGCACGACCTTCTGGCCCACAGAGACGCCGGGAGCAATCTCGGTCATCCACAGATCGCGCTCCTTTTGCTGATTATGGAATTGGAAGATGTTATCTGCCGCATCGGCTAAAGCTTGCATGAGCCTTTCTTCCACCAGATCGTAAGCTGCATCGATCTCTTCCTCGCTCACGCGCAGGTCATCGAGGCGCGCTCCCTCAAACTTCTCCGTGTACTTGAAGAGCGCCTCATCCCCCTTGCTTCCAACCTCCGTGACAATCTCATTAACCACAGAAAGCACGTCGGAAATGCCCACATCTCGGGAGAGAAGGGCTTGAAGCTCCTCATCATTTAGCTCACTTAGCATCTTTGTAATCATCTTTAGTTGCCTCCAAAATAAGGCAGATTCAACCGGAATTGCTCCTGCCCCTCTGTCCTTTGTAAAGTGAGACGACGCGCTCCAGGCTGTCCGCTTCCTCCAGAGACTTGTCATCCCTTACAGCGACCATCCGGGGAAAACGCAATGCATATCCTGAGGAGTAGTTGGGACTCCTTTGTATCTCCTCGTAGGCCACCTCGAAGATCACCGCCGGCTTGATCTCCACCTCCATGCCATTCTCTCGCAGAATCAGTTCCCTGAACATGTCAGTGAGCTCCGCCAAAGCCTCATCCGAAAATCCTGTAGCAACAAAGCCCACATCTAAAATATTTCCGGTGTCAGTGTCCTGGCACCCCAGCCGGTAGGAGCCTAATAAGCTCGCTCTGCGGCCTTCGCCCCACTTTGCTCCTATTACCACCAGGTCGAGAGTTTCCATAACCGGCTTGATCTTCAGCCAGTTCTTGCCCCTCTTTCCCGGAGCATAGATTGAGGCGGGATTCTTTAAAATTAGCCCTTCATGACCCGCATTCAGAGCCTGACGGTAGATCTCCTCTGCAGCCTCGACACTGTCGGACAGAACCTGATCGGCAAGAAGAGCGAGATTGGAAGGATCCCGTAGGGCAATCTTCTCCAGAAGTGCTCTTCTTTCGCTAAGGGGCAGATGTGTCACGCTTTTGCCATCCAGATAGATCAAATCGAACAGGAAAAGGCGCAAGGGAATCTGGGCGGCAAGCTTTTCTACATTGTATTTCCTGCGAAACCGTTTCATGATCTCCTGGAAAGCCATGGGCCGGCCGTCTTTGCCGATGGCTACAGCTTCTCCATCAAGTATGGCGCTCTTTGCTGTTATCCGCCTGGCCGCCCCGACGATCTCCGGCAGAGATGCCGTCACATTCTCCATGCGGCGGGAGAAGATGGCAATACGGTCCCCTTCTTTATGAATCTGCACGCGAGCGCCGTCATATTTCCACTCGATAGCAGCAGTGCCAATCTCTCCCAAAGCCGACGAAATGCTCTCGCCTAGCGAAGCGAGCATCATCTTGATAGGGTGATTGATCATGACCGATAGCTCCGCCAGAGTGCCACGCCTGGCGGCAACTGCTACCAGGCCCATATCGTTGGTAAGGTTATAGGCCCGCTCCACGCTCTCTGCATCTGCCCCGCGTTTGGAAAAGGCCAGGGCAACGGCATCGCGCACTCCCCCCTCACCTATGCCGATCCTCATGTCCTCTATGGCCAGCCTGGCGATATATCTGGCCTCCAGAGAGCCTGCCTGGCTGAATAGAAATTGCAGGTTTTTGACTTTGGCGTCCTGGCTTCTCTTGCCGGAAGCGCGAGCTATCGCTACAAATCTCTCATAAACGTCTTTGATGGTGAGGGGCTCTGGTTTTTGGAAGGCCGCAAAGCCAAGTGGCCTTCTCTTCTCCACAATGCCGGCTGCAACCAGGCCAAGATCGCCTGTGGAGCGCAGCATATCCGAAATCTGCTCAACCGGGCAGCCGCAGGCCTTTGCCAGGGCCTCGTAGAGGATGCTGGGCCCCACGCCCATGACCAGATCGAGGCTTGGCGGAAAGAGCATGCCCATGACATAGCTGCAGGCCACCGAGAGTTCTTCATCGTCAAGGCCTGCCAGGAATGCTGCGACTAGGTCGATCTTCTCCAGGGAGCCGTTTACGGCCTCTACATTCTGGCAGAGCTTTGCGAAGGCAAGAAAGCTTGTCATTTAGAATATGGCATCGATGCGTTTCGTCCTGTAGATGCTGACGATGTCTGTCAGAATAGCGGAAGCGGTCTCGATGGATCCGGCACCAAGACCGGTTACGGTTATGGTTCCCGACAGATCGGTGTAGATAGCCGCCGAGTTCAGGGTTCCAGCCACTGCGATGGGGCTGCCCAGAGGCACCAGAGTGGGCCGCACAGTGAGTGCAGGCACATCACCGATGAGCTTGATGGCATAACCGCGCTTCTTGGCCAGGGCCAGGGCCTCGGGTGTGACGCCGGTGATGCCGGTCACATCCACATCGCTGTACTTGATGTTCATGTTGAAGAGCGAATTGGCCAGGATGACCACCTTTCCGGCAGTGTCCACGCCTTCTACATCGTAGCTGGGATCGGCCTCGGCGATCCCCAGGTCCTGGGCCTCGCTCAGTGCATGAGTGTAGGGTATGCCTTCCTCGGTCATGCGGGTGAGGATATAGTTGCAGGTGCCGTTGAATATGCCGCGAATGCCGAAGATTTCGTTGCCAACCAGTGTGCGTTCCACCAGGCTGATGAGAGGCATGGTGCCGCCCACGGTGGCCTCGAACTTCATCATCACGCCGTTATCCTCGGCCAGCTTTTTCAGTCGGCTGTAGGAGACTACCAGCGGCCCTTTGTTGGAGGTGACGACATGCTTGCCGCTGGAGAGGGCCGCTTCCATGTGGCCCAGACCGGGTTGACCGTGTACGATGTTGGTGGGAGTGACCTCGACCACCAGGTCGGAATCGATGGCGGAGATGGCCTCTTTGCCCTTCATGCTGGTGGTGGCCAAATTGGCCAGCGTCCTCTCGCCCAAAATCTTCTCCGCGTCCACGCCGTCTTCTGCCATCACAGTGCCGGTGTGATCGGTGACGCTGATCAGTTTAAGGTTCAGGCCCATATCCCGGAGCATCTTCTTCTTGCGATTTAAGACGTCGACCACGCCGTGGCCGACAATGCCGTAGCCCACCAGGGAAACCTTGATGTCTCTCATACCGCCTCCGCTTCTATCGGCTCAATTACAAGCAGCTTCTTCTCGGCACCCACTTCGCGCAGGATGGCCAAAGCCTTCTGGATCTCAGCCTTGCCGGTGGCACGGATCTTGAGATAGGCGGAAGACGGCTCGTCCACACCAGTCATGATCAGAGAAACGTCCATGACCTCAGCAAAACCGGTGGAGTCGATGTGGTTTACGGTATCTCCCAGATCGCTGTGCAGCACATGGCCTACCAGCACGACGGAGACAGCCTCAATGAGGCGGTCTTCGCCAGCTCGCACCACAGAGATGCCGCTCTCCTTTAGCTTGGAGTTGACGATCTCAATCTTGGACCGGTCCATCTCCACTACGAAGCGAACCGGGATCATGCCGCGGGGGGTCTTTCTATCCCTGTGATGAACCACGCTGATGATGTTGGCCTTGTTATCACTAAAGGGCTGCAAAGCCAGGAGAAGCTGACCTGGTATGTCCTGCAGCTCTAAATCCATGGAAAGTCGCATAGCATTCCTCATAATATGATAGACGTGTGGTTCATGTTATGGGAAATAAAGGTTGTGTAGAATTCTTTTTGCGGCCCCTAGTATCTCAGCCGACCAAGATGGATCGTCCTTGCTCCAATTGCGTTGTTGATATGCTTAACAATTCGATGGCAAAATGCTGACCGCATAAAGAAACGCCGCCCCCCTCATCACCTCGTCCTCCGGCACCCTCACCATCCCCAACTTGCGTGCCAGAAGCGCCGCCCTCTGCTGCCCGAAGTAGATCTCCATGCCTTTCAGGCGCAGCAGAAGACGGAATAGCTCCACCTCGGGCCTATTGGACGCAAAGAGCCTCGCAAGCTCGCCTTTGGCTCCGGGATCTTCATCGAGCCGCGAGACAAAATCCGCTATCTTGGCCCTCAGTTTTTTATCAGCAGAGCATATTGGAAAATCATTAATCTCTTTCTGCTCTTCACATGTGAGCAGATTCATTTTGGTGAGGTAAAGTGCGGCTGTGCATACCTGCGGCTTGACGGAATGGATGCGACAGCCTGGCAGGCTGGAGTCAAAGAATGGACAGGGCTCGCCCTCCTTTTTGCCCAGCATCCTGGCCGATCCCACCAGATCGCCCAACAGATCATGGGACCTTGTGCAGTCCTTCATGAACCTCTTCAGGGAGAGGCCCTGGTGCCTGGCAATCCTGCGGCAGTCATCTATGGAGACGGCTATCCCCTTCTCCTCCAGGCAGCACCGACCGCATCTCTCGCACACGGCCAGCAAGTGTAGGGCAGCATTTGCCAGGAAATAGGGCTCGAATTCCGGAGAGATCAACTCGTCCATCTCCTCCCTTACCAAATCCAGGTTTTTCAGCCCGCTCTCCGGCACGAGCCTTTGCATGGCCAGCACGGTCCTTATGCTGCGATCAATTTCTTTCATTCTTAGATCCAATTTACAGTTGTCCTGTCCGTAATTTCGATGAGCGCTGCAAACCTCTGTCGCAGCTCTCCTACATTGACGATCCGGGTGGAGCCGATGAAACCCTCTCCCCGCGCCTCGTGGATGTGACCGCAGAGCAACAGGTCGGGCTGATACTCCTCAACGAAGCGGCGCAGGCTGGCCGATCCCGAGCTTTCCCCATTGTAAAGAGTATCTTGCGCCCCCCGAGGCGGCTGATGCACAACTGCTATCTTGATTCTTGCGTCTGATATAGCCAGATAAGCTGCGGCCAGAGCCTCATAGACCTCATCATCTCGATACGATCATGCAGATCCGCCAGCCCTAACATCCGGAAAGGCTTTTTTGTGCCTGCCATATTCTCGTCAGCCTCATTTTTGCGCCTGGCTAAGCCTGATCAAGAAATGCCAAAGCATAAATAGAATACGAACGGGCCCAGGAAGATAGTCTAATTAGCATTCGTCAGCCAAATCGAATGCTAAAAGAGGGAAAATACATGAAAAACGCTACATTATTTCTGATCTGCATGGCATTCCTGGCAACCATTGTCGCTCTAGCTTCTTATGCATCCGCGGGATGTTCATCCTGCCAGAAAGAAGGCGACTGGACCCAGAGCGCCAGCAACTTTATTGAAGGCAAGCCCACAAGCGACGTGCCCGTCGAGTTCGGGCCAAAAGCAGTGAGAAAGACCGAGTCGCAATTCGAGAATAAGACAAAAGCCGCAGAAGATACCGTACAGAGCAACGCAAATGCAGATGCAAGCACTGCATCACAGTCCCAAACAGCGAGATTAATTCTAAAGAGCATAAATGCCACGCCGGCTTTGGTAAACTCTACGGGCGTGGTAAAGATCACAGCCGTCTTTGCCTTGAACGGCACCGAGCAGGCGGAAAACCAGACGGAAATTCAGCTCACAGCCACAGCTTCCATCAAAGACTCGACAGGCAAAGAAGTAGAAAAGATCAGCCTGATTAAAGCATCTGGAAATGAGTACGCCAAAGACTGGAACGCCAGTGTCCCGGCGGGCATCTACAGTGTAGACATTGCCGCCTCATCTCTGCAGGGAGCAGGAAACTTCAAAGACGCCCTGCAAATTGATGTAGTCGGATCAGGAAATGCCACCGACTACGCCGCTCCAACCGCGTAAAATCTGTAATGAGAAAGGCTTTTGCCTAACACGCTTAAACAAGCATTGAATAAATAGATAGACTGGCTGGCGAAAACGCCAGTCTTATTCTTTAACACGCGGCAATCGCGAAGGAATGATATGGACTTGACGGGATTCGAACCCGTGGCCTCCGCCTTGCGAAGGCGGCGATCTACCACTGATCTACAAGCCCAATAGTAAAGGGAGAGGTTTAGAGGAGGCCTACCTCTTCCACCTCTGCCGATTCTACGCCGGGTAACTTGCGGACTGCTTCCTCAATCTCATCCGGGCTTCTGCCTCCCTTATCGTCCATTATTGTTACGACGATTAAGGCCTTTAAACCAAAGGCTATAGGCATCTCCTGGATAGCATGCAGCTTGGCAAAAGATGGCACTACCTTCTTGATCTCCTCGGCGAGCTTTTTCAGGTCAACATCCATGCTCTCCGGCATAACCTTCATTCTTACTGCGGCATCTCCCATCTATTACACCTCACGGTCCTGAGAAGCCACAGGCTTTGCAAGAATAAACGTTGCTCTGCTTTTTACATTTGTTGCATCTGGCAATCACGGTTCCACAGCTAGGGCAAGGGAACTTCGTCCCGCCCACGCCGGTCAGCGTAATGCCACATGATATGCATTTCTCGGGTATTTCTTCCTTCATGTTATCTCCTCTATGATTGATGTAGTTCTCTGTATAAACCTTCCCATAGATGGACTGATATTAGGATGAATTTTGCCGCGATTGCTTTCTTATTAGCCCTTTATAATCGTGCCGCCTTCTCCGTTCTTCAAGGCGTTGGTGAATTGCTGCGCATCGGTGCCATTGAGCACCCTGATGCTGCTTCCTTTTAATGGGCCACAGAGAAGTTTAATTGTGCCCTGATCGACGCAGCTCTTGCGACCCAGCATGCGGCTTGCAGGCACCTCTAAAACTACCTTTCCATCCATTATCACGCCATCCACATCAGTAGCCTTTATTAGGGTGGAGGATAGCTGTGCGGCTACCAGGGCAGCCACGGCATCAGAGGTAAAGTCCCAGTTGTGCTCCAGGCCGAGGTCGTCCTCAATGAGGGCCTGGTAAGGCAAGAGAACCTGCACGCTGCAATCACTTTTCGAGCGGCGAATTTCCCTGGTGAGAGCTGCCCCGCTTCCATCTGCCAGAAAATAGGCATATTGCTCCATGGCTAAGATGGCCATCCAGTGCGCGGCCTCCTGGCTGAGATCGCCGCGAGCATAGATCTTTCGCACCAGATCGGCCATGGGACCGCCGCCCGGCACCACCAGGAAGCTGTAACCCTCCACCGCGAGGGCCAGGAGGGCGCGCATGAGCGGCCGTGAGCAAGCCATGAGGCTTCCTCCCATCTTGAGCACATAAAATGACATGAATACCGAAATTGCCCTCCCCGGTATTTTAGGTTCATCGTATCCGGCAGCATGCTGCCCTGCTTCTTGCATCAAAAAGTTAGCCAAAGGCCGATTGGATGTAGGGTAGGGAGGGATCTGCGAATAATCGACCTTTGCCGTATAAATATCCGACTTGGGTCGTAGATAAGTCTTTTGGTTGCTACACCGTAAGTTTAGCACAATGAACGAGTCGAAAAGGATTGTAACTCCCCTTCTGGCGGTGGACGCGATCATACTCTTTGCTGGGGGAATTGTGCTCATCAAGAGAGATAATCCCCCCTTTGCGGGCTGCTATGCTCTGCCCGGCGGATTTGTGGAGGTCGGCGAGACGGTTGAGGCGGCGGCCAGCAGGGAGGCATGCGAGGAGACGGGTCTGGCAATTGATTTGCTGGGGTTGGTTGGCATCTACTCGAACCCCGCCCGCGATCCCCGTGGGCACGTCGTCTCCGCTGCCTTTCTCGCCCGGGGCAGGGGCAGGCTTTTGGCAGGTTCAGATGCCAGGTCAGCCCAGGTCTTTCCACTGATGAGCTTGCCGCATCTGGCATTTGATCACGATAGAATCATAAGCGATGCTCTCTCTGGCAAAAAGCCACAGTACCAAGAAAGCTCGTTTCGATGACGGAACAATCACATTAAAGTAGAGTGATCGAAATTAGCACCTTTACCTGAACGGGAAGAGATGTTTCATGGAAGATATCAGAGAGCTCATAGAAAAGTATGCGCTGCAAAACGCCGTGAAGTACAAAGCCGCACCCAACGCCGGAGCGGTCATGGGCAAGCTCCTGGGCGAGCACGCAAATCTGCGCGCCCGGGCCAAAGAGCTATCGCCTCTGGTAAAAGAGGTGCTGGCCGGCGTGGAGAAGACCAGCCTGGAAGAGTGGCAAGAAAGGCTGCAGGCCATTGCCCCAGAGCTGCTGGCAGAGCTCTCGGAAAAGAAGGAGCCCGACAAGGGACTGCCTGCCCTGCAGGGAGCGGAAAAGGGCGTAGTCATGCGCTTTGCTCCTAATCCCAATGGGCCCCCGACGCTGGGCAGTGCGCGCGGCATCATCGTCAACTCCGAGTATGTGAAAAAGTACGGCGGCAAGTTCATCATTCGCTTCGATGACACCGATCCGGTGAAGAAGCGGCCCATGCCCGAAGCTTACGGCTGGTATCTGGAAGATTGCACGTGGCTGGGCGCATTGCCAGACCAGGTGATCACAGCCAGCGAGCGGGTTGATCAGTACTACCCAATAGCCGAAGAGCTGATACGGCGGGGCGGGGCCTATGTTTGCGGCTGCGCGCAGGCCGTCTTCAAGGAGCACAAGGATAAGGGAATAGAGTGCGAGCACAGGGATCAAACGGTTGAGCAGAACCTGGATCTTTGGCGGCAGATGCTCGATGGACGGATGGCGGAAGGCGGAGCCGTCTTGCGGGTTAAGACCGACATGCACCACAAAGACCCGGCCATACGCGACTGGCCTGCGTTTCGCATCGTCACTGCCTCCCATCCGCTGGTAGGGACAAAGTACCGCGTCTGGCCGCTGCTCGATTTCGAGTCGGCCGTGGAGGACCACCTGCTGGGTACCACGCACATCATCCGGGGCAAAGATCTGGCAGACAGCGGAAGCCGACAGAGATATCTCTACGGCTATTTGGGCTGGGAGTATCCTCAGGTGATTCACTGGGGCCGGATCAAGATCCATCAGTTCGGCTCCTTCAGCACCAGCAAGCTTCGCAAAGCCATTGAGGCCGGAGAGTACACGGGCTGGGACGACCCGCGAGTCCCCACGGTGCGGGCCATGCGCTGCCGGGGCATCCGGCCCGAAGCGCTGCGAAAGTTCATGATCGACCTGGGCGTGGGCGAGACGGACATCTCCATCAGCATGGACTCCATCTATGCCGAGAACCGCAAGATCATCGATCCTGAGGCCAACCGCCGCTTCTTCGTCTGGGAGCCGGTGGCCCTGGAGATAGAGGGAGACGTGCCCGCACTGGCACACGCGCCCCTGCATCCGGCAATTGATCGCGGCTTTAGAGAGATTCCTGGCGGAAACAAGCTGCTCATATGCAAGAGCGACCTTGCGAGCCTTAAGGTAGGCGATAACATCCGGCTCAAGGATCTGTGCAACGTGGAAATTACGAGCCTTGAACCGGCCAGGGCGTGCTTCCTGGGCAGGGATATGGGCAAGAGGACCAAGATCATTCAGTGGGCGCCCCCGAACGGGCCAAAGGTGCGGGTCATGAAGCCAGACGGAATGGATGAGGGGATTGGCGAGGCTGGCATTGCCGAGGAGCTGGGCAAGGTGGTGCAGTTCGAGCGGTACGGATTCGTGCGGGTCAATTCCGTGGGCGAGACGATTGTGGCGAACTTTGCGCACAGGTAAAATTCATTTATTTTTTGCAAAAGGATAAATGGCCGAAAAGGAAAGATGAATGCTGATGATTGTCGAGATCCAACTGAGAAATCTGCTCTCCTTCGGACCTGATACAGAGCCTTTGGCTCTGAGAGATCTGAATGTGCTCATAGGCACTAATGGCTCAGGGAAGTCCAACTTCATTGAGGCAGTATCCCTCCTGCGCTCCGCACCAAACGACATACGTGCGGTCATTCGCCGAGGTGGAGGCGTCGGTGACTGGATATGGAAGGGGGATTCAGAAGGTGTTGCCTCTATCGACGTCGTAACCAAAAATCCTCAAGGAAGCATGCCGCTCCGCCATGTCCTGGCTTTTCGGAAGGAAAATCATGCATTCAGCGTGGTTGAAGAGCGAATTGAAAATGAGAAATCCCATTCAGCTTATGAAATGCCATATTTCTACTACCATTACATCGATAGAAATCCGATTATCAACATAAGGAATAGAGACGTTGCTGAAAAACCGGGACAACGCAAGCTGAAGCCCGAGACAATCGATTCGGATCAGTCCATACTTGCCCAGCGAAGAGATCCAGATACGTATCCTGAGATCTCTTACCTGGCAGACGCTTATGATAATATTAAGATATACCGGGAGTGGTACTTTGGACGCAATGCGGTCTTCCGCGAGCCGCAGAAGGCCGATATGCGAAACGATCGGCTGGAGGAAGATTTCTCGAACCTGGGCCTCTTCCTGAACCGGCTGCGCAGAGTGCCGAAGGTGAAAAATATGATTCGAGAAGCACTTCGTGACCTTTACGAAGGCTTTGATGACTTCGATGTAAGCATCGAAGGCGGCGCAGTCCAGGTATTCTTCACGGAAGGGGATTTTACTATCCCTGCAACCAGGCTATCGGACGGAACTCTGCGGTATCTATGCTTGCTGGCGATCCTCTGCGACCCGACACCTCCCCCGCTCATCTGTATCGAGGAGCCTGAACTTGGTCTTCATCCTGATATCATTCCAAAAATAGCTGACCTGCTAAATGCCGCCTCAGAGCGCACCCAGTTAATTGTAACCACACACTCGGATATACTCATCGATGCAATGACCGAGCAACCAGATGCTGTCCTCGTCTGTGAAAAGGAGAATGGCCGGACAAAAATCAGAAGACTCGAAAGCGAAAAGCTGGAAAAATGGCTAAAAGACTATCGTCTAGGCGAACTGTGGACCCGTGGTACGCTCGGAGGTACGAGATGGTGAGCGTAAAGATATTTGTCGAAGGAGGCGGTGAGGGCAAGGACCTTAAATCGCGATGCCGTGAAGGATTCAGCAAGCTCATTAAAAAGATGGGCTTTGCTGGACGTATGCCGAGAATCGTAGCCTGCGGAGGAAGGCAGAGTGCCTATGACATGTTCAATATAGCTATGACATCTGTTGGATATGATGAATATCCTATACTTCTGGTCGATAGCGAAGATCCGATTTCCTCGAACCTCCCTTGGGAACATCTTTATCTCCGCGACAGTTGGGACCGTCCGGCCGATGCCAGCGATGACCAAGCTCAGATGATGGCTACTTGCATGGAAACGTGGATAATGGCGGATCACGAGTCCCTGCAAAAGGTGTTCGGTTCCTGCCTTCGGCGAGGAGCTCTCCTCCCTGCGAACAAATTAGAGGAAAGATCCAGGCAAGAACTGCTGGCAGCGCTCAAATCTGCTACGGATAATTGTGGAAAGAACAAAGGATATGATAAGGGAGAACGCTCATTCCAGCTTCTGGCTGAACTGAACCCCAGATCGCTTGAGAATTTGAGCCATTTCTGCCGGTTCAAAGAAACATTGAGCAGACGTCTATAATTGATTTGTCTTCGTGGACCGCTCAAGTCCCGAGCAGATGCACCGGTAGCAGTGCCGCTGTCAAAAACGCCACCAGCGCCACTGCCATTCCTTTTTTTAGCGCCTTCTGACAGCCCGTTGCGTCCCCGCGGGCGATCTTCAGCACGGAGAAGAGGAAGAACAGATCCGCCACTACTACTATCGCCAGATAAGCCCTGCCGAAAGGCGCAAAGAATCCCAGCATAACAGCCGCCAGGGCAAAGGCCGCGGCCAGCGCAGCAGAAGCGCGCTCGCCTGCCAGGATAGGCAGCGTGCGCGCGCCGCCCGCCCTGTCGCCGGCCATGTCCTCGATGTCTTTTGCGATCTCCCGGCTCATGCTGACCAGAAAGGAGAGCAAGAAGGGAACCTTGTTCGCCAGAAGGCCCGTGCTGCCTGCGGCTGCGCCCCCGAAGAGAAAGGCGGAGCCGGTGAGAAAGGCCACGCAAATGTTTCCGGCCAGCGGAGTGGCCTTGAGGTTACGGGCATAAAGAAACAGGAGCACAGAGTTTAAAGCAGCCACTGCCAGGCAGATATGGTTCACGAGACCGGCAAAAAGACAGCCCACGATAAAGAGGGCCATAGAATAATAAAAAGCCGACGGCGCGCTGATGCGGCCGCTGGGAATGGGCCGCTTAGGTCTATTTATGGCATCGATCACTCTATCATAGTAATCATTGATGGTGTTTCCGGCGCCTGTAATCAGGAAAACCGCAAGAAAAATTAGTGCTGTCGACCAAGGCTGCAATCCTCCGGCGATAGCGAGACCTATGATGGTCGCTGCTGCCGCCATCATGCAATTGAACGGCCGCAAGATCTCCCAGTATGCCCTCAACGCAAAAGCCCCTGCGGCCCCTAGCCAGAGATGCCGCGCACCAGATAGAGCAGGTAGAACTCAGTTAAGTAGCTATCGAGATTGCATCGAGCCGGCCTGTCAAAAGAGATCTCCTCCTGGGGTGGCCGGGTGAGCTTAATCAGATAGGTGCTGCTGGCAGGAACCTTCTCGCGATAAATGAGGCCACAGCTTTGCATCTTACACACAATCTTCGAGCACTTGCTGCTGTCGATGGACATTAGGCGCCGCAACTCCGACTGAAACAGGCCGTTTCCTCGTGAGCCGATGAGATCAAGTGCTCTCTCCTGCAGAGCAGAAAAGCTGTTGGCGGGGCTGTTCCCTGAGTTTTTTGACATTTTTACCACAGAGCCGCTGTTAATACTTATTTTATTTTGATATACTGTAATTGTGTTTAGGTAGTATAAATTCTTTTTGTAATTTTGCTTCTTTTTGCCGGAAAATAATGGAATAAATCCTTATAACAGTAAGATAATGTCAAAATTAATTTATATTAAAATATCTTTGGTGAAATATATGTATTTTTAGTGATAAAACTGGGAAAAATTTAAGGCGCGCCTCCTGTCCGCCAGGCATCGCTCCCTAGATATTCTTCACTTCATGGGCGAGCCAGTCCTGCCAGGTGTAGATCCTGACGTCGAATCCCATGAGCTGCAGGGCAAACCACACTACGGATGCCTCATAAATATCATCCGAGTAAACCACCACCTTCCGGCTGGCGTTCAATCGGGCGAAAGCATCCTTGAGATCAGTTCCCGCCTTCAGCCTGCCCTCTTCCAGCACACTTTCGGGGCTGATGAAGGTGGCATTGGAAATTCTAGATTTGCCAAAATCCTGAAAGCTCCTGGCATCCACCATCTGAGCCTGGCCGGACCTGACAAAATCATAATCTGCCAACAGCTCATACCGGGGACGCGCAGCATAGATTACAGGAGAGCGCACGTTCTCCTTCGTCTCCAAAGGAAGGCTGGCCGCAAGCCAATTGTCCAGTCCGCCATCCAGGGCTCTTGCGTCATCATGTCCCAGGTAGCGCAGCGCATAGAGGACTGCGGTTGCCTCTCCCGAGCCGAAGGAGTCGCTGTAGACCATCAATGCATCTTCCTGGGAGATGCCGGCCCCTCCCAAAATCGCTGCCAGATCTGCTGCACTACGAAGCGTTCCATTCTCATAAAGGAAGTTCTTGGCGGGAATGTTAACTCCGCCTATTATGTGAGCCTGGCCGGGGGAGCAGCTATTTGATACATCCAGCACCACATCTTTTTCAGAGATGGCATCCAGAGCTTTTAGCATCGCAGGTGCCGGGAATGAATCGGTCCTGCTGCCGGGCGCTACATAAACCCCGCTGATGCTTGACACAGTGCTTGCTGCTGTGCTGTTGACTGTTTTGTTTACTGCATCGCCTACAGTCTGGCCGGCCTGGAAGCTTCCGGAGCTGAAGCTGTTTGTGTTCTGATTTCCGGTTACGCCTACAAGGGGAACATCGGAATCCATGAAAGCCTGAGCCGATGCCGTCCAGGATTCACCACCCCCTCCGCATCCCCCAACAGAGCAGCCTCCCTGCGCCCATGGGATCATAGCAGATGATGCTATGATAATTGTCAAAAAGAATAGCAAACGGACCTTCATCGAAATCATCTACTTAGGCTTCACGCCGCTGACCTTTATGCTTAAGACAGAATCTGCCACTTCATTTTGCTGCTCTGCGGAGATATTGGGGTTCTCAATCACTTCAGTTCCGGATGTCTCACAGAGGAGCGATTCTACGGGAAAGCTCGACTCTGCCACCACATTAACCTCGGAAAAGCCCACGCTTTTTATGATCTGCAGATATTCGTCCTTCATGATAGCCCCAGCCAGGCAGCCGATATAGGCTTTGCTGGACCTCTTCACGAATTCCGGCAGCTCTCTGGTCAATACCACATCCGATACAGCAAGCCTTCCGCCGGGCTTGAGGACGCGAAAGGCCTCTTTAAAGACCATTTTCTTGTTGGGAACGAGATTTATGACGCAGTTGGAGATGACGACATCCACTAAGCTATCCGCCACGGGCATGTTCTCGAGGTCCCCTTGCCGAAAATCAATATTGGTATATCCGCCTTTGCGAGCGTTGGCCCTGGCGCGATCGACCATTTCCGACGTGATATCCACGCCGATGACCTTTCCCGATGCGCCCACTCGATAGGAAGCCAGGAAGCAATCGAATCCCGCTCCTGCGCCCATGTCTAAAACGACCTCACCCTCTCTCAAGGATGCCAGAGCCACGGGATTGCCGCAGCCCAGTCCCATGTTTGACTCTGGTGGAGCGGCCGAGATCTCCTCATCAGAATAGCCCATCCTCTTGCTTATCTCTTCTGGAATATCGCTGCAGCCGCAGCAGCTTGGGGATGAATAATGAGATGTAGCTTGCTTTGCAATTCGGGCATAGCCTTCTTTTACAGCTCTCTTGATCTCTTTTTCCTTAATTGTCATTAGAAATTCCACCGATCTTGATTATTGAATTTTTGGCGATTGACGTCAGACTACGGAAATTGTATCTCATCGCCTTGATCCTAGGCTTTTATTAAGGTTTCCTTGATTTGGAAAAATAAGCGAAAAAAGACACATCAGTTCATTGGCCGGCACGCCCTTCTCTTTCAAACGGCTTGTAGTCGCCGATGTTCTTAATGAGCATCTGATGCCTTATCCACAGGACGATGATGACCGTCAGAGAGACGACCAGCCAGACGGCAAACCACAGCCGCATAAATCCATCCGTCCAGCTTCCCTGGGAATGGATAAAGGCTGCGGCGCCCAAGGTTACAATGGTTGAGTAGAACAAATTAGCGGAAGGTGCCATACCATCCCGATAAGAGGCACAAAAGCGCTCCCATTCCCTTTCCGCCATGCCTGCCAAAGAGATCGGGTTTCTGCCCAGAAAAATTCCTACGCGCTTGATACGAGAGTCGGCGGACATGATATAGAGATCGTAGCTTATGGCCACCAGAGGAACAAAATAAAGCAGCCAGAATATGTCAGAGAGGTCAATTCCTACATCCACTGAGCTGAGGCCGAAGAGAACGGTAATGAAGGCCAGCTTCATAGTGACGAGCTGAGTACGCTCATTTTGCGTTCTTATTTTCTCTTCATGAAGCGCACGCAAAAACTCCTGATCGTTCTCCTTCATCAATTTCCTGCTCCTTGTAAAAAGGGGTATCGATTCTATTAATAATTTTTGTATGTAATGGATCAACAATATAGGAAATGAATTTATCCTAATCCAGTTCAATAAAGACCGGATGAAACCGATGGACCAGGTATTGGAAACAACTGCCAAGATCAGCAGTATGGAGATCCGGGGAGCAGGCAGAATTGCAGCTGCCGCAGCAGCATCTCTGCGCGATTTCTCAAATACTATGCAAACTCAAAGCCTTGAAGATTTCAATCATCAGATGGAGAAGGCAGCCGACATCCTTCTCAAGACCAGGCCTACGGCGGTCTCTCTCTCCAACGCCATACGCATGGTGATGAAGTACAGGGCAGAAGACCTGCATTCGGCTCGCTTGGCTGTGGCTCTTAACGCCAATCGCTTCATCGAGAATTCCGAAAAGGCTCTGGAGAGAATCGGCCAGATCGGCAGCCGCAGGATCAAGGACGGCGATACCGTGCTCACCCACTGTAACTCTCTGGCTGCTCTCTCCGTCATCAGTACCGCCCATAAATCGGGAAAAAAGATCAAGGTAATAGCCACCGAGTCGCGACCCAGATTTCAGGGCATCACTACCATCGGCATGTTGGACCGCATGGGTATCGAGACAGAGCTGATTGTCGACTCGGCTGCCAGGAGTGTAATGAATGAGGTGGATCTGGTGGTAGTGGGTGCAGACGTAATAACGGCCAACGGAACTCTGGTAAACAAGATCGGCACAGCCCAGATTGCACTCTGTGCCCATGAGGCCAGGACCAGCTTCGTGGTGGCGGCCGAGACCTACAAGTTCAGCCCCCAAACGATCCTGGGTGAACTGGTTACCATCGAGGAGCGCGAGGCAGTCGAGGTCTTGCCGGACATCTCCAATTACAGCCATGTTCGGGTAAGAAATCCGGCCTTTGATGTCACGCCGCACCAGTACATCGACCTTATCTGCACCGAGGTGGGAGCCATACCACCAGAGATGAGCTATATGATCATCAGGGAGCATCTGGGCTGGGAGATGAAAGAGGAGAGCTGATCTAATAATTACGCAGATTATTTACTTATATCTGCGTCTTCCTCAAGACAACCAGCATAGCAAGAATTGCCGCCACTGCTCCAGCCGCCGGGGTTTGAGGCTCCTCTGCTGCGCCTTGTTCTGCCTGAGATGCATTATATGCTTGCTGCATCTGTCCCGCTGGGATCGGCTGCACCTGCGGCTCAATTGCCGCACCGCTCTTTGCCGCCAGCACATTAATGAAGGCGGTCCTTTTGCCAGAGGGCGCACCCTTGGCTGCAGCATCCACCACAAAGGAGTAGTTGCCCGGCAGCACATCTGCCGCCTTGACGGTACAGTTGTATTTGGTCACGCCCGCAGGAAAGACGTTTTTGATCATCTTTTCGCAGGAGAAATCGAATCCTTCGCTTTTGTTCTTGAAGACCAGCTCTACATAGGCTCTCTCGCTGCCCATGCCCTTGACAGAGACCGTGAAGTTGGCTTCGCTATTGGGCGTCATCTCAATGGGCGTGACATCAATCACCCGGAACCAGTAGGATGCACCGGCCTGGCCCGCCAGGAGCAAGAGAAGGATAATGAGAAGAACCGAGAAGGGATTTTTCATGAGCGGTAAGTTGTCTTGAAGATTATAAAGAGATTTCGGAGATCTGTTTGCCGGAATTTATTTTCAATATTTATACCAGTTATTATTTAGGCATTTGATTTTATCCATATGCCTGTGTCCGGAAGGCATAAAACGCCAGAGGTCAAATATCCTATATTCAGAGCTCCAATAGTTGTTATAGGTCCCTTGATCTGGGTCGAAATACGAACCCAAGACAATAGCACCTGTTTCGTGGGGGTTCAGGTTTCCGATAAGGCCGTGGCCGATATGAATCGGCACAGGATTAGCGGCTCCCTGCACAATCAGCAGAGCGAGGCAAATGCATAATGCGGCAATATTTTCTTTCATTCCTATCCTCTCCGGCACCAGTATTTTGAATCTCCGGGAATAAATAGCTTGGTCTCTGCAAATGCCATTTCACGAGCCTCCCAGGATTCTGTACTCCTCCTAACCTCCTAAGGCTTGTGACATGGGACATTCTCCTTCCCATGATTCATCCGTCAGGCTCGGATGTTCCTGATCGATCTGGAGGCCTTTCCACCAGATCTCTGCAGGAGGTCGAATTTAGGATACTGCTATCTAAAGTCAAAATTCTTCTTCAGGAAGTGTCACATCTATCACCTGGCCTACCTGCCACTTTTGGCTGTGGCTGGCCACCACGACAGCACCGAGGCGCGGATCGTAGAAGGCCACGGCAGCAGCGGGCGAGCCGTGCAGCCTGTGCAAAGCCATGCCGTAGCGCCAGATGGGCGCCCGGCCCTCTACGATAACGAGAGAGCCGCGGGGGATATCGGGCAATGGTGGCAGCGGCTCGGCTGGGGTGATGGGGGAGAGGGCGGCGATGGAGTAGATGACGGGTGCGGTCATTTCCCTGTCCTTTTGCATGTCAATCCTATCAAGCCGCTTCCTTCATCTTAAGCTCGACTTCGCCGGCCGCTATGGGCTTTGCCAGAAGTCTTCCTTCACGAAAATCCTTCACAATCTTATCAATCTCTCTGGACGCTTCCGGTGTGAGATAAGCCTCATCACAAAGGTCACACATCAAAGCGGGGACATTTTTAATCACCAATACGCCCCCATTGACTTTAGTGACATACTCTTTAAAGCCACGATGCAATCTGCCTCGACCGCAGTTGCAGGTGTCAGGGATCAACTCATTCTTCTCGTCATATGGTCTATCCATTTTCCATCCTCCGGCCAGTAGACTGTGACAATACGCAAGTGGTTTTCGCACAGCGCAACCACAGCATGACAGCATTGCCAGCCAGCAATGCCAGTTATGAGAGCAGAGGGGCATGGCTTGCTGTCTGGATAATCTTCTATTATACTTCCATCCAATATCAAATTAACCAGATCTTCAGTAAAAATCCTCTCTCATCCATTCTCCGATGGGCATGAAATGTTATTATATAATTATCTAGCAGAATGTGCTTCTTGATGTCCTCGATTCGCACTCTAATGCCGCCCCCATTATGGCCATCATTAACCTCATTTCAATCTACTTAAGCTATCTCCAGATACGGATAGGGTCACATCCACCACCTGGCCCACGGTCCACTCTTGACTGTGCGTTGCCACCACTACCGCACCCAGGCGCGGATCGTAGAAGGCCACGGCAGCAGCGGGCGAGGCGTGCAGCCTGTGCAGGGCCATGCCCGACCACCGGAGCGCAGCCCTCCACGATGACGAGAGAGCCGCGGGGGATGGCGGGCAGTGGGGGCAGCGGCTCGGCGGGGGTGATGGGGGAGAGGGCGGCGATGGAGTAGATCCCACATTCCGCAGTTTCAGTTCATCCCGTAATAATTTTTGCATTCCTGTCCCAGCAACAATAAGATTGTTTTCTGCGGTCCGTTCAGATTCACGCTGACTTTTATGATTTTGCCTTTTTCG
>JBAQXX010000096.1:0-12370 GCA_049299735.1 Methanothrix sp. | reverse complement strand
TTGCCATCGGCATCAATGCCGCCGCCTCCGACGACCGGGCCACCAAGAAGCAGATGATGAGCGGCATGAAGGAGCTGGGAATCACCAAGGACGAGATTGTGGATGTCCTGAGAGTGGTTCTGCTAACTTCTGGAATGCCTCCCTTCACCAAAGGCATGAAGATATTGTATGAAATACTGGGAAAATAGAAAATCGACCCGACGCCTCGTTTTTGGCCTGCAGCAGAATTTGGGGACCTAGGCTTGATACCTGGTGGAGAAGGATTTGATTGGGGTTGCATGTGACCGCATCATCTCTTTTTCTTGATTTTTTCCGGTAAAGATCCTGCTCGCTATTATTTGCAGCATCGTGCAATTGTAACATGGAAAAGCATTTATGCATCAATTCTGTATTATGAATTGATGAAAACCTACATATCCCTTTCCGGTTTCGATTCCTCTCAGATCGTATCCATGATTGTGAAAAACGGGGTGGAGGGCGGAGACACAATAATCCTCATCCGTCCCGACGTGGAGTTGGACATGCGCGGCGAGCTGACGGTGCAGGCTATACGAGACCTCTCCAGCCAAATAGACAGCACCATTGATCTGCAGATCCACCGCGTCAATCACCGGGATTTTGAGGGCATGGTGATATCCTTAAAAGCTCTTCTGGAAAAGGCGGAGGGCCAGGTCATCGCCAACCTCTCCGGAGGGCCGCGGGAGATATTCCTCGCTTTCACCATTGCCTGTCTCTCCTGTTCCGGTAAGATCTTTAAGACCACCAACTACAGCGATATCGAAAGAAGCCTCCATGAGGTCACCCTGCCCAACATCACCGCTGTTCTGGAAGATCGGCAAAAGAGGATTTTAAAGGACGTAAGCGAGAGCCAGCCTACTAATATTTCCGATATCGCAAAGCGTCTCTCTGTCTCCGAGAGCACAGTATCCCGACAGGTGGCCCGGCTGGCTGAGCTTGGCGCTCTGGATGTACTTGCCCGGGGCAAGACCAAAGAGGTGCGCATAACCCTGACCGGAAAGATCCTCCTCTAAACTTAGGGGAAAAAGCCATATCCCATGGACTGCAAAGATCGCCGACAATTCTCATGGAGGATCCAGGATGGTTATAGAAAGCGAATTTCTCGGTAAATGGAAAGTCATCGAGGCAGTGGATATGGTGGAAGATTATCTCTGCCAATCAGCAGATCCGCATCTTCTGATACAAGTGGTTGAAAAAAACCAGGTAACGGGAAGCTATCAGTTTGGCTCCCAGGATGGCTACATCGATGGCCGATTCGAGCGGGATAATGCTAGCCTGAGGCTGATTTTCTCTTTTGAAGGCTGGGATGGGGCAGATCTGGTAAACGGGTCCGGCACTTTCTGCGTTGAATCCGGGGACACGTTTCTCTTGACGATGAACTACGAAAGCTGCAATACCTTCAGCTTCAGATGCCAGGCGACGCCAAGCGATCCTGCTACTACTGCAAACGGTGCTGCATAGCAGCTTTTCGCCCTTTGCATCAGGTAGAGGCTTGAATACATGCAGGTCTTACACTCCCTTTGGGACACGGAAACTTTCTACATCTGGGCCGAATCCTCAGTTCTGCCCCTCTCCTCTGCTGGCAGGTCCGGCAATCGTAAGAAACAGCACCCACCACAGCCTCATCCTTTTGCCCTGCCCGGCATAGAGCTCAAAGACCTTCTTATGCAGACTTTCTCCAGGAGCGGCGACGGCTGCCGTGTGGAAGCACTGTCTCTTCGCCTTCCCGCTGGTAACTTTGGACCTCTTCCTTCCCCCTGGCTTTTGCGGGAGGACGATCTATCTGAAAAACCATCTATGCTGGGAACCTACTCAGTCCCGGCCCTGGGCCTGGATAGCGGCTTTGCCTTCGATCTTCTCCTGGAATTGCCCACCCATCCACCTTTAGGCACAGCCTATGCCGACTCCATGCTATTCTGGTCACAGCTGGCCCTCTTTTCTCTGGAGCTTGTATCCCGAGAGCAGTTTGTGCCCGCCGTCAAGAAAAGCAGAGCCTACTGGAAGGCGGTTATCGACGAGCCGGATCAAGAGCGTCTGAATATCTTCAGCCGGTCCATGCCGCCCAGTTGTCGCAGCCTGCCGACCTTGCCTTCTCTGCCACTCGATAAGGCAGAAATGGCTACCCCCTCCCGCCTGGTCCACAGCTTCGTGAATAGTGCGGTGAACGCTACTGTGCATAGCAGCCTGGACGGGGTCAGCCTCCTGCCCGCCCGGCGGGGCCGCAGGCCCAAGAATGTGCCTTTGCAGATTCAATTCCTAACGGCCCTCACCGGAGAGGCCGGCCTGTCTGCCTCAGCCTCCGAGCTGGCCCCATTTTCTTCAATGATGGATTCCTGGACTGCGTAAATCCATCCAAAAATTGAGGACGTTCCCTTTCGCACCTGCTTTCGCCTGGAAGCCCCTGGCCGAGAAGATGTCACCTGGTGTCTCGCTTTCTTCCTTCAGGCCAAAGATGACAAAAGCTTGCTTGTTCCGGCAAAAGAGGTATGGCAGACCAAATCTCGTGCCCTCACCTTCCTCAAGAAGAGGCTGAAAAATCCTCAAGAGCAGCTTCTGGCCGACCTTGGCAAAGCATCTCGTGTCGTTCCTCTGATGGAGAGGTGTCTTGAGAACGCTCGCCCCACCTGCCTGGAGATGCAAACCGAGGAAGCTTATTCCTTCTTGCGGGAGTCTTCTCATCTCTTGGAGCAGAATGGTTTCGGGGTGCTGCTGCCTTCCTGGTGGGAGAAGCCCGGCTCACGCCTGGGCATAAAGCTGCAGCTCAAAGGTGCGGCAAAAAAAGAGAGCCAGGTCGGTCCGGCCTTCTTCGGGCTCGACTCTCTGGTCAGCTACGACTGGCAGCTATCTTTAGGCGGCGAAATCCTCACGAAGGCCGAGTTCGCCGAGCTGTCCCGCCTTAAGGTCCCCCTCATCCAGATAAGGGGCGAGTGGATGGAGCTTCGCTCCACTGAGGTCGAGGCCGCCATTGCCTTCTTCCAGAAGAACCGGGATAAAGAGATGACTCTGGCTGAGGCTGTGCGCCTGGTCCAAAGCCTTCCCTGCCAGAGCCTTCCCGGTGTTGATTCAACCCTACCTGTTCTCGGCGTTCAGGCAGAGGGCCAGATCGAGCAGATGCTTAAAGCCCTGGCCAACCCGGGCAATATGGAGGAGGTCTTGCCTCCTCAAGAGTTCCGGGGCACATTACGCCCTTACCAGCTACGAGGCGTCTCCTGGCTGGAATACCTGCACCGGATAGGCCTGGGTGCCTGTCTGGCGGACGATATGGGCCTGGGAAAGACTGTGGTGCTGATTGCTTTTCTCCTGCGTGAACGAGAGCACGAACGTGAGCATGAAGAACGGTCCAGGTCCCCTCTCCAGCCAGCTCTTCTCATCTGCCCCATGTCCGTGGCCGGCAACTGGCAAAAGGAGCTGGAGCGTTTTGCCCCCAGCCTGCGGGTCCAGGTGCATCACGGCCAAAATAGGCTTACAGGTCCCGACTTCTTGCAGATGGCTGCAGGCAAAGACGTGGTCATCACCACTTATGCTCTCGCCCAGAGGGACGAGGAGCATCTGTCTGCCGTCTCCTGGAGCCATGTGATCCTGGATGAGGCCCAGAATATCAAGAATCAGGCCGCCCGGCAGACCCAATCCATAAAACGGCTCCGAGCAGAGCAGAAGATCGCCCTCACCGGCACTCCAGTCGAGAACAGGCTCTCCGAGCTATGGTCCATCATGGACTTTCTCAATCCCGGATACCTGGGGTCCTTTCAATCCTTCCGCAAAAGTTTCGTTCTGCCAATCGAAAAATACAAAAATAAGAGCTGCTCCGAGGCTCTTCGCTCCATAATTCAGCCTTTTGTCCTGCGCCGGCTCAAGACCGATCCAACCGTTATCCAGGATCTACCCGAGAAGGTGGAGATGCGGGTCAACTACAGCCTCACTGCTGAGCAGGCATCGCTTTATGCCGCTGTAGTCGAGGAGATGCTCGGACGCATAGAATCGCTGGAAGGCATTGAGCGCAGAGGTCAGATCCTGGCCGCTCTGACCAAACTGAAGCAGATCTGCAACCATCCGGCTCTCTTCTTGCAGGATGGAAGCTCCCTGGCTGGCCGTTCCGGAAAGCTCTCCCGCCTGGAGGAGATGCTCTATGAGGTTCTGGCCGGTGGCGATAGAGCCTTGATCTTCACCCAATATGCCGGAATGGGGGCCATGCTCAAACACCATCTTCAGGAGAAGCTGGGAGTCGAAGCCCTGTTCTTACACGGAGGGATCTCCCGAAAGCAGAGGGACGATATGATCCAGAGGTTCCAGGCGGGAGGATCGCCTATATTTATATTATCTTTGAAAGCGGGTGGCTTCGGCCTCAACCTGACTGCAGCCAGCCACGTCTTTCATTTTGATCGATGGTGGAATCCTGCAGTGGAAAATCAGGCTACCGATCGCGCCTTTCGTATTGGGCAGAAGAAGAACGTCTTTGTCCACAAGTTCGTGTGTCTCGGCACTCTGGAAGAGCAAATAGACGAAATGATAGAGCAGAAGAAGGCCCTGGCGGAATCGGTAATAGGGACTGGTGAGTCCTGGCTGACTGAGCTTTCCAATGAGGCGCTGAGAGATATGCTCTCCTTGCGGCGGGATGCCGTGAGCAACGGAGATGATGATTAATGAGCCCTTACTGGATGTACTACGAAAAGACATCGCCAAAGGAGGTCAAGAACGGCCTGAAGGCCAAAAGCAAGCGTGGCTCTATCGGAGAAACCTGGTGGTCAAAACGCTTTGTCGGTGTTCTCGAGTCTTTCGATATGGGTGCCCGGCTGACTCGTGGAAAATCCTATGCCCGAAAAGGCCAGGTCATCTCCATAGATGTCAAACCGGGAGTTGTGCAGGCCCGTGTCCAGGGCTCATTTCCAGAGCCCTATGATGTATCGATAAAACTGTCACCCCTCTCTGCGGAAGAGTGGAATAAAGCCATATCTGCCATGGCCACTAAAGCAGTATTCTCAGCCCGCTTGCTCTCAGGCGAGATGCCGCAAACAATCGAGGAAGCATTTTCCGACTGCGGCATATCTCTTTTTCCTGAGAAGTGTGCGGATTTGAAAACGGATTGCTCCTGTCCCGATTGGTCCAACCCATGCAAGCACATAGCTGCGGTCTATTATCTCTTAGCGGAGCAGTTCGATCATGATCCTTTTCTCATCTTCAAGCTTCGGGGCAAATCCAGGGAGGAGATAGTCGAGGCCCTGCGTAGTTTCCGCTCTGACGGGGCTGAAGAAGGGTCCACGAATCATTCCGGCTCCGTACCTGTTTCCATGTCCCTTATCTAGGATAAGGCTAGGCCTCTGGAAGAATGCCTTGATTGCTTCTGGCAAAAGGGAAGCGAGCTTGATTTGCTGGAGATCAATCCCAAGAGTCCGTCAGTAGAGAATGCAGTCCTAAAAATACTTGGAGATGCCCCTATCTCAGTTGGCCGGGATAATTTGGCCGTCTTGCTCAAAAAGGCATACGGTATAGCAGGTCAGGCCGCACTCCAGAAGGCTGCCCGAGGAAGCGAAGATTAATCCTCACAATATCTCCGAGCAGACTATAAATAGTTTGGAGACATTCAGCTATCCTGCAATTTGCAAATTATCGAACTTATCGAACACAAATCCAATTAATAAGCTATAGGAGAGTGTAATATGGGTTTCTTGGATCGTATGAGCACAGTAGTGCAGGCAAAGATGAATAAGATCATGGATAAGATCGAGGACCCCAGGGAGACCCTGGACGTGTCCTATGAAAAGCAGCTTGCTCTCCTGCAAAATGTCAAAAGGGGCGTAGCCGAGGTCACCACCTCCAAGAAGAGGCTAGAGCTGCAAAAGGCCAAGCTGCAGATGAGCCTGGACAAGCTGGATGGCCAGGCCAAAGAGGCATTGCAGGCGGGCCGCGAAGATCTGGCTCGAAAGGCTCTGGAGAATAAGGCCTCCCTGCAGGCGCAGTCGGCAACGCTGGACCAGCAGATCGCCGAACTGCAAGAGCAGCAGCAGAAGCTCATGGACGCCGAGAGCCGACTGGCTACCAAAGTGGAGTCCTTCCGTACCAAGAAGGAGACCATCAAAGCCCAGTATTCTGCGGCAGATGCACAGGTAAAGATCACCGAGTCCGTGACAGGCATCAGCGAGGAGATGGCCGATGTGGGCATGGCCGTACAGAGGGCAGAGGAGAAGACGGAGAACATGAAAGCCCGCTCGGCAGCCTTAGACGAGCTTCTCGAGTCTGGAACATTAACCGATTACTCCGGAAGCGATGATCTGGATCGTGAGTTGGCCAAAGCAAAGGCGAGCAGCAGCGTCAATGATATGCTGGCCAAAATGAAAGAGGAGATGAAGAAATGATCATCAGGATATTAGGTGACGGGCAGTTTCGGCTGGACGACAATCTGGTGGATCGGGTAAACAAGATCGACAACAAAATTGTAAATCATGTCTCCCAGGGCAACAAGAAAGAATATGCCAGGGATCTGGCTAATTTGATTTCCACCGTTAAAGAGCTGGCCGAGCCCCTTGATCCTGTCGAGATCTTACCCTCGGATATCATCATTCCCCCTTCCGACCTGTCGTTTGAGGAGGCTAGGAAGGTATTCTGCGAAGAGGGCCTGATCAAGGGATGAGCCGAATCATCTGTGAGTTCTTCATGCACTTCGAGTGCCCATGGTGAGTGCCTGCGGTGGCAGTAGTATCGTCAGCCGTTAACCATTGGCTGACTACTATTCCACATTTACGTTTCAAAGAGAATTATAATAATCTGCGGTTAGCCACTGGAAGATGGGTCCCAAAAAGGCTAAAAGCTATAGACCCGGCTGCCTTCTCTCATCATGTCATCCACCAGATAATCATAGAAATCAGCGGGCACTGTTGCCTTTCCATCGGAAGAGACGCTTCTTGCCTCCAGGTCTTCTCGGCAGGCCATGATTCTATGTTTGGGAACGAGTTGCGTCAAAGATTGATCTTCATCATCCAGCCCTGCCCGGGCGGTCCTGACGGACTGACTGGCTTTTTCTGATTCAGCCTTGTTCAGCAGATTGTAGACTCCATCTCCTGCCAGATAGACAATCGAGTCCGGAGATCTTGCCACAAGTTGCAGGCATAGTCTTGTGCGCTCGCTATTGGGTGTTTTTGTCAAAATAAAGACTCTCATAATAGTATAATGCCATCTGATTCCAGCATCTCCTCAAAGAACTTCTCCTCGTCCATTAGCTCCACCCTTTCCACCAGGCCTGCGCTCATAAGGCCCCTATCTGCCAGGGAGTGCTCATGGGCCAAGATCCTCATCTCCGGATAGGCATAAAGGATATCGGAGTGATTGGGCAGCCCCAAAGATCTGCTGTCCTGACCGGCCAGGGCCAGGTAGACGCCGTCCCCGTAAAGGCCCACGGCTACATCCATCTTGCTGCTTACCGCTGCTGAATTGAGCAGGCCGAATGCCTTCTCGCTGCCATAGGGGGCGCTTTCCAGGAGAAAGAAAAAGGACTTTCGTGCTTTCACGAATAAAGCATATTCAAGCATGAATAACTAGATTTCCATCGCTGAATTTCCGGAGGAAAAGCAGATCGCGCCGTCGCAGGCCCGTGAGTCCGGAAAGTATTGGAGTAGAACGATCCAAGAGCAAATCCTGGCAGAGACCGTATGAGATATTCTCGCATGCGGATTTGCCGAAAAAAAGGTTGTGAGCAAAAAGGTGGAAGCTCTTGTTTTTGGCTTTAAAATGTCCATCCTTCCATATTTATTTAAACTTTAGAATAGCTGAGTCTGATCCAGAGGGTTAACTACATGCCAGCGATTATCTTCCTGTCCGTTTCCATAGACATCTCCTGCGGCCTGGTCCCTGGTAGAGAAGTAGAGCGGCCAGCCTTTGAATGTGGTCTGCTTTGCTCCATCGGTTCTGGTTATAGAGGCAAAGTCGGCGCTATTCAGACTGTCCGGCACGGTTATTGTTCCGGCATAAAAGGGCGGCCACTTGGAAGCGCAATCGTCATAGCAGGTGCTGGCACCACTCGCACTGCCATCATCTGAGAAGTAATAAAGAGCAAAGCCGCTCTGATTTACCAGATAGTTGCCCAGAAACTTATCCGCCGTGAGGTTCACTGTGTAATTGCTCTCAGCCAGAGCCGATATCGAGAGAATCGATACTGCGAGGAATAAGAGCACAAGCTTGTGGTATCTTGACATGTTTTTCACCGCTAATTTCCTATCGGCCAGATAATTAAGGATTTGCCATCGGATCATGTTGGATGGCAAACTTTGCAGGGCACATAGCCCTTGCTTTTCGCATCCTCAGAGCTGGAGAACCATATTTCGTTATCTGGGCTGATTTTTTTCGCCCAGCGGCATTCCGGATAGTGGTATTTGTCTGACTCTGTTGAGCCTACAAACTTCTTATCGGCAATGGTATGCGTATTCAGTCCTGTAGTTTCCCACCATTCACTTGGGTCAAATTCGTTGTCTTTGACATCTTCTACCGTCGCATGTCCCGCGTCCACAAGCATGCGGTTAAAGATCTCTTCCACAGTTCCGTCGGCATTGGCCAGAAAGACAACGCAGACCATACGTCCAAATCGATCCAGTCCGGTTTTATTGTCCAGATCAAGGAAAACCGTTTTCCCCAAAAGCTGATTTCTGGTATATTCTTTCGCTTCCGGTCCGCCTGTTGCTGCAAGCTCAGGGCTGTCTACGTCAGCCAGCCGGACAACTCCCACGCCCTCTACAGTTATGGTGTCTCCATCAGTTACGTATGTGACTATGCCTTTGGCTTCATCAAAAAGAGCCGGCACAGGTGGCAATAAGATCGCCAGCGCCACGAATAATAAAATCCATATCCTCATTTTTATTGCCTTCTACTACTATGTCAAATTATTCCGGTGTTCTTTTTCCTTAAACATCTTCCTACCGTGTTTATAAGGAGTTGTTGCATGAAGAGTGGTAATTTTGGTATTTCAAAAGAGAAAGGAAATAAGAAAACAAATTGTTTTTCGTCCTACGCAATGTACGACACACTCGACCTATCAAAGCCCTGCACAAGTTCCAGTCCCTCTTCTTCCGGTTTCCAGGATACATCGGGGTAGGCCAGATGCTTGATGAACTCGCTCGCATTAGCTGACAACTGCGTGGCCAGATGCTCTTCTCCCAGAGCCTCTCTCATGATCTTAAAGACCTTCGACTTTACATCTGCTTCATCCAGGTAGCCCAGGGAATGGATGTATTCGTGCATCAGTACATGAAAGACGTAGGGCTTGTAGAGCTCCGGGCGCGTCTCCCTGATCCTTTGCAGCGGGATCTTATTGAGGACTATGACATTGGTGCCTGTGGTGAAGAAGCCTCCGAAAAAGCCCTGCGGGTGATTTCCCAGGTTGGCCATGCCCAGCATCAGCCCTCCCCGGCTCTTGCCCATGCTCTTCAGGACCAATGATTTGACCAGTTCGAATATATCTGGCAGGGACTTTGCCTCATCCAGTCGAGTGCGGTAATCAGTGCTCATCTGAAATGCCTGTAGACCTGTCTAAGTATATAATACTAACTTGAGGTTACTGACAGTATGGATAGTCAAGTGATATTAAAATTAAATACTGCTGGTTTTCTCCGGCGAATAATCGCATATCAAGAAATCAACTGCAAAACGATAGCAACGCTGCATGCGGAGATAGAATTCCAGGATGCCCGCGTAGTGAGTCAGTCGATGACAGTTATTTGATCAAGCAAATAAAAATTATGATATTTGTCCCGCAGCGACGCTTTTCTCATCCGCTCTGCTGCAAAAGCCCTTTCTCCAGACCAATCTCCATCCAGGCCCAGGCCCAGATCACGGCTTCAAAAGCTCTGATGAGGTCGCCTTTCTCCAAAAAGTACTGGCAATCGCGAATGTAGGCGGAGACATTCTCCAGGAACTCTCCATCCCCGGATACTTTCTCGTAGAGGTCCTGCGCCTTCTTCTGCCATTTCAAAGTCTCGGCACGCAGATCTTCTTCAATATTTCTTCCCGGACATCCGTTTTCCGTTTTCATTTCCATCAATCATTTTCTGATTCGGTGACTTTTGTCACCCGGCTCTCATCGACCTCGACATCGACCATGGTCTTGACATGGTAGCCCTGCTCTTTCAGCCTTTCCACGCCCTTTCCTCGCCTTATCACTACTACTACATCCTTGACAGTGGCGCCCGCTACCTTCAGAGACTGCAGCGTGGCCAGAAGCGTTCCGCCAGTGCTGATGACATCGTCCACCACAATGACGCGATCGCCCTTTTTGATGCCGTTTAAAAAGAGCTGCGACTTGGAGTAGCCTGTGACCTGGGAAACCTCGATCTCACCGGGCAGGCCGTATTTGCGCTTTCTTATTATCACCAGAGGAATGTCACAGATGATGGAAAGGCCTATGCCTATGGGAATACCCATGGCTTCAACCGTTACGATTTTGTCTACCTCCAGATCGGCAATGCGCACGATATGGCCGGTAACCTCCCGGATCAGCTCCGGCCTGACCTCTGGCACGCCGTCGGTGATGGGATGTATGAAGTAGTTGTATTCGCCCCTCTTGAAAATCGGAGCCTCCAATAATGATTTCTTGAGCCTTTC
This sequence comes from Methanothrix sp., assembly GCA_049299735.1. Classification (GTDB taxonomy): domain Archaea; phylum Halobacteriota; class Methanosarcinia; order Methanotrichales; family Methanotrichaceae; genus Methanothrix. Next base: position 1,771 of record JBAQXX010000096.1, on the reverse strand, counting down.
CAGCATGTTTGATCCTCATTCTTATTATTCTTAAGTCAGGGAAATAAAGGTGTTGGATGGGGATAGTTGGCGGGAAATCTATTCCCATGGCAAATTATATTTCTTTTCACCACTATTTTCCACTCCGGTGAAAAATCATGGAGAAAGAGTTGAGCTTCGCTACCCGGTGCGTTCATGCCGGTGAAGGGCACAATCCGTTTGGCGCTCACGCCACCCCCATTTACCAGACTTCCACCTACGTCTTTGAAAGCGCCGAGCAGGCAGCTGTCGTCTTTTCCGGCGGTCCGGGCTACAGGTACATCCGCTCTGCGCCCAACACGCCCACTCATGCTGCTTTCCTCGATAAGATCTGCTCTCTGGAGGGCGGAGCTGCTGCTCTCGCCTTCTCCTCAGGCATGGCGGCAGAGACGGCTCTCGTGCTCTCCTTGCTGCAGAAGGGCGATCACCTGCTCACCACAGATGTCATCTACGGTGGTACTTTTGGACTCTTCTCCTCGCTTCTGCCAAAATTCGGAATCGAAGTCAGCTTTGTGGACACGACCGACCCGGAGAACGTGTTGGCCGGGCTGCAAAAGAACACCAGTCTGGTCTTTTTGGAGTCGCCAGCCAATCCTACCATGGCTGTGAGCGACATTGGCGAGACCGGAAAAATAGCCCATGAGACAGGAGCAATGCTGGCTGTGGACAACACATTTGCCACGCCCTACTTCCAGAGGCCCCTGCAGCTGGGCGCGGACGCCGTAGTGGAGAGCTGTACCAAGTACATCGGCGGGCACGGCGATCTTCTGGGAGGCGTGGCCGTGGGCTCAGATGAGTTGATCTCCGCCATGAGACGCCCGGCCCTTCTGGCAGGCGGCACCATGGGCACGCATGAGGCCTGGCTCTGCCTGAGGGGATGCAAGACCCTGCACCTGAGGATGGAAAGGCACGCCGAAAACGCCATGCATCTTGCTAAATTTTTGGAGGCACACCATGCAGTGGAAAAGGTCAACTACCCAGGTCTTTCCAGCCATCCGCAGCATGTCCTGGCTGCAAAGCAAATGAGCGGCTGGGGCGGGATGCTCTCTTTTGTTGTCAGGGGCGGAGTAGAGGCGGGCCGCATTCTTATGAACAGCCTCAATTTGTGCAGCCTGGCGGTCAGCCTGGGATCGGTTGACACATTGGTTGAGCATCCCGCTTCCATGACCCATGCCGTCATGCCAAAAGAGATGCGAGAGAGAATGGGTATCTCCGACGGCCTGGTGAGGGTCTCGGTGGGCATTGAGGACAAGGAGGACATCCTGGCTGACTTTGAACAGGGTCTGGCCAAAATTTGATTTTTTTTTGCATAACCAAAAGCCACGTAAAGAGTTTGAAAACATGTTTCAGAGAGCGAGGGGTGCACATAGAATGAATATTAGATTTTTCGGGATGAGCATTATCTTTTTGGTGGCTGGGTTTTCCATATCAGCGTTGATCCCAACTGGATACCGGGCACACAATCTTTCTGGTATCTGAAGACGGGCAGAAATGGCCGGGAGTTCATACTTGTCGATGTCCTGAATAAGACCCGGATGCCTGCATTTAATCATTCATTGCTGGCAGAATCGCTATCTTCAGCCGTAGACGAGCTAATAGATCCGGATAATCTTCCTTTCACCGAGATCGGTAGCGTGCCAGTTTTGTTGTAAATTTCATAGTAATATCCAGTAGCAAGAACCAACTTGCATTTCACCAGATAACAGCAAGTTATTTCTTCAAGGGATATTATAATTGGCCCTATATCCCCAAG
>JBAQXX010000095.1:0-3643 GCA_049299735.1 Methanothrix sp. | reverse complement strand
CTTGGGGATATAGGGCCAATTATAATATCCCTTGAAGAAATAACTTGCTGTTATCTGGTGAAATGCAAGTTGGTTCTTGCTACTGGATATTACTATGAAATTTACAACAAAACTGGCACGCTACCTTGCAAGTAGATCGATCTTTTTCCATTGGTCATCGGTTAAGGCCAACTGATATAGAAATTAGATTCAAGAGTTAACGCGGAATTTTTCTTATTTGTGAGAGATAATCCAGTGGCAATCTATTTCATTAAAATTTTTATACTATTACTAATATCAAATAATCAAATTCATTAATTTATATTTTTAATTATCCTTAACAGATTACCAATGGATCTTTTCCACCAGAATCAAGACCCTCATATTGGAGAATTAGACATCAGACAGAAATATAAAAAAAAGCCAAGCGCGAAGCCCCAATCGCGCATGGTGCCTTCTCAAGATAAGGGCTGGCTCACCACCCTCATCGCCTCTCTTCCCGCTGCCAGGGCCTCGTCCAGCTTCTCGACGTTGGGCCCACCGCCCTGCGCCAGCTCAGGCCGCCCTCCTCCGCCTCCGCCCAGCAGCTTCGCTGCCGTCCGGATGATGCTGCCCGCCTTTATGCCCTTCGCCAGGCCTGACCGGCCCACTGCGGCGACGAGCTTGCCCGTCTCGCTGCCCAAAATGGCGACGCAGTCCTGCTCCGCTAAAAGCGCCGCCGTCTTGAGAAGCTCCTCGATGTCGGCGCTGCCCATCTTCTGCACCACGACCTTCAGGCCGTCCCTGATCTCGGCCTCAGCCACCAGCGTTTTGAGCCGCGTCTTTGCCAGGTCCTCCTTCAGCCGCTCGATTTCCTTCTGCTGGCCCTTCCACTCCTCAAAGAAGCGCGAAGCAGTCTTGGGCAGCTGTTCTCCCGGCACGCGCAGCACGTCCGCAGCCCCAAAGAGCAGGTCATCGCGCTCCTGGCCGGCCAGCACGGCCGCTTCTCCGGCTGCAAACTCGATCCTCTCCACTCCGTCTTGAATGCGCTCGGCGCGCAGGATCTTGATGGCCCCGATCATGCCCGTGTTGGTGACATGCGTTCCTGCGCAGGCCTCGATGTCGCTGCCCACGCTTACCACGCGAATCATCTTTCCGGGCGGGACGCCTCCCTGGTACAGCTCAAATCCAAAGAGCTTCTCCGCCTCGGTGCGGGGCAGGAATTGTGTGTCAACCGGCTCCATCTCCATCACCCGCCGGTTAGCCTCTAACTCGATCGCCTTCAGCTCGGCGTCGGTGATGCGCTTGTAGTGGGATATGTCCAGGCGGGCCCGGTTCTCGCTCTTCTGGGCTCCGGCCTGCCAGACGTGCTTGCCCAAAACGCGTTTGGCTGAGTCGTGCACCAGGTGGGTGGCCGTGTGATGGCGCGCATGAGCCATCCTGCGGTGCATGTCCACGCGGCCCCGGACGCGGTCGCCCTTTTTCAGGCCGTGTCCCTCCGGCGTTGCCAAATTATGCAGCACCACGTCTCCCGACTTTTGCACATCCACTACCTGGAAGACCCGGCCCTCCTTCTCCAAAGTGCCGTGGTCGGTCGGCTGGCCTCCACCTTCTGGGTAGAGAAGCGTTCTGTCCAAGATGATCGCGCCGTTTTCCGTCACATCCAATACTACTGCCTCGAAGACCTGCTCGAAGGGGTGCTCGTAGAAGAGCAGATCCGTCTTGCCGGGCAGGGTGGCCTTGGCCTCTTCTTTTTCGGCCCGGATGCGTTTCTTGGCCACCAGTGAATAGAAGTTGTCCGGCAGCTCCACCGTCGCACCTATCTCCTGCGCCGACTCGCGAGCGATCTCTGGGGGAATGCCGTGCGTGTCGTAAAGGGAGATCATCTCCACCAGGGGAATGCTCTGGCCTATCTTTTTGAAGTGCTCGGCTGTTTTCCTGACCAGGCGCTTGCCCTTCTCCAGGGTCTCGGCGTACTTCTGCTCCTCCTGGTCGAGGATCTCCTTTATGGTGACAAAGCGCTCTTGCCAGTCGGAATAGTCCAGCCGCTGGATCTGCATCTCCACCAATTCCGCAAGCGGCAGAGACAGGCCCAGCTCTTTCATCAGGCGCAGAGTGCGGCGGATGACCAGCCGGGACAGGTAGCCCGCTTTGACATTGGAGGGGATGATGCCGTCGCCCAGCATGTAGGCCAGGCATCGGGTGTGGTCCACCACTGCATAGATGCGCTCCATGGGCTCGATGGTCTTCTCCAGCTTCTCGGGCGAGATGCCGATGCTGCTCGCAATTTTCCTGCGCAGGTCCGACATGCTGTATTCGTCCAGGTCCACCATTCCCGCCAGCCGGGCATTCTGGGCGAAGATCTCGGCATACTCGGCATCTTGCAGGTTGTGCTCCACTCCTGCCAGATCGGCTACCTTCCGGACCAGATCGGGAAAGATGGCATCGTAAATGGTAGGCGAGCCCGTGGAGGCCCAGACAAACCTCTCCAGACCGTAGCCTGTGTCTACGATGTAGTTGTTCATCTTCTCATACGACTCGCCCTTGATCTGTATGGGGCCTTTGGGCACGGCTTTAAGGTCCATGAAAACCAGGGTTGCCAGCTCCAGGCCGCCGACCATGACCTCCACGCTGGGTCCGGCATTCCCGCCGCCTGCCCAGGGATTCTCCTTGTAGGTCACAGCCATGGGGTCCATGCCCAGGCCCACCAGTAGCTCATCGCATAATTGGACCGTTCGATCCTTCCAGTAGTGCTCTTTTTCACGGGTGTTGAAGACGTGGTGGGCCATCATCTCGAAGGTGGTGAGATGCCGTCCGCTGCGCCCTACTGAATCGAGATCATCCAGCCGTATGCAGGGTTGGCTAATGGTTAGGGGGTTGGCGGGCGGCGGCACCTGTCCGGAGGTCACAAAGGGCTGGAAGTCGGCGATGGAGGCGATGGTGAGGTAAATATCGTCCCGCCAGCGGGCCACCACTGGGTACCTCTTGATGCGAGCGTGCCCTCTGGACTCAAAGAAGCTGAGGTAGTGCTCGCGCATATCATCTATGGTGTGCTCGCTCTTGAATATGGGCGAGCCTATGAATGTATAGGGATCGCAGGGCGGGTCCCCGCAGGTCTTCCTCTCGCCGTTCCTGGTCCAGAAGAATTTGCCGCACTTGTCGCACTTCTTGCGCTGGAATCCCTCATCCACGAAGAAGTCCAATCGATACTCATCCTCGGAGAACATAGTTAATCAGCTTGTGAGCGGAAGATAATTGCAGGAATGCTAAAAGGCTTTCTAATGGTGGGAAGAGTATGCAAAAGATCTCGACAAAAATGTTTGAATGGCCGTCCTTGTCGGCCACCACAACCGCATGATCTAATTTACTCTTAATACCTTCAAGAGCGAGACAACGGGCACTCCTGCAATCTCGTCCGTGCCCTTCTTGTCGATCAGGACGGCGATGGCATTGATCTTGGCACCGTGCTCATCCAGATACTCGACAGCTTCCTCCAGTGTACTGCCGGATGTAATCACATCGTCGATGATGATGCACTCCTTGTCCATAACATTGGAGAAGTTAGCGCTCAGGTTGCCGCGCGCCTTGCCGCTCTCTTTGGTGAGCATCTGCTTGCTGGGAGTGTAGACGGCAAGCTCAGTCGCCAGGCTGTTGGCCACCATGCTGGCCAGAGGCAGGCCGCTTA
>JBAQXX010000094.1:0-37217 GCA_049299735.1 Methanothrix sp. | reverse complement strand
TACCCAAATGATCAGTCACTATTGAGGGTAGCGGTTTGCATCATGATGGATATCAATGAGGATTGGGTAACTGGTAATAGGTATTTATCCTTAGAGGTGTGAGTAGAATCTGGATACAGGGCCACTGTGAATTTTACAGCAATTGCGGCACGCTACCCAATTTAGCCTTTCTGAAGCAGAGATAAATGAACTGCTCCCTAGTGGAAGACAGGCCAGGTTCGATAACCGCGTGGCATGGGCCAGGGCCTACCTCAAGAAAGCCAGCCTTATTGAAAATACCAGCAGGGGGATTTTTCATATTACGGAACTGGGTATGGGTCTCCTCAAAAGCAACCCCCAGAGGATTGACATCAAGCTATTAATGAAATATCCGGGAATACAGGAATGGCACAACAAGTCTCCTCGCCCATCGGACGATGAGAGCAAGAATCCTGAAAGCTGCAATTGTGGCGATGCCAAATCTCAAACGCCATTGGAAATTTTGGTTGCCAGCTATCAGGAGCTTGGCAGAAAATTATCCGATGATCTCATTGAACAGATCATGAAATGCTCACCAAAGTTTTTTGAAGAATTGGTTATCGATTTGCTTCAGAAGATGGGATATGGTGGCTCAAGAATAGATGCTGGAAAAGTCACAGGTCGAAGCGGAGATGAGGGAATTGACGGAGTAATCAAGCAAGATAAGCTTGGACTCGACATAGTCTATGTTCAAGCAAAACGATGGAGCAATACTGTTAGCGCTCAAGAAGTGCGTGCTTTTGCAGGAAGCTTAGGTGGTCAAAAAGCCCAAAAAGGCATTATGATTACAACCTCTCAGTTCACACCAGCTGCCTGGGAATTTGTAGAAAAATCCGATAGGAAAATCGTTCTCGTAGATGGGGAACGTCTTGCTCAGTTAATGATCGAGCACGACATAGGTGTTACGAAAGTTCAGGATTATGCCGTAAAAAGAGTGGACCTAGATTACTTCGATTATGAGCAATAGCTGGATTTAGTCGATCAATTATTCGCATCCACACGCAAATGATGATAAGAGGAAAAGGATTCGATCAACCTTTAAGTCTCAAGAATATGAGACTATTACTAATATCGGAAAGCTTAGAGAGCTAGATCGCAGCCCACAATCCAACCTACGATCCCGTCCAGCCCAGACGGATGGACTTAATGGGACGGAGAACGTCCCATTAAGTCCATCGAGGTGGTGTTCATTTTCCAGGGAGATGCGCAAAAGGTCTGTGCAGGCACTGCACTCTTACCACTTTCCCCCGCCGCCGCTTCCTCCGCCCATGCTTCCGCCTCCGAAGCTATCCCGACCTGAGCTGCCAAATCCGGTATTATGCACGGCTGTAGACCGAGCCTCCTCCATGGCCTTTTCCACCGCTTTCTGGTGATGTTGATGGCCTTGCTCGACATTGCTGTTGATACGGGTCATTATTAGATATAGATCAATGGCATTCATTTTTCCCGAACGGTATTCCTGCGCCCGGTCATATTCCGCCCTTGCCGTCTTTAGATCCTGTTTTGCTGCACCCAGCGGCCCATAGGTCTTTTCTGCCGTCTCCAGAGTTTTTTTCATCTTGGTCAACAGCTCTTCCGGATCCTGGCCTTGAATCTTTTCATAGATCGCCCGGTCTCGCACTGCATCTTTGCTGACCTGCTCAACAGCTTCCCGAATCTTGACCAGCTTGTCTAACAGGACAATCCAGTCCACTGTGTTGACGGGCTGCTCTGACAGAGACAATGCCTCTCGATGAGTATATCGCGCCGTCTCCAGGTTTAATCTGGTGGCCATGGAGATCTGTCCCACAACTGACTCCTTTTCTGCCTGCAAAAATGCTGCATCCAGCCCTGCCAGAATCGCGGCACATTCCTGCTGTGCGCTCTTTGCTTCGGCGAGCTTGCTTACCGGAGCCTCTGCATTTTTTTGGGCATTCTCGAAGCTCTTTTCCAGCTCACTGATCTGAGAGCGGGCAGCACGAGCTCTGATTAATCCTCTTTTAGAGGTTTTCTCTGCGTTTAGTATCTCAAGCTCCAGCCTCTCGTGATCTACCCGGCCAAATGCCTCCTCTGCGCTCTGCCATATGGACGGGACATAATTTGCCTTCAGCTCTTTAAGTGCTTCAAGGGCAGATGCTTCTCTGTCTACCAGATCATTCAATAGTTTCTTAAAATCGCTAATTCTCGCATTGTTTTTCTTTGCCTGCCGCCACCCGATGATGCCCAGCATCGACAATATTCCCAGCAGCACGATGAGAAGCCAAGATGCAACTAGCCCAAAAAAGTCAGGATTTCCAAGGTTCCTATCTTGCGATGCAGCTATTACCGGCACTGCCTGCGAGGCTCTTGAACCCTTGAAATGGCTGATGATGCTGTGAACCCCGTTGATGACGCCAAGATCCGGTCGGCTCGCCCGGAATTGGGTAATGATGACATCATCAACAATCTGCTGAACCTGAATGTCGCCAAACTGGCCGGACAGACCTCTACCAACCTCGATCCATATGTCATGAGACTGCATGGCGACCAGAAAAATTATACCGTTATTCTTATCGCGCTTTCCCACTCCCCAGTAATTGGCGAGATTTACTGCGTAGTCTTGCGGATTCTCGCTGCCGATGGAATTTACTGTGACCACAGCAACCTCAATTGTGGTGCGGTTGTCAAAGTCACGCACCTCCTGGTTTAACGCGGATGCCTGCGGTGCAGAAAGGATATGTGCATAATCATTAACGTAACCGACGAATTCGGGATAATCTGATGCAGATCCACTCGATATTGTCAAACAAATTATTATCAAAAGCAGTAATTCAAGTAATTTTACTGAGATCATTTTCTCCATCCCAAATCCATCCTACCACGAAAATATTCGAGAAAGATATGGGCTTTTCATATTTAAAGAAGGCTGCACGGTTGGGAAGGTCTACCGCCCAATGGACTTATCGATGGATGCAAGGTCGTGTCGAGCTTTCTGGCGATCTTCGAGACTATCTGCTATGATGCGATTACATGCGGGAGACGGGACCTGCGCTTGTGTTTACGAGTAAACACTCCTTGAGTCAAATGCTTTCCAGCTTTCGACCTTAATCGCCCGCGAATTGAACGAAAAATTTGAGATCTCAACGGCAAATGTCCAACACCACGAAGATCAAGGGTGAAGTCTGACCTGCGAACACTTCCATCAATATAATATATAGATGTCTATTAAAAACCTGTTAAATTTTTTAGAATTAACTGTTCAGATATATATCTTAACTTCTCCTAACCTATCTACTTAATCATATTATCCTTCATATTTGAAACAAGTTATAACCAAGCTTAACTAAAATGCAAAATAGGATATAATATAATATTTTTTGATCTTAGAGATAACTTAAATATTACTTCCTTGAGACGCATCCTATGCTAAATAGAAATTAGATCTATCTAAATTTTCTATAGCTTGTGTGGAGAAGCATAAAAAACGGGAGATGCAATGGGAGAGTATTTCATTCCGTTAAAAGCGCTTCTATCGACGGCAGCAGGGTTGCCGCTTGATAAACTGCCCGTATTGGGGCCTTTGTACGAGGCGATGCTTGATCATGTGGGAGTGCGCGATTATCGAGAGTCTTGGAATGACACGCATGTAACCATCGATGGAGAGGCTGTCATAGACGGAGAGGCCGTAATTCCATTTGGTGGCTTTGCGCTCGTCTTTGGAAAAGCAGGCATTGGGATAACTTCTTTCCACTTCCAGATTGCAGCAGAGCGGAGGTCTGTCGTAAAAGCTGCAATCGATGCTGGAGTTAAGGCGATCGTCGGTACGGCGTCCAAGGAAGAAGACGTCGATCCGCCTCTTCAGATGTTTCTGCAGATGGATGCCTTTCCAAGTATATTCCGTATCACCCTCAGTGGTTCAGGGTTGAGTTTGAGGCTTCCATTGGAGCACGCAAAACTCGGTGAGAAGGAGGAGAAAAACGGCTCTGTCGTAGGTATCAAACGTGTAACACCAGAGAAGCCTGTAGATATTGAACTGCCAGCTTTTTTACTTACATTTGACACAGAGAAAGGTATCGACCTCACTATCCCCCAAGCTCAAGTACTCAATTGCCCGCCGTTCCTCATTGGCGACTCGGATATCGGAATCATTATCAAGAATGTTAAGCTTGATATGTCGGCTGAGACAGGCATTCCCGAGGTTATCGCACGGCCGGGATATGACGAGACATGGAAGGGCGTCTACGTAGAGGAGCTCCAGATATGCGGTCTGAACACTCTTCTCCCATTTCTGCCAGCAAGCATTGACGCAAAAAACTGGATATGCGGAACAGAAGGATGGAGTGGTGCAGTTGATATATCGGAATTCCCTGGTAATGATAAGGATAAAGTATGGCAGCTTGCGAAGCTGGGCATCGAGTTTGATCGGGGCTCGCTGGTACGTGGCACCTTTAGCGTCTTTCTGCACGTTGAAGCAATCAGCAGCGAGCTATCGAGCCTAGGTCCTGAAGGCACTCTCGAAGTGCTCTTCACGCTCCGGCATAACCCTGCGATCCAGGGTGCTGAGGCTTGGGGATTTGATATTGCACTTCTTACACCAGGGACAAAAGACAAGGGCATTCTCACACTAAATGAAGATGTTATTGATCTGATGATGATTGTACTTCCGACATTCATGGTTGGTAAGCTATGTTTCGATGACAATATCGATCAATCGTCGGGGACACCAATCCTCCTGTTATGGCTCCTTGCATGCCTGCAAAAGGCTGGATGCATGGTGGTTAATAAACTTACGTTCGAAGCGATCCGCTTTCGATATTTCTCAAAAATTGTGGAAGGGGAGGTCGTCCGCTTCATTGAAGTCGTCTTTGACGTACAGTTCAAACTTTCAATCGATCTGACAATTCCAGTCGTGCTCGTAGCAAAAACGGGACGGCCGATAGGCGTAGATATTAAAGGGCTGACGTTGCAGTGGGTCCTCGGATGGGACTCGAAGCCACAGTCTGTAAAAGATAAACTAGAAAAAATTCCATTTAAGGTTTTCCTGGAACCTGAAGGCGGCATCTCATTCGACCTAAGCGAACAATCTCTCATACAGAACTCATTCTTGGAGATTTTCAAATTCGGCATCGGAAAGTGGGAGAAGGGGTTGTGGTTTGATATCGGCGTTCGCTCAACACAAAAGCTTTCAGACGCGGCAATGGGAGGCGCGGCAGTCCGGCTGTACTATCTTCCCGACGGTACGTTAGATCACTGGGATCTTCAGGGTATAAGTATCACGATTCTTGTTCCAAATGTCATCTATTGCCGAGCGGAACTCGGCTGGGGTGATGTCAAGCAGGTCTGGACACATGCTATGCTGATCGGCAATCCTTATGCGTGGCCGGACATTATGGCAATCGATCCAAAAGATCCCATGGGAAAACTCCAAGTATATAGAAAACGAAGCAGTTGGCTTTGGGAAGTCGAGGTACTGCTGCGATGGCAAGAAATCGATGGCGTTACGTCACTTGTTGTGGGGTTTGATTTTAATAGCAGTTGGGGTATGCCGCTTGCTGGCTCAGGAGTATCGATTTTTGGACTTCTTGGACAGTACGCAAATGACGCCGCACCAGTCGTTCCTGACGACAACTACCGAGTTTGGTTCATGGATCAGGATACAAAAAACAGTGTACTCGGTCCAAGCAAGTGGGGGGCAAAAAAAGGTGATTGGGGCTTTGGCATCGGTGCAGTTCTTGGTTCGACAATTGGTCTGGGACGGATATGGAATGCCAAAGTCGGGCTCACGCTCCTTTTGCCTGGGCCGGTCATCATTATCTACGGAGCTGCCAATATCCTGAAACAGAAGCCGAATGTAGGGGATACGGAAGGCGCAAACTTCGTAGCTTTAATTGTACTCGATCTGGAAGACGACACGATAACTGTTGGCATTACGATTAACTATTCTATCCCTGGCGATGATGGCAAGATAGTCACATTGAAGATCCCAACTGAAATATTCGTTGACTTTGGGGATGATCCTCAGTTCCACCTTTACATCGGCAAGGACAAGCCGATATCGGAGCGCATCACTGCAAGAGCTCTCAATATCTTCGATATAATCGGTTACCTGATGTTTGACACAAAAGCGATTGATAACCTCGCTGATAAGGGTATCACTATTCCATCTTTTGCAATCGCACTTGGTGGCCGCGGGGAATGGCAATGGGGATTCAAGGGCAAGAGGCTGAAGTGTTACTTCTATGTCGCTGCAGAATTCAACCTCGCTGTTGGACTGCTCGATCCCTGGCTCTTCTACGGCATGATCAGGTTAGAAGGCGGCCTTGTCGTCAAAGTCTTCGGCTTCGGCTTTGAGTTCTGCGTTTATGCGGAATTGACTGCGATTGCGCCGAATCCGTACAAGATAGATGGAAGAGTCGGCATATCCATAGATCTGCCGTGGCCGCTACCGGACATTGATGTTTCAGTCTCACTGACACCTATTGACAAAGGTGGCTCATTGCCAGCACCAGAAAATGCGGTCAGCTACCTGACAATCCATCCGCGCATCATGAATCAACCTATTGAGATGCAACCTTCACAGAGTATATCAGGAGTATCTATCGATCCAATACTATCGCTTGTGTTTCGCTTCCCGATCCGCAATGAGTCAACGTCAATTGGAAGCTTCAACTTCGATAGCGTCGATATGGAGACTAAATATATTACCAGTGGAGAGCATGGTTATATTTTCACTCTCACTGATCTAACACTCACAAACGTTACGACTGGTATCGTGATGTCCAACATCCCGGCTAGATGGCGACCTGAAGATATAAACGCTCCTGGCGAACAGAAAGCAAGGATGGTGCTCGATCTCAATGTATTCGACCATGTACCTACGTCTCGCTACATAGGTACTTCGGCGAAATATATGGATAGCGTGACTAAGACATGGGATCCGTGTCCACCATTAAAGAGATACCAACCTGTCTGCTACAACTTCGCTGACCAGCCGCTCGGACATTTCGATGTGCTCACTCTTAAACAAGAGGGACATCCATCGGTGAAAGTGCTGACCTTGCCACCGCCGGCAAACGCCGATTTCCTCATCAGCACGTTCGATCTTAAAACCTTAAACGCAGCAGTGTTCGAATTCTTTAAAGCCGTCTTGATTCCCAGAACCTATGGTGTCTGGTCCAAAAAATCGGGAATAGGAGCAAGTGAGACGCTTGTACTAGAGTTTGAGTCGGCAAAAAATATAAAATTAAGATGTCATTGCGACTTCGAGAGCGACGATACTATCATTGCGCACTTCTATAATGGCGCTAAACTGCTCAGCTCACCAACGATATATCCAGACAAAACTTCTTCCAAATTAATGAATTTGATTTTTGCGCATCCAGGTCCAGCGACGCGCGTAGAACTGACTGCTTTATCTAGTCCAAAAAGAGGGAACAATGAAGAGATCAAGCACTTATACATGCCATCTATGCTATTACGATTATGCTTAGACTATGAGTCTGAACTCACGAAGAAAGCGCAGGACAAAGCTTCAAAAAAGGCTTGGTCAGAATTCTGGTCAGACCTTCTATCACAGAATGCTGCATCAAGCGACGCCCTGCTCCTTGATCCTGAGTGCAGTTATGAATTCAAAGGGCGCATCCAATGGTCGCATCTCAAGGATGATCCCAGCATCGGAGAGGAAATATTTTCATTCTCCTTCACAACGGAGGCAAAGGATCGAGTTCCTCAGCCGCTGCGTAAACGCAATCCACAGATCGCAGCTAGCGATGACTTCTGGGAAATCGACGTACTGCCTTCTGATGGCACTTATGCTATGTACACAACGCGCCCTATTCGGCTCACTTTTTGCGACTTGCGCATCGAGGCGGTCTATGCCAAATTTGATCAGAAGCTTGTGCTTAGACTTCTCGATGATGGCGGTCAAGACCTCTTCAATAAACTCACTTTGATCAGGGAAACTGCTTCAGAGCTCCCTGAATATAAGAAGGTATGGCAAGAGAAAGTCCTTGGCTATAAGTGCACCCCGGACGGCGTGAAAAGCCTTTGGGATATAGGCGTGGCGGTAATAGATACAATCCTTGAGCCAAACCGTGAGTACAATGCCACCTTATATTCGGTACCGATATCGGTGAGCGATTTCGTGAATTCGACCTGGAAAGATTTTGCTGCGTTATTTAATTTCAAGTTCCGCACTTCTCGGTGGAAGAATCTGGCAGATCACGCGGCAGCACATTTGCGGTATGAGGAAATTCTTGATAAATCCCCAGATCTTTCTGCGATCTCATCAATACTCGGCGCTCGTACTCTCGTCAAAGATGATCAAATTCTCGACGAGATCGTTTTTGACAAACTCGGGCTGCCCTTCCGCAAGCCTGCGGCATTTCCAGAGGCTGTTCTAATCTGGCAGAAGGATGGGTCGAATGCATATGCTGCAATAGGGCTTTTCCTTGACGGTCCGGAGCCGCTGCTGCGAGAAGAGGGCAACAGCTTCTTGTTGATGCTTGACGGCGGCAAGAAGGTGGAATTCTATCAGGTCAGCGGAAAATCGGGAGCACGCTCTTTGCTGCTTTTCTCTGAAGGAAGCGCATTTAAACCGCTCGGTCCTGGATCTGTTACGTTGGCTATAACTGACGTGTTCACCGGTTCTGACGGGAAAACTACTGAGGAGGTAGCTAACATAGTCATCCCTGTTCCTTCCATTCCTTCCATCTTTTCTGAGGAGGGCTTACCATGACCAATCCGCAACGGCCTGCAAATCAATGGGTTTGGATAGACCCAAATCTATTGCAGATGGTCGGCCTCGGGACTATCGATGATCCTTATATGCAAAACGGCCGACATCTACGTTGGTTCTTTGAGCGCCTGCTTGGATTCCCGCGCACCGGTTTCCACCTGATGCGCCGTCCCTGTCCATTCCACGATCCAAAAGCACTTAGACCGCTGTTGACGGCAATGGGTCTGGAGAAAACAACTGAGAACGAGCTGGGTACAGCACATGGATTACGAAGTTTCGAGAGCGGTTTGACAATATCGAAATTAGATGGTTTCACGTTTATATCCGTATCTGACCCTGCGATTGAAGAATATCCGATCCTGAAGATCGATTCTAAGCCAATTACAATGCATTTAGGTCCGCAGTATCCGCTGCTTATGCCGCAGATAGGACCCGCAATACGCGATCCGGCAGCATATGTTCTTCTGGTTATCCTGCGTGAAGAAAAGAGCGGATCTGTGCTCGCAGAAGGATTTTATGAAGCTGGTGCTTCGTCGCGCCTCGTAGACCGTGCGGGGATGGGGCCGAATATATCAGCGGTTATCCCTCCTTCCGCGCGCAAGTGGGTCACCCAAATGGACAATGTCGAATGGCTGCGCTCTGGAGCAGAACGACATATGACCAAAGAACTTATCAGAGCGCGTCACCTTGAGATCGCTAGACGTATTAAGCCCGACCTATCCTCCAGGACTACAAAGGCAAAGACGACAGGAATGAAGGTCGAGACCCTGCTGTTACACGGTGGACTTCTTGAAAAAATTATAATCACTGGGATGAATGCTGCTTTGCTGGGGGTGTGTTGGATGCCGACAAGGCTTTACGCGCAAATCCCTGAATGGGAAGAGGTCGATCGTTTATTCCTCCCGCTAACGAAAGCTCCAGGGATTTTCCCCGCCTGGACAACGAAAGACGGAGTCAAAATAGCCGAGGAGCGACTAGCACTAGCACCACCTTATGCCCATTCACCATGGGATGTAAGTTCATATCCGCCTCCACATGCATCGGTATCATCAATCTGGAATGATCTATCGAAACGCTATCTAGGTGATGCATTCGATCGAATTGACGATGCTGTGCGGCTCTTTCTTGAAGGCGAGTTGACCAACTTTACACCGCAGGCACTTGTTGAGATCACTGAGTATGAAGACGAAGGTGCATCTGCAGGAAGTACAAAGACAACATATAGCCCATTCGACCAGCTCTATGCTGCCGCAGCAGATCCGCAGATGGCACGCATTCTTGGTCTGATGACAACCGACCTGAATGATCCTGAAGGAAGTTGGGATTACCTTATCGGAGCTTGGTTTCCGGATATTTGGCTATTATGGAGTATCGCCCCTGACAATGCCAAAGAAATGATTGAGATTTTAAAGAATAAAGGTGGCAACGCTCCAATGCAGCTCCTCTGGGAAAAAGCGCGCAAAAAATCAGGACCGGTCATTGATGGAATAACAAATGTATCGAAGATTGGACTCTTCCCTGTAATCTCTATGGCGACATCGATCACACGGATGCACGAGCCGCTGCCGACACCACCTGATGATTTGCAGGCGAGGCTAAAGGAATATCCCTCTGGAAAGAAAGTACAGACAGAAGTAGATATAACATGGAGTGTACCCAATGCAAATCTTTTTGATGACTCGCAAAGCGCACGGGTTTTCTATGCCGCACGCCGCAGTGGGAAAACGACGCCCGAGATCGTTTTAAATCATGAGGATGACGTTGTGCATTTACGGATTCCGATTGTCCCAACAAAAGACTCGATTCGAGAGGATCGGGCGAAAATCACTGATAGATCGATGCCCAATTACGGCAACTACGAGTGGTGGATCAGTGGAATGGATATTTGGGGTCGCTTTAGCCCTTGGGCAAAAGTCAGTGCTAAAGTAATAGATCTTGTCAAACCCATCGCACCGGCAAATGTGGTCGCACAGCTTGTTGGTAAGGCAGCTTCTGCTCCTTCATGGGAATATATTGCAGTGTCATTTGATTGGACTCAGTTTCAGTTGGAAGTATCTCCTGACGTTGTTGCATTTGAGATTCATCTAAGTCAGGGAAAGATCTCAAACGCAAAGAATCAGGATCCATCAATGTGGGGGAAGCTTGCGCATGCTCCAGGTGCTACGACCAAACCGTTACACATCGAATGGCCTACCGCGAAGATTACATCATCATTGCCATCAGGCATGATGGCGACTATCACAACAGGACAACTCTTGGCTGAGGAAGGGGGAGGCACGCGCATCACAGCTAAAATTGCGCCGATTGAGTTGCCTTTTGACGCTAATGGATATGCTAACATCTCCGCCACCATAACCGCAATCGATGGCTTTAGCAACATAAGCCCCTTCGCAACGCGTGCTGTTGCGACTCGAGTCGATGATCTACCACCGCAACCCGTTATGCTTCTTCCTGGGCCACAACTGACATCGTATCCGGATGCGCGTGGGCGTGCATTTTTTTGCATACCTCTCGTAACATCCGAAGGCGAGAGAACACAGGTGCTGCGCGCATCACAGGTTGCGCTGCTGGAAGCCGGAGGCTTTTCGAATACCGCGTTTTTTGAATTGAACGAAGGTGAGCGCGTCGAGAAGCTTAAGCAGCTCGCTGCAGCTAATGAGAGCGTATTCACCCCAGATCATGAGCTACCCTACGGTGAAACGGCGACTGAGCACACGATTGCATTTAATGCTCTTGACCGCAGCTGGACTGTCGCTGCGGTGCAGCGGATTAGCAAGACCGGTATACGGAGTACCTGGCCGAATGATCCTGACTGCTTCATGGTCATTGCTGTGCGCAGACCACGGACGGTTCCTATCCCAATAATCAAAGAAGCAAGGCCAGGGGACTGCTTAGTGAAGTTACTCTTTGAACCTGACACCACCAATGCGACAAAAATTATCAGGATATTCCGCACAATAAAACATGAGAACGCTGCAGAAGTGAGGCGGATGAAACCTGTAAAAGACATTGATGTCTCATCAAATTGTCTCGATGAGATTATGTTCACTGATGAAGCGCTGTTTCCCGACATACCTTACTCCTACCGAGCGATTGCGCTTGGCGATGGAAGCGAACAGTCAGAAGCCACAGAAATCATCTCTGTAAAGCCATGGAGTAGCATCCCTCCATTGGCACCGAAACTTATCCAGGTCGAAAAGTCTGCTGCCTTTCCGGCCGTACGCACCCTTACATTCATGATCCAGCGACGTGATTATCCTGTGACTGTTTTCCGTCGCTCCAATGATTCTTTTTCTTGGGAACTAATCAATGCTGATAAAGGTAACTCTGCCGCAATAGACCTCTATTCATTTGCAGTCATTCCCGTCTCGGGGGGATATACTGTGAAGCTTGATGATACAGTATCTAATCCCGGTGCCACGTATACCTATTTCATCCGCGTGCGTGATCCCAGAGATCGCTTCGCTGATAGCGCAAAAGTGGGTGAATCGCCATGAATCCGGCAGATCTGGTCAAGAGCTGGTTTGGAGGTTCACCTGGCTCGCCGATGTTTGCGCAGCCATTCATAGATCAGAATCTTGTACACGATTTCGGTCCCGACCAAGACACCTCAGTTGGAATAAGCAACTCGATTGCTATCACGGGGGCATCTTCAAATGCGGAAATTCTCACCCCAACAAACGGCACGCTGCGCTATGTTCCAAAGTTAACTGAGATGACTAAAGAAAAGAAAGCAGCTTTCTTAAAGAGGTGGCCTGACCTCTACCTCATCGGGGGAAATCCATATAATGCGGAGGAAGGCGACATACTGTTTGAGATCTGGCCCACTGCCTTTCGTAGACTTGAAGTAATGTTCTCAACTGTTGAAGGTATCGCGGAAAAGGGGAAAAAGGTCGTCCCGCAGATACCAGTGCCACGATGGTTTATATTTCATGGCATTGAGAAAAATAAGCTGGAGAAAAGTATCAATAATATTATGATGAATGCAAATCCCGATCCGTTCTTTGCCGGTGAACTATCGATCTATGTGCATTACAACACGCATTTGGCGAAAAACTATGGCGTGACCGTATATGTGAGCGCCTTTGATTCCTCGGGCCTTGTGATCGATCCTGCAATATTCTGTGCGTATCTTGCAGAGCTTGCGGACAATCCTCTGTTCACGCCATTTGCTGCGCAAAATGCCGATATATTTAATCTGGTAAAGCCGCGACATGTCATCATATTCTCCGATCATCGGGGAAAACTCAGATTGGTAAATGAAGAAAATCCACCGGTCCCGCCACTACCACCACAGGAGCCTCGCAAATATGTTCTGACTTGCTCGGGCAATGTGATGGAAGGTGATCTCGACGATTCTTCGTGCTTGATGTTCAGGGAAAATGAGCCAAACTACACATCCCTGAAAAACAAGCTAGTAGGTATAACGATCACGGGCAAGCACAGACGCATTGCTCTCCATCCTCATGGAAAGTCGGATGAGACGACCAAGGCATCATTTGGCGCGTGGACCTTCCTCAGGGTCCGCGTTACAGATCTAGCCATGTGGTTCCCAAAGAATGAGAATCAAAAGAATTCATTCGAACGATACACCGAGAAAAACGAGCTTATTCCGCTCATTGATGGACAAGAAACATTTCGCGAGATATACCGCGCTTATCGTTCCACCTATTGCAAAGAGATATACAATAGCGACGATCATATGCCATCTGGCACTCCGCTATCACTCAGCGATTGCAAGAACGCGAAAATTTTTATGACGAATTTCAAGATATCTCCAGATACTATGCTACTCGGCAGGCGTGCCCTACTAACAGTGCCACGGACGCAGCCTGATGCCAAGATAGAAAATCCGCTCAAAACTACAGTCCTGATCCCTGCTGCATCAACAAAGGATGAGAGTCCTCAGAAGTCTTGGTGGCTTGTCTGCCCAAAGGGTACACTGCCTCCTGGCTCCTATATCGAGCTTGAGCCACTCGGCATCGGCTCTAAATTTTTTGACGATGACTCACGTATTCCTGGGAAGGATCGTGGTGCCGATATGTATGGCATCACAGTGCCATGCTTGGACCTTGTAGGCGTCTTTGCAAATGCCGACGGTGAGTTCTTTCTGCCAGTTAAGTTCGATTCTGATTGGTCGAAACGCGAAGCTGAACTGCGCGTGATTACGTGGAAACCGGGCAAAGATGATATGGCTCCTTTTGCACTCGAGACAACTGGAAAGGGAACAAAGAAAGTCCATGCATTCGGCATAGTTACTGTGCCAGAACCGACAAACATGTCTGTCCCAAAAATAAGTGCCCCGTGGACAGACGATCCTCAGTTTATCTTGTCAAGCAACGGGGTTGCAGATGGCGCTATTCTGACTGTAAAAGGGGGTAGCTTAAGTGGTTCAGGTACTCTCTTTGTTATCAACCAACGAAGTGGATATATGATCCAAAGTCCGTTTTCTGCAGGTGCGTCAGATCTAAATGTCGCCATTCAGGACTTTGCAAGCAATGATGTGGCACTTATCGGGGCCCGGCTAGATAACTGGACCGATCCGGGACTATGCAGCGGATTTTTTTCAGTCTCGGTCAGTCCTGAGACTCGTGCTACTGGATGCATCCCATCCCATCCAAAAGAACTCATTGGTGTCATACGCGAAGCTATCGAAGCCGGTGTCGATGTGCGACTCCTTACTTATCCGGATCAACTTTCAACGCCTATAGATATGATGGGCATGGTCCTAGCAATCAATGCATCTATTGATGGCAAGTGCGGCCAAGCAATTGCTGATCCAGTTTTACGTGAGACCAATTCGCATCATCAGAAGACCGGATTCATACTATCAAATTCAGGAGTAACTGCGCTCCTGGGGGGTATCGACCAGAATCCTTCTAGGTGGAACAGCAATAAACATGAAACTATTGATCCTGACCGCCCGAACTGGGGTCTCTGGCATGACATTCACTGTCTTATCAGAGGAAAGGCCGCGTGGGACGTATTCCGTAATTTTCGCCAACGCTGGAACATCGCATCTGTCGACTCGCGCGTGATAGGGGCGGGCGTAGAGTACACAGCAGTCGATGACCTCATCATGATGGACTATGTGACATCTACCAATGGAACCAATGCTGTACAGATTAACCGTACGCTACCGCCATACATAATTGAACTCGTCGATATCGTTGATCCTGACAAGGGTGAGCAATCGATACTCAGGTCATATGAGAGAGCATTTGAAAATTCACGACACTTCATCTATATAGAGGATCAGTACTTCTTTAATATCGAATTAGCGAAGAAGCTTAATGAACGGCTTCTTGCACCTGATGGTCCTAAGTCCTTAATACTCGTTTTACCGAAAGAGCTTTCTGAATTTCCGGTGTTGGATCTAACGTTATATGCTATCCGCGCACGTGCAGTGAAAAAGCTGCTCTATGGAGACGGTGCGGCGGGTGGCTTTAGCGATGTCAGCGATCGGGTCGTGATCGTCCATTTGAAGAACGATCAAGATAAGCCGGTATACGTGCATGCAAAGACCGTTATCATAGATGATCTTTGGATGTCCATCGGATCGTCAAACATTAATCGTCGCTCGATGACATACGATACAGAACTCAATGCAGCATCAATCGATGCACGCATACTCCGTGGCATGCACGTCACCGCCCATGAGACTCGGGTGCGTCTTATGGCAGAGCATCTTGGACTTGATAAACTCGAATATCCACTAGTCGAGGATTTCCACAGTGCTTTCGAGCTATTCCGTGGGGCAATATCTGATCAACCTTCCACATGGCTTAAAGACCGCCACCAGCTCATTAAATACGATGCGCAGTACACATTATATGGTCTCCAGCCGCCAGATTACAACGAGGTGTTCTCCGATGCACTTAATATTCTGATCGATCCAGATGGTCAGAAACTAGACCTGAGCGTAAATCTCCTCGGATTTGTCGAGCTTCTCAATGCATTGAAGTCAGCCGAGGAAGGGACGTTTGGTGGCATTGGTACATTTAAGGTCACTTTTGACTTTACTCCCCTCACTATTGGTATCCTTGACCATGTTGTTGCTCAAGTAAAGCAACTGCCATCCGGTCCCATCGTAGATATCGGCCCGCTTGGTGTGAACACCACTGCCAGCCTCGGCATACAGAAAATCGGCAACACATACAGCATCTCTGCTGATGTCTTCGATGCTACCGATACTAAACTCGGTTCCGCCAACATTGAAGCCAAAGCCACAGGATTTGTAACGGATGTAACGTTGGTGTTTTATTAATGGGATGAAAAGAAGATTATATGTAGGGGACGGGACCCCCGCTCTTCACCCAATGTCGGTTACCTGGAAACCAAATTTCTCGCCCTGCATTTCAGCCCAGCCATATCCGCAGTCATCTTATCTCTTCTTCCTTTCAGCTCGATCAGCAGCACAGGGAAGACGGTGAAGGTCATGAGCAGGGCCACAACCATGGAGAGGACGGTCACAGCTCCGAAGTTATTGGTGATCATGAAGGGCGAGAAGATCAGGGCGGAAAAGCCGAAGACTACCGTCAGGCCGGACGAAGCTATAGCTGATCCGATGCGGTGGAAGGTCTTCTTCAAGACATCCATCATCTCTCCTCCCTTCCCCAGCTCCTCGTAAAACCGCTCCATGATGAGCACGGCATACTCCGAGCCCACCCCCAAAACCAGAGCGCCGAGGGTTGCGGTCATGGGAATATAGCTGATGTCCAAAAAAGTGCATGGCTACTACCATCCAGCCGATGACCACCACCATGGGAACAATGGGCAGCAGAGATTTGATGGGATCCCGGTAGATAATAAGCAGCAATAGGCAACAGTATTACCATTATCCTTTTTTCCGCTATTCGAAGGATATATCTCTAAAGAGGGCCGCAGTGGTAACAGATTTGGAGCTGACACATTCATGTATGGCATCAAAGACAAATTTCCCCATCTTCCCGAAAGGATCTCAGGACTGCGAGAGCTGGCCTACAACCTCTGGTGGAGCTGGCACCCCGAGGGCCGGGCCCTCTTCAAGCTCCTCAATCGCCAGGGCTGGTATCTGAGCAACCACAACCCGGTAAAGATGATCAACCACCTGGACAAGGGAGCGCTGGAGGCTGCCGCATCCGATCCTCACTTCATGAGACATTATGATTATGTGATGGCCCGCTTTGAGAGCTACATGAATCCATCCACCGGCTGGTTTTGCTCCCGTGTAGCCCACCCGGAGACGTGCAAAATCGCCTACTTCTCAGCGGAGTACGGTCTGCACCATGCACTGCCTTTTTATGCGGGCGGTCTCGGCTTTTTGGCAGGAGACTTTCTCAAGGAGTGCAGCGACCTGGGCCTGCCTCTCGTTGCTGTAGGATTCATGTACCCGCAAGGTTACCTTCGCCAGATGATCTCACCGGACGGCTGGCAGGTGGGGGCCTGCGAGATGATGGACCGCAAGAATGCACCGATTAGAAAGGTGCTTGATCAAAATGGCGATCCTGTCACCATCAAGGTGCCAGTCATGGACCCTCCCATTTATCTGGAAGTCTGGAAGGTTCAGGTTGGAAAGACCAGCCTCTATTTGATCGATACCTCCAGCGAGGCCAATGAGCCCTGGAATCGTGTCATATCCGACCGGCTTTATACCGGTGATCTGGAGCAGCGCCTGCGCCAGGAGATAGTGCTGGGCATTGGCGGCGTTTGTATCCTGCGCCATCTGGGAGTGGACTATTCCGTTCTTCATTGCAACGAGGGCCATCCCGCTTTCGCCATACTGGAGAGGATTCGAGAAAACGTAGAAGGAGGAATGAGCTACGCGGATGCCTTCGAGCAGGTCAAGAATACCACGGTCTTCACCACGCACACGCCGGTTCCCGCAGGCCATGATGTCTTTTCCTATCAGCTCATGGACAAGTACTTCGGCTCATACCTTCCCGCGCTGGATCTCTCCAGAGATGAGTTCTTCCGCCTGGGAATGAATCCTGCCAAGCCGGATGGCTTTAATATGACTGCCTTTGCCCTGCGTTGCAGCGCTTTTAGAAACGCGGTTAGCAAGAAGCACGGAGAGGTCAGCCGAGAGATGTGGCGGCAGCTTTGGCCCGGGCTGCCGGTGGACAAGGTTCCCATTGAGCATATCACCAATGGGGTGCATGTGCCCACCTGGATAGACCGGCGTCTGGGCGATGTGATCTTCAACCGATACCTCGGACGAACATGGCTGGAGGAACACGACCTGCCTGCGATCTGGCAGTTGATCGACGAGATACCGGACAGCGTTATCTGGGATCATCACCGCATTATGAAGGAGATGGCCATTGCCAAGATAAGAGAAAGGGCCCGCAAGAAGTGGCGCAAATCGGACTCGGACCCAAACAATGTCATGGCCTCAGGGGTGCTGCTGGATCCGGCTGCCCTCACCTTGGGCTTTGCCAGGCGTTTCGCCTCCTACAAGCGGCCTACGCTCCTCTTGCAGGATATAGCCCGTCTGGCAAAGATCGTGAGCGATCCCGGCAGGCCGGTGCAGATCATCTTTGCCGGAAAAGCTCATCAGGACGACCAGCAGAGCAAGCAGCTTTTGCAGCAGGTCTTCAATGCTGCCAAGGACCAGTCATTTGGAGGACGCATCGCCTTTGTGGAGGACTACGATGAGCTCTTGGCGCAGTATATGGTGCATGGCGTTGATGTCTGGGTGAATAATCCTCTGCCGCCCATGGAGGCGAGCGGAACGAGCGGCATGAAAGCCACCTTGAACGGCGTGCCTCAGCTTTCCGTGCTGGACGGCTGGTGGATCGAAGGCTACAACGGAAAGAACGGCTGGGCAATTGAGGGCGCAGCCGAGGGAGCAGACAGGGACGCACGCGATGCTGCGGCCATCTACGATCTGCTGGAGAAGGATATTGTGCCGCTCTTCTACGATGTGGACGAGGATGGGGTCTCGCACGGCTGGGCGGCCGTCATGAAGGAGGCCATCAAGATGACCGGGCCGGGATTCTCCGCCCGCAGGATGGCTAAGGAGTATATAGAGAAGTTCTATCAGAAAGCCCTGGAGGCGGCCATGAAGACGGAAAGCGGTGGGGAGAGAGGAGGCGCCAAAAGGGATATGTTCAGCGGGATCTAGATATTTTTTTCCCAATTTTTGGCTTTTTCGATTCATCTCTCAAGGAATTACTTTGCGAAGGGTTTATCTACCTTCATGCCAACCTGACTGTTTCAAAGGTCATCACCATGATTTCTAAAGAAGATATTCAGGAGATTTTGAAGGGATACGATAAGAACGACCTAACCATTGCTACCATCTGCTCACATAGCAGCCTGCAAATTTTCCATGGTGCCCGCATGGAGGGCTTCAAAACCATTGGAATCTGCATCGGTCAGCCGCCTCGGTTCTACGATGCCTTTCCCTTAGCGAAGCCGGATAAGTTCTTCTCCGTAGAGAGCTACAAAGCGCTCTTGGATTATGCCGATGATCTCGTAGCCGAGAACGTAATCATAATTCCGCATGGCTCTTTGGTTGAGTATTTGGGAATCGAGAGGTTTGAGGCGCTGGCTGTCCCCACCTTCGGAAACCGGCGCGTTTTAGCCTGGGAGAGCGACCGGGAGATGGAACGAGAATGGCTTCTCAAGGCCGGGGTAAATGTTCCCATGCGATTTGAAAAGGCAGAAGATATCGACCGTCCGGTCATTATAAAATATCATGGCGCCAAAGGCGGACGGGGTTTTTTCATTGCCAAGACCAAAGAAGAGCTACAATCAAAGATGAACACGGCGGAGAAGTACACCATCCAGGAGTTCATCTTAGGCACCAGATACTACATTCATTTCTTCTATTCGCCCATAAAACAGGAGGGGTACCAGCTTAGCAAGGGATCTTTGCAGATGCTGGGCATCGATCGGCGCGTGGAGTCGAATGCCGACGAGATCTTCCGCATCGGAAGCATGAAAGAGCTGGCCGAAGCAGGCATCTATCCCAGCTTCGTGGTCACGGGCAACCTGCCGCTCGTCCTTCGCGAGTCTCTCCTGCCCCGTGCCTTTGAGCTGGGAGAAAGGGTTGTGGAAACCAGCCTGGACCTCTTCGGCGGGATGATCGGCGCCTTCAGCCTGGAGACCATAGTCACCGACGAGCTGGAGTTCAAGGTATTCGAGATCTCGGCAAGAATCGTCGCGGGCACCAATCTCTACGCAAGCGGATCGCCCTACTCGGATCTCATAGAACCGGGTCTCTCCAATGGCCGGCGCATTGCCCAGGAGATCAAGTCGGCAAATGAGAGGAACCTGCTGCATGAGATTGTATCATAAGTAAAAAGAAAGGCTTATCTTGGTGTGGTCTCTTGAGATGCCAGTATGTCAGGCCTTATCAAGACCTTCCAAGATGCCACGCTTCTTCAGTGCGGCTTTTTAGAGAAGCTGCTGGATCTGGATATGGCAAGCGTTGCTGCCTTTTCCGACTCCATGGTGGAGTTTTTGAGACCGTCGCCGGACAACAGGTTCGTCTATGGCATTGCGGCAGGCAGGTCCGCTCTTGCTCTTTACAGTTTCTTGCAGCTTATCCAAAACCATTTTGATAATGTATTTCCGTTCACCCTGGAGGATCCAGTGCAGAGGCACTACCGCAAGGGCAAGAACCTGGGGATAGCCATCTCCGGCTCCGGAGAAACACAGGCTGTAAATAAATACATAGGTGATATCATCACTTTGGGGGGTGATATCAAGCTGATAACTGCTAACCAGAATGGAACAGCCTATAAGATGGTTAGCGAGTATGAGAGAGGATCTGTTCTGGTTTTCACGGCCAGGACAAAGCAGTCTACTGATAAGGATACCAGGTCGCGGCTCTCTCCCATGGGCACTGAGTTTGAGCTGCAGGTGCTGGCCTTTTTAAATGCTCTTTTCGCAGATATACAATCCCGGCTGAATGGAGTGTGCGAACCCGACTGTCCGAAATACCGCGCCACAATAAAGGACTTTGAACAAAACGCCCGCCTAATCTCCCAAATGGAACCCGCACATATGGAGAACTGGTTTGGCAGGCTGCTGCCCAGGAGCGGCAGATACATTATCGGAGGTGTGGGAAGATCGGGTCTGGTGGCCCGCGCCTTTGAGATGAGGTTCACTCATTTAAACAAGATCAGCTACTGGGAGAGAGATTTTAACACGCCCAGCTTTCAGATAGGAGACGTTTACATTCCCATCACCGGGATCGGCAACACCTATGAGGCCTTGGAAGGGACGATCGCAGCTCTGGACAAGGGCGCCGATGTGATGCCGATCACTGCCAATCCCACCTCCCGGCAGGTTCTGATGCTCAAGGAGCACGGCAGGGTGAAGGACATTGCCGTGGTACCCGTAAAGCCGGAGTACAGGGAGCTATTTTACGGAGACACCAGCTCCACCACCTGGCTGATGTCCGAATATACTAAATTCAGAAATCCTATCTTTGAGATCAATGCTTCCGTGTTCACCAATAGCGTGGTGGCTGTGGGCGCGGAGTTTTTAGGCATCCTGGAGACGGGCATGAGAAGGATGCACGTGTAAACCTTACTGAGAAAGGCGGCTTGGGCTTCGCTTGTACTTCCGATGGCTTTGAGAGCATTGCCTTTGTTATTCCATGTTACACTGAAAGCCGAGGGATCAGATGAGCCAGATCTTGTCTATATATCCAAGCTCCCTAGCTTTCGCGAAGGCCGCATCTGCTTCCGCCTTGCGGCCCAGCGCTTCCAGAGCACGGCCTTCGTTGACCCATGCATTGGCCGGGCTCATCTCGGCCTTCTCTTTTTCTGTCTCTGGCAATTTCAAGGAAGCATTTCCAAACGGTCTCACGAAGACGATGATGTGCCGGTCTCCCTGATAAATAGGCCCACCGGGATTTGCTATTCCTTTTTCATCTACTCCCCAGTCCAGGTTAAGCCAGACGCCTTTGGTATTCGTGTCGATATGGGTGTAGATATCATCGGTATTGAACTCCTGTTTCAGCCAGTTGATAATCTCGTCTACCTGGTCATATTGATCACTGAGATTGCCGGGGTAGACCTCAGCATAAGCATGCCCGCCTGTGGTTTTGTTTTGAGCAAAAATAATTCGTGTGGTTCCGCCGATAGACTCCACCAGCGCCGACATGAGGATGGCAAAATCATCGCAATCTCCGCCGCCCACACAGTTTGCCCTATCTCCATTTTTGAGGGTCTGGTTGGCGAACATAAAATAATCGATACCTATCGGATCGGATACGTAGCCCCAGCCTTTCTTTGAGCCGTCTCCGTTCTTCAGGTAGTTGTAGATCGAAGCTATCTGCTCGATAGTATTTTCTCCCGGATACTTGAGGGCGAGGACGACGGCCTCATCACGCACTCGGGAATTATCAGGTTTCACCCTGGCATCCAGAGCCTTCTTGAGGTCACCAGCATTCTTCGTTGTCGTGTTTTCCGGGGTAATGCCGCCGTCGGTAACGGGAAACTCAAGAATGTCTCCATCCGATGGCGTGGTGACTGCCGGCACTCCGGCGAGGTAGGGAGATGAGACGAGCATGCTCACCAGTTGATCGGCTGAGTAGCCTGCCACTCTGGAAGAGCTGCTATCAAAGACGAACGGCACGTCTGCGGCAAATCCGGATCCAATCAGGAGAGCTATGCACATGCACAGACAAAGAGCCCTATTTTGCATAGTGATCAATTCTCAAGCTAACCGTTGTATCCCAATTCTTTCGCCCTGGCAAAGACCGCATATGCTTCAGTTTTGCGATCCAATGCGTTAAGAGCTGTGCCCTTATTGGCCCATGCAGCAGCGTTTCTGGGATCCAGCTCGATGGCACGCTCAAAAGCCGCCAAACTTTCATCATAACTTCCCAGATTGTAAAGAGCATCACCTTTATTATTCCAGGCCCTTGAGTTGCCTGGATCCAGCTCAATGGCCTTAACAGATGCCTGTAGACCTTCGCCATATCTGCCGACACTATCGAGAGCACCTCCTATGTTGAGCCATGCTCTTAAATTATTGGGGTCCAGCTCGATCGCCCGATCATAAGCCTTGATAGCCGAATCATCCTTGCCCATCTTCTCAAGAGATGCGCCTTTATTGAGCCATGCCTCTGGATTTCCGGGATCAAGTTCAATCGCCTTTTCAAATGATTGCAGGGCGTCGTCATATTTTTCCAGAGCAAAGAAAACATCGCCCTTGTAAGTCCAGGCTACGCAGTTGCTGGGATCTAGCTCAATAGCTTTATCGTAAGACTGAATGGCCTCATAATATTTATCCTGATCATAGAGCGACAGACCTTTTTTTATCAAGCTCTCTACTAAGCTTGGCTCGGATCCGGGTGATACGGTTGATTTTTTTTCGGATCCAAAATCTTGTTTCGCCTCATCTAAATCCGGCACTCTAAGAGGAGTTCTCCCAATTTTATCTCTGATGCATAGGACTATATGCTTATCACCCTGATAGAAAGGCCCTCCTGGGTGATCTGCCGACCAATCGAGATTGAGCCAGACGTCTCTCGTATCTGTATCAATATGCGTATAAATCCCATCGGTCTTGAACCTCTCCTTCAGCCAGCCAATGATATCAACTACCTGATTACCTTTGTCATCCAGCCGCCCCAGGTAGACCTCAGCATAAGCATGTCCGCCGGCATCCTGATTATGAGCCAGAATTATCCTGGTGGTCCCGCCGATGGATTCAACCAAGGCAGACATCAGGATCGCAAAATCATCGCAATCACCAACACCGGAAAAACCCGACTTCTCACCGATTTCAAGAGTTTCATTGGCGTAGCTGTAGTAGTCTTCGCCTCGCGTATCTCCCACATAGCTCCAGCCTTTTATCGAGCCTTTTCCATTTTTCAGGTAGCCATATATAGAGCAGACCTGATCTATGGTACGATCTCCCGGAAATTTGGCCGCCAGTAAAAGCCCTTCGCTGCGGACAATTGCGTTATTTGGCTCTACACGGGAGTCGAACGTCTTCTTCAGTTCTCCCACATTCTTCTCCACCGTGCCGCACTGGGCATCGCCTCCGCCAGTTACAGGAAACGCCAGAATTTCGTCATCTGATGGCAAAGATACGGCAGGAACTCCTGCCAGGTCCAGGGAGGAGGTGCTCGTCTCCTCTAGCTGGTCCGCGGAATAGTCCGTTATGTTCATGTAACTCTCGCTGAAGACGTAGGGCACGTCCGCAGCTAATCCCGATCCCATTAAGAGGGCGATACATAGCCAGATAGTCCGTAATGACATGATGACCTGAGATGGAATACTCATGGCTACTATATGTATTTTGCAGCTAAGAAGGTGGTAATAAAAAAATTAAGAGCTAACTGGCTGGATTTGGCGAAGTGGCCGTTATCTTATTGTACCTAACAAGGCCGCTCATGGCCCAGCCGACTTCATCTGGTGCTATTACTTTGGCTGCAATAACATTACGTCCAGGTTTAAGATAAGAAGTGATATCAACTTCGGCAGGACTATTGAAATCTCTTGTAATTTTTTCGATAGGATTATTATTTATATAAAGCTCGATAGTGGCAGGCTCACCGCCATCGTAACCTCCAACATATATTTTTCCTGAAAGTATATTTGAGCCCTCTATCTCATAGGAATTTCTAAAATAAGCAGTATGCGGCATTGTTTGTGCATTTGCAGGATACCAAATCTCTATACCTTGATCAATTGCACGGCCATCGAAACCTTGTACCGTCTCCCACCAAGAGTCATCATAGCCTTCAGAAGTCCATCCCTCTTGTTCGAAGTCAATGCTTTTCCATGCAATATCTGTATTTATCGATAACTTCGCAATTTCGCAAACCGCAGTGGACGACAAAGCTATCGCCAAAAAGGTAATGAGGATTCCATTTATCAGATATCTCATTGAATCACCGGGAAGGATACAATTTATCTTCCACTATTTTACGCTTGCGGAGGTGTTCAAATTACGGAAGTTGCCTGGCCATATTATGGAGATAGTGATCCATGCGCCTCAATTCAAGCGGCATTCGACCTTACCAAGCAGGCCTTTCCATTCTTGCATTCCTCTTTTCGCCCATGCCATGTCCCGCAGAGAGAGTGTTTCGCCGAACTTTGGACCGTAATAGTCCATATTCGCCATTGTTGTCGTTGTGAGGGTTGCATTTGCTATAACATTCTGCATTATCGCATAATGATACACATAAACAGATTCTAAATGGATAGGGATTCTTTTATGCCAAAGCGATAGGAGAAAAGCTTGGAAAGAAAAACAAAGTTATTTAGTTAGAACTTTCAGTTTCGTCAGTCTTGATAACTTCGACATGTCGGTGATCGGGTTGTTTTCCAGGTACAGATATTCCAGGTTGGTGAGTCCTGCCAACGGAGATATATCGTTAATCCGGTTGAAGCGTAGGTTCAGCTTTCTCAGTTTCATGAGTCCAGCCAACGGTGAGACATTGGTGACCTTGTTTACGAATAGGGACAGATCTTCCAGGTTAGTGAGTCCCGCTAATGGCGATATATCGTAAATCTGATTGTTTTGGTCCAGGTACAAAGTTTTCAGCTTGGAGAGTTCCGATAACGGTGATACGTCGCTGATCTGGTTGCTTATTAAATTAAGATATTCCAGGTTATTGCAGTACTCTAGTCCGGCAATATTTGATATATTTTTCTCTTTAGCTTCAAGGCTACAAAGTCCATTTAGATCCGCAGTATAGATGATGCCCTCGGATTTGCCGATATTCTCTCTTATAACAGCCTCAAGATTCGGGTCTGAGAATACGACTTCCTGTTGCAGTTGGTTAACCAGAATCGCTTCTTCAGATCGCTCTAAGGCCGTTTGGTTATGCTTCATCACCAAATCCCAGATGTGAGCTGTACCATGGTCATTTATGCACTTGCCATTAGCATTTTTATCATAGCTACCCGTGGCCAATTTGCTCCCATCGGGGCTAAAATCTACAGATGTTACCATTCCGTCTTGCTTAAACTCTTGAATTTCTTTTGCGCTGGCCACATCCCAAATATGGACTATGCCATCATCACTGCCGCTTGCCAGCATGTTTCCATCCGGGCTAAAGGATATTGGATTATTCAGCATATCTCCTTTGTAGTGCAACCTATGCAGCACCGTTCTACTCGCTACATCCCAGACAATAATAACGCTGTTATAATTATCATCATGACCACCTACAGCCAACTTGCTTCCGTCCGGGCTGAATGATGCCGATTGCATACTTCGAAATCCAGCATCAATCAACTTGTATAATTCCGATCCACTGGATGCATCAATGACGCGAATCATCCCAGAACAGCAAATTGCCAGTATATTACCGTCAGGACTGAATGATGCCGACGTTATTTTAGTTTTATCGTACGTCAGCTTCTTAAGTTTCGCCCCGCTTTCTGCATCCCAGATGCAGACAAAATAATTAAAAGCACCTGTTGCTAATTTGCTTCCATCGGGACTAAATGACACAGATACAATCATATCACCATCAGTAAATTTCTGTAATTCCTTCCAGTTCGCAACATCCCATATACGTGCGGTACTATCATCGCTGCCTGTGGCCAATTTGCTCCCATCTGGACTGAATGATATTGAACGCACACAATTTTCTTGGGTCAGTCTGTGCAATTCCATTCCGGTTTCTACATCCCAGATTCGTGCAGTGTTATCACAACTTGCTGTAGCCAATTTGCTCCCATCCGGGCTGAAAGACACTGAATAGACTGGACCATCATGTATCAGCTTATTCAATTCAATCCCGTTTTCTCGGGTTATGGATAGCTCAGGATCAGTTGCAGAAATGGTAGCAGACCTGCCTGGTTTGGTTATTGTAGTTGTTTGAATCGGGCTGGTCTCAGGTGCTTGCACAGCGAAACTAGTTGCCTTATTGCTATCGAAACCATCCGGTCCAGCATGCTTTCCGTCTCTTACTCGAACCTCTATCTGGTTATCGCCAATATCATATTCCTTAGAAGTCCACGTCCACTTATTTTCCTCGATCCATTTAGTTGCAGGTTCATTGTTCAGGAAGAACTGGTAGAGCATCTCATCGTTTTCTGGATCTTTAGCCTCAGCGGTCCAGTTTACCGCAGTTCCTGCATTTTGTGGTGGGGATTTGTCCGAAGTTAGGCTAACCAGCCTGGGGGAATTATTTGATATTTCAGGTAGCTTTAAAGGAGTCTTTACAAAAGAGTCTCTTATGCGGAGTACTATGTGCTTATCCCCTTGGTAGAATGGTCCGCCGGGGTGCGTATTACCTCTTTCATCTGGCCCCCAGTCAAGATTTAGCCAGACATTTTTAGTGTTAGTGTCGATATGAGTATAGATCTTGTCCGTATCAAATTTCTGTTTCAGCCAATCGATAATTTCATCTACCTGATTATTTTTATCATTGAGATTCCCTAAATAGACTTCCGTATAAGCATGGCCGCCTGTGGTACTATTTCGGGCAAGAATAATTCTGGTCGTTCCACCCACAGACTCTATAAGCGCCGCCATGAGGATGGCATAGTCATCACAATCGCCACCGCCTACGCAATTTGCTCTCTCACCATCTCTAAGGGTCTGGTTAGCATAACTGAAGTAATCCAGCCCTCTTGGATCTCGCACATAGCCCCACCCCTTTATCGAGGCGTCACCATTTTTCAAATAGCTGCAAATGGAGGTGATCTGATCGATCGTGAGGTCTCCAGGATACTTGAGAGCAAGCACAAGAGCCTCATCGCGGACAAGAGAGTTGT
Source organism: Methanothrix sp. (assembly GCA_049299735.1). Lineage (GTDB taxonomy): Archaea > Halobacteriota > Methanosarcinia > Methanotrichales > Methanotrichaceae > Methanothrix. Next base: position 9,818 of record JBAQXX010000094.1, on the reverse strand, counting down.
CGGGTTCCACCCTAGCATCTAAAGTCTTTTTGAGTTCTCCAACTTGCTTGTCAGTTGTACTCTCTGGAGCATTGCCTCCGCCAGTTACTGGAAATGCAATAATCTCATCATCAGCGACCTGGGTCACAGTCGGCACGCCTATAAGGTTTGGTGATGATGTGCGGGCCTGTTCAATCTGAGCCGAGGAATAGCCAGATATCCCGGAAGCGTTCTCGTCAAAGACGAACGGCACGTCTGCTGCGGCTCCTGATCCAATCAGGAGGACCATGCATAGCCAGATAACTCTCGAGAACATATATCACCCATTTTTCAGAGACTATAATCCCAGCAAATCGGCCTGATCGAATGCTGCCCCAGCTTCCGTCTTCAGAATTTGCCCTTTGGTATACCAGGCGTTTGCAGACCTTGGATCCAGCCCGATGGCCCTGTCACAAGCCTCGATGGCCTCATCATATCTGCCTGTTGCATAAAGAGCAACAGCTTTGTTATTCCAGGCGGTCACGAATGAGGAATCCAGCGCAATTGCCACATCAAAACACTTTATGGCTTCAACGCAATTATATGTAAGCATGAGCACGATGCCTTTGTAGTTCCAGCTTTCTGCATTTTTTGGATTCAATTGAATTGACTGGTCGAATGCCACAAGGGCATCTTCGTATCTGTTCTGACAAAAGAGAACCTGACCTTTTTTCTGCCAGACCCTGTAGTCAAACTCGTTCTTGATCTCACCTACCGTCTTATAGGCTCCGCTATCCGGAAACACCAGGATCTCACTATCACGGGGAGAAGATATCGCCGGCACTCCGGCCAGCTCAGGTGAGGACGTGCTGATGTTCGCAAGATGATCTGAGTCGTACCTTCCCACATCGTACGAACTCTCGTTAAAGACAAATGGGATGTCTGCCGCTGCTGCGGGCCCTAGAAGAAATGCTAAGCCAAACCAGACAAGAACGCATAACCTCATCTATAATTCCTCGGATTGTCTAGGACATTGATGTCCTTGATAAAAAGGTTTGTTATCTCGGAAAGAATACAGGCTTCATTTGCGAGAGATTCCTATATATCGATGGATGTCCAAACGGCCATCAATATCTAAACAAGGATGTAAGAGGTAAAAAAATGATAAACAAACAACTTAAGCCGTTGTTGGTCCTATGCATATTATATTTAGGACTATTGCTGACAGGGGTAGTTGTGGCTGACGAAACATATGGAGCCTATCCGGGCGCGCCCACACAGGTGCCTACCCCAACACCAGCTACAAATACAACACCTGCAACTATTACAACCCCGGCGACGGTACCCAGTGCATATCCTACACAGCCCGCTGCGGTAACCACAACACCTACACTGCAACCAGTAGCCTCTGCCACTGCAACCGTAACCAATCCTGTTACAACCTCTAGCCCGGGCACTGTAACTGCAGTATATTATACACAGGCACCACCAGTTGCACAGCAGAATGTCTTGCTAACTTATAACATCCAAACTGCTCCTCCTACTGCTGTATACTACAGTGGCTCATATATGCCATGGACATCATTCTATCAGGTATTCCCGGCAAACTCTCCGGCGCTCTGGATTACATCATCTGCCGGTTGGTCATGGTATGCCAGCTGTCCCGTTGGCGGCTGGGTGCAGGAGCTTATGTACGTCCCTGTTACAGGAACCATGAAAGTCTATGACCTCTATCCAGACGGAACTACGAGGTACTACAGCTATGGCTTTGCGGCGCCTGGATACAAATACAGATGGTTTTATGCAAACATGCCCGGCAGGTTCATAACTATGCTCACGATCGCTGATATTCCAAGCAATTATATAACGATCGATGTGGCATAGATCATGGATCTGAGATGTCAAGCTACAATAAAAAAGGATTCAAAAAAAGCAGGGAGGGGTTATATGAGATTCAACTTTCGTAAAGTATTGTTGCTCCAAAGTATCTTATGCCTATGCATTGCATTGGCTGGAATTGTATTAGCCGAGGATGAAGGGACTTATGGTGCTTATCCTGGATCGCCCACCTCAGTTGTGGGGCAGCCGACTCAGACAACTACTGCACCAGGCATCACAACGACTGTGGTTGAAAATTCGGTTACTTCAGTCCAAACCGGAAAGCCAGTGATTCAATTGGGAACTGGTGGACGAACATCAAGTACTGTAAGCAGCACAATAAAGGCGGTATATACCACCCAGGCTCCGCCCGCAACGCAGCAGAGCGTCCTTTTGCCTTACAGCGTTCAGAACGCACCGCCAACTGCCGTATATTATAGCGGCACTTTCATGCCCTGGACATCATTTTATCAGATATTCCCGGCAAACTCTCCGGCACTTTGGGTAGCATCTTATGCAGGCTGGTCCTGGGATGCAAACTGTCCGGTCGGCGGCTGGATCCAGAATCTGATGTATGTACCGTACACCGGGACCATGAAGCTCTATGAGTTCTATCCTGACGGCTCCATTAAGCTCTATAGCTATGGTTTCGCAACGCCAGGCTACAAATACATCTGGTTCTATGCAGACACGCCTGGCAGACACATCACTCTGTTCACGATATTCGACAAGCCCAGCAACTACATAACAATTGATGTGTATTAGGTCTGGACTCACAATCCAAACCATTTTTTATTCTCGCAGCCTCAATAGTTGAATCGTAAAGTTTTTCATGGGGCATGTAAGAGTAATGAGACAACTTTGAAGTGAGTTGGAATGACGAAGTGCTCCATCTTTTTGCTGAGCAGCGTGATTATCCTTTCCGGGTTAGCCTTGGCTGAAGATATACCCTATGTTTTTGACGGGACTTTTTCAGACGCAACCGGCTACACCACAACTCAACTGGAAAGCATGCGTGACGCTTCTCCCTACCTGGCAAATGTGCCCGCAGTATCTACGCCGCGAGACGATGAGATATTGGAGTTTCCGGTTACTGGAGGAGGAAACGCTCCCGGCAGCAAGACAGAGAAGAAAGTAATAGATCTCAAAAGGATTTTCGACTCCCGAGTAGAACCTGAGAATCCCATCGTCCGCGATGAAGCGGTTGGGCTTGTAGCCAGGTATCCGGGAGATTATACCATCGATCAGATCAGCTCGATTTATACTTACCTGAAAGAGGATTGGCACTACATCAGAGACCCAAGGGGTGTGGACTATTACATGTATGCCAATGAGACGCTAAAGGTGGGAGAGAAGGCCAACTGCATAGGGGCCGGTGACTGCGACGATTTCGCCATTCTTATGTCGGCACTGGTGGAGTCTGTAGGTGGGACTACAAGGATCGTATTGGCCCGTAACAATAGCACGGGAGGACATGCATTTGCAGAAGTCTACCTGGGTCGAATGGATGCAAAAAACAGCCACGTGACCGAGGTCATAGACTGGCTGAAGAAGCAGTTTCATACGGATAAGATCTATTCGCATGTTGATACCGATACCAAAGACGTCTGGCTCAACTTAGACTGGGGAGCAGATGAGAAAGGAAATGCTCACCCAGGAGGGCCTTTTTACCTGGGTGATAAATACATGGTCCTTTGCATCCGTGACCAGTATGGAAATACTCAGCTGAATGTTCCAGAGAATGCACTTTCCGTCGCATCTTCACCGCAAAGAAAATCCGCTGAAGATGCAGCTTCACAATTCAGCCTGGCGGCAAATGCACTTCCATTCAGCCCCGCATCGGTATCCCCAGGAGATGCCATACCGCCAGGTGCAGGTCCAATAGACTGGTATGTTAACAAAAACTGATTACTTCATTTTTTGATCGTGATCAGGTTAATATAGTTTGATTACTACTACATATCCCTCGAAGTTATTTAGGAGGGATCATAATCCGGAACGTTCTGTTAATATTAATTTTGGTTTCCTTTGCAGCATTCTTATCGACCGTGCAAGGGCAAGCATGGGGTCTCAGTCCCGATGCAGGAGAAGCTTCCTCGGGGAGTTATGGTGAGACATCAATCACCTACTCATCATCCGGCTACTATGATGATCAAGGATCATCGGACACATTTAATACCGTACCGCGCAAAACCACAACACAAGTCGCTCAGACTCAGACAATTCAGCCAAGCACTACCAGTCCTGCTGCTCAGACATTCCAGGCGCCACAGGCCACTGGACAGCAAGAAGCGCTCATATACAACATTTTGGCCAACCAGCCGGTTGCAGTCTTCTATGCTCAGGCCGTACAGCCATGGCAGACTTTCGTCTCTATATTCCCGAAGAATATGCCCATGTTATGGGTGAATACACAGGCAGGGTGGCAATGGTATGCAACCTGTCCGTTAGGTGGATGGGCGCAGGAGATCATGTTCATACCCCAGACGGCATCACTTGGAGTATACGAGGTTTACCCGGACAGAAATACAAAATACTATGATTATGGCTATGCAACGCCTGGATATCACTACATCTGGTTCAATGGAGATATGCCCGGACGACATACGCTATTCATCACAGTGGATAAGATTCCGAGCAATGCCGTGGCATTTGATGTAGTATAAGATAGTTTAAGAGAGATGGTATTTATGAAGAATTGGTCACTCACAGCGTTGATGGCTTTACTCGCATCAACGATGATTTTGTCTTCTGGGTCGGTTTCGCAAATTGATCAATACCCCTGGCAACGTGATGTAAGCGGGAACATCTATAAACTTGACATAGGATCCTTAAATGCCGGAGAGAGTTTTCACATTAATGTAAAATCAATGGCAGTGTTTCCATGGGGAGTTAAGGTTTATCGATATTATCCCGAGCAAGGAATTTTTGATGAGGTGAAATCATGGTGGGGATGGCATATGGTCGATTTCAAAGATATTTCAGCCGATATGACAGGAATTGGCCATTATTACCTATTAACGACTACAGATACAGGTATTAGTTTATGCCTACAACCGTTTGGAATCGGATTTTGTCCGAGTTCTTCCATGATGCCCTCAACGAGCTGGACGGTATACGTTAACAAAATTGGAACTCCTGATGAAACATGTCCAAAGTTGGAGGATATTATTGGGCTCATCAATGGCTGGCAAGCAGGCACAGTTGAATTAGGAACTGTCATCGATGCAATAAATAGATGGTCTTCTTCAGCGTGCACCGATTCTTCAGGTAAGTCTCCTGTAATTGTCGAGCAACAAAAAGCGCAATTGATGGAGATGTTACAGAATCCATCTAATCAAGGTCCACAGAACCAGGAACCAACTAATCAAGGGCCCTACAGTCAAGGACCACTGAACCAAGAGCCATATAATAACCAGGAACCATATGGCCAGGGAGGATTTCCCAATTAGGGCAATGCAACTATTAAGGCAAAATTGCTTGTAGAGGTATGTATCTACAGGCATTTACCTTCTTTTCTTTGATAATTCGCGAGAGACTACATTCTAGAAGAGATCAATATAGTGCAGATGACTAACAGCAGCTGACCCTCACAGCCCCCCATACCTTCGCACGTGCTCCCAGGCCTGATGCTCCACAGGAAATCGATCTTTTCGAGAATAGATGGAAGCATCCTCCCGCCCGTACAGTCTTCTGTCTTCACCCACCGGGCAGACCTTGATGCAGATCCCGCAGGGCGAAATTCCCCGGCTGTTTAGTTCGGCACTGTGGGCAGTGCAGCTCTTCTTGTCCGTGAGCCCCTCCGGATAGTCATTTTCGTCCAGAGCCTGCGCCGGGCACATCTTGACGCAGCGCATGCATCTGGTGCATAACTCTGTTTTCAGGAGCGCGTCGGACGGAAGCTCTGCCGCTGTGAAGACCGAGCCGAAGCGCACGCGGGGTCCAAACTCTCGCGTGAGCAGCATGTTATTTGTCCCGAAATTGCCCAGGCCCGCCAGGAGGGCAGCATGCCGGTGGGAGAAGAAGGCCATGGGATTTTTCAGCAGGGCTTTGATGCCGGAGTATCCATCCCTGGGAACGAAGACTGATGGGTGGCCCTTCTCGTTTAGAAAATTGGCCAGTCGGTAGGTGTACTGGTCGAGCAGGCAGTTTACGGTGCTGTAAAGTTCCCGGTAGTAAATGGAGGGCGACGTCTCCAGCACTGGCAGGCTGATGGGCAGGCCAATGACGATCACCGATTTTGCCTGAGGAAATATGGACTGAGGATAAAACTCCTCCGCCATCCAGGGCTGAAAGGGTGGGTCCTTCCAGCGGTCTACGCTCGCTACACCCATCAATGGTATCTCCATAGTCTTGCATCTTTTCCGGATAGCTCTCAATAGATCATCGCTCATGAGAGATACTATATTTACATTAAAAGATAAAGAGATGTGCACTGTGTTGCAGCTTGCTTTTCCGGGGACTCAATATCAAACATCTCTTTGAGGCGTGATATCGCATCCTGTGCACGGCAGGCACATGGTCTCAGCCAGATCCGCCCTCAAGCCCTTATCCACCAGCACCTTTTTGGTGGCTCTGGCCAGCCTTAGCAGCTGCTCTGCTGATGGCCTTTCCACTTTAGCCTCTCTCGCTCGCAGAGGATGAGGCGATATGGGCCTCAAATTGGGTATCACTCCCATCTCCGCCAGCCTGGCTACCCCTGCCAGGACGCATTCATCGCTCTCGCCCAGGCCGAGGATGAAGTTGGAGGAGACCCGGTTTCTTCCGAAGATATTCACTGCCTTCTCCAGAGAAATGAGAATATAATCCAGAGAGAGCCCAGGACAGTACCTGGCGAAGATCCCCTGGTCCATTGTCTCCACGTTGTATTTTATCTCAGTTGCACCGGCGGACTTTAGCTCTTCCGAGGATGTGTCTGTGGGATAAACCGAGACTCCGATGGGTATGTCATACTGTTTTCTCAGGGCTCGGACAATCTGCACCGCCCGTTTAACCTCTTCTTCAGGGGACTTCTCAACGCCACTGGTAAGAGAGATGGCCCGGAGCCGTCCGGTGCGCTTTGCCTCTTCCACCAGTTTTAGGATCTTGTCAGGAAGCTTCACTTCGCCGTCAAGTTTGGGGACAGGGCAAAACTTGCAGTCATAAATGCAGCGACCGCTCAATGTGAGATAGGCCTGCTCCGGACAGTGGCTTAAAGCCGGCTCCAGTTTGCCGGTGACAATTGTCTTTCCGTCCTTGATCACGGCAACATCGCAGTCGCACCGGACCACCTTAAGCTGCGAATTCCTGTTGATGGACAGCCTCACTCTGTGTCCTCCCGATTTAAAGAAAAAGGATTCCAGACCGGCTCCCGGACCGGCACTGGGAATAGTAGTCCTTTCTACCTCTGCCAGCAGCTCTTCATCGATGTTTGCACTGCCGATGCTCACCAGCAGCGCTTTGATCTCGCCGTTCATCTCCATGCTCATGCCTCAAAGTGAGATTCACAATTGTAAATAACTCGATTGTAGCCGATTCGATATAAAGAGATTGAGAATGCGGCAAACCATTAGAGCCAGAACCAATAGACCAGATAGATAAAAAGCTTGTCTTATGATCATTGATTAATATCAATTATCTTTGCCGCAATCCACAGCTATTTGTGCATATGTGAATATGGACGTGTTGGACGTGCCGGGGTGACTGACCGGTTAAGTGCGCGGCTGCAGACCGCGAGAATTGGGTTCGACTCCCAACCCCGGCCTTATGTTGATCAATAGCACCATGAGCGGCAAGAAGGAGACTTTCTTGCCTATTCATGATAGCCGCGTTAATCTCTTTGTATGCGGTCCTACCGTTTATGATAATTCGCACATTGGCCATGCCAGGACGTATATCTTCTTTGATGTGGTGGCACGCTACCTCAAATACATTGGTTATTCCGTCTTTTATCTGCAAAACATCACCGATGTGGACGACAAGATCATTGACCGGGCAGCTTTGCAGGGCATCTCGCCCCGACTGCTGGCTCGTACCTTCGAGACAAAATATCAAGAAGACATGCAGGCATTGGGAGTCACCAACATCAACTACTACGCCCGTGCCTCAGAGCATATTCCTGAGATCATCAGCCAAATTGAAAGGTTGATCGAGAAGGGGTTTGCCTATGAGACCGAGACTGGTGTGTACTTTGACGAATCCCGTTTCGGAGATTTTGGAAAGCTCTCCCACCAGAGCTTAGAGGACCTGGAAAAGCACAGGATTGAGCCCGATCCGACCAAGAGAAATCCAGGGGACTTCTCGCTATGGAAGAAGCGGCAGGACGGCCCGGAGGTCACCTGGGACTCACCCTGGGGAAAGGGCAGGCCGGGATGGCATATCGAGGACACGGCCATCACTGAAAATTATTTCGGGGCGCAGTACGATATTCACGGCGGAGCCATTGACCTCATCTTCCCTCACCACGAGGCGGAGATCGCACAGATGGAGGCGACATCCGGCAAAAAACCGCTGGTGAGATTCTGGATGCACACCGGATTTTTAAACGTCAACGGCGAGAAGATGTCGAAGTCTCTGGGCAACTTCACCACCATCCGGGAGATGCTCTCGAAGTTCGATGCCGATTCATTCCGGTTCTTTGTGCTCTCTTCGCACTATAGAAGCCCGATTGACTTCTCCGAGTCGGCTTTAGAGCAGTCGGGAAAGAGCCTGGAGCGTATTCGCCAGGCAGAAAAGGCCATCGAGGAGGAGCTGGAAAGGATAGCGTTGTCTGCGGACGAGGCATCCCGGAAAAACGAAGATGAAAATACCGGATTGTCCGAGTCGCGGGCCAGGTTTCTGGATGCCATGGACAATGACTTCAACACGCCATATGCCCTAAAAGCAGTCTTCGAACTGGTAAGAGAGGTCAACCGCCGCATAAACGAAAAGTCAATTTCCAAAGAGAGCCTGATCGAGGCCGGACAACTGCTGGATGACTTCGGGCGAATACTCGGGATCAGCTTTTCGTCTGCCATAGGCGGGCAATCAGAAATTTCCGTGAAAAACGAGGACAGTACGGGCAATCTTATTGAACTGCTGATCGACGTGAGGCAAAAACTTCGCGAGAAGAAGGATTGGGCAATAGCCGACGAGATTAGAACCAGGTTAACCGAGCAGGGCATCCTCCTGGAAGACGCGAAAGCCGGCGGAGGAAGATACTCGATAAAGTGATCAGGAATTGATTATTACTTTTCATAATTTTTTATTATATTGTTATCATGCTTGCATATAGTTTTATCGGCAGAATTTTTTGCAAAAAATAAGACCTAATTTAGGACAAATGCCAAGCAATAGCCGTGTACTTCTTCTTGATCCACTCTTACCAAAAAATCCTTGCATGCTCCGCCAAATGTGGGATGGTCAAAGGCTGAGTAAAGGAAAATTCTCTCCATCCGGCAATTGAGATAGCTTCAATCTTATCTGCCAGGTTTCGCTGAATTTTGATCTGCACCTCTTCACCATCATTTAAATGCAGATCTTGATATGGCTTGAGGACTTTATCATCATACTTGGCCCGGACTGTCACACTCATTTGCGCTCACCTTACTTAGGTTTTGGTTCTAAATCTATAAAGGTTATTGCTTTGCCTCCGATATTTCCGTAAAACATTGCTATGACCGTAGGCGCTCGCCCTCCCGGCCCGGCAGCTCCGGAAGTGGCGGGCCCCGGCTGCGGCCGTTGCCGCTCACGGGCGCAGGAGCACGCGGGCGGGGGATGCTCGATATCGAGCGGATGGATCGAGCCCACATTTCGCATTAACACTCCAATCCATAATATTTTTTGCAGTCCTGCCCGAGTAGCTTTAGGACCACGTCCTGAGTCTCGCTCAGCTTTACATGCGTCTTCGGTTAGCTGATCATTTATGCCACAATCATTATAGATCCTCATTAATTTATCAATAGTAATAGTCAATTTAATAAGATTTATATAGAATACGTGATACCTCATATAAGTTGGGGGAT
>JBAQXX010000093.1:0-10944 GCA_049299735.1 Methanothrix sp. | reverse complement strand
GTGTCTTTCGCTCGTCTTCAGAAAGCGTCACGGTGTACTTCTTCATATTCAATTCGCCTTGATTGATTATGAGGATAATATATTATATATACTTTACGACGTTACAATCCTGACGAGACACTAGGCTTTCTGATTGCTTAAATGCGTAGTATATGGTAGTCGGATAATTTTCATCCACGACTTGGCGTAAATTACTGAATGATTTGTTGAGTCCTTCCTCGAAGAAACGCCTTGCAGCATCTTTATCTCCTTCAAAACGATAAGATGTAACCACGAGTTCATGTTCTTTCGGAGACGACAGCGTGCTAAATAGATTGGGATAATATCGCTTAAGTGAGCGTCGTAACCAAGCATAGAAGAAATCTGAGACATCAGCATAACTTATATTGTCGTAATATGGTGGGTCGGTCGAACATATAAATTTTGATAAATAATTTGATTTGATAACCGCATCCTGTTGCGTAGTAGATGCAGAAATCAACGAAGGCGTTTTCGAAATGCACTCCGACATTGATTCAGTTGTAAGACCGAAATCGCCAGCTGCATTAGCAAAAGGATTTACTTCTGGAAAACCCCAACTCATTGGCAAGGCCTGGCGGCAGAATACATTTACACTTTGCTCCCTACTTTGAGACCAAACTGCAAGGGAACAGAGTGTATTCGCACTCCTGCTTACTGCTATTCCAAGGTATGTCGCTAATGCATCGGCATACTCATGAGCTCTTTTATTGCATTCATCTTGGCTTAAATTATCGTAATCCACGGAAGCTCTGGCGTCCAAGTAAGCATTCTCTCTTCCTTCATGTACTAGGTCACTGAAAGTTGTAAGGGTAACGAGTTGACGAGCCGTGAAGAGATCTGCCGGAGTGTTTAAGCCAAAGTTTCTACACCAGACGTCACGAGGATTAGGAGATAACTCAAATTCAAGTCCAGTTGTATCTAATTTTGGTATATCTGGCAAATGAGAGCTATCGGCTGGTAGATAAATTCGTCCTGTTCTGCCTTTCGCCACTACTGCCGTTTGCATAACCCCAATTCGGTTAGCTTTTCCTTCCACAGATACATAGTCTCTAGTAGTGACATTGCCACAGAAAATACATTTAAAGATACCGGAAAGCCCACGTTTCAATCCTATCTTTGGATCTACGACACCTGCGGGAGGTTTGGAGCTAACATCAAAAGACACACTTTTGCCTTTGATCTCAGGAATAAGATAAGCTTCTTTCCCCTTTTTTGAAGAAAGAATAAATGAGGACAATAGAGGCATTAGCGCCCCGCATGCTGGATTTTGGCATTTTACCGTCCTAGCCCAAAGCCAGGCAATGACCAGAGACTCGCTGCCATCGGGGAGCTTCGCCTTTGGGTAGAGGTGGCCAATCCTTTTTTCAGCTTCGTCCCGCATCCATTTGCCGTAGTAACGTATATCCTCCGCTAGGCCAGTGGCTCCCGGCCAGTCCTTTCCTTGGATCTTCTTCTGCATCATCTTCCGGGCTTCTGGGTTCACGGGCGGCTGGCCTGCAAATTTAGGCGGGATTTCGATGAGCGCCTTAGTTATAAGAACAGCTACAGGGTTCAGATCGCTGGCATATGCCACCAGGCCAAGGCGCTGAGCCTCTAGAGGAATCGAGCCGCCACCGCAGAAGGGATCAAGGACAGGCGGAGGATGGCCGTCAGTAGCTTTCAGGATCTCCTGCCGGGCTTCGTTTAGCACCTCTTCGTTATTGGTGTTCTCCCAAAGAACAAGGCGCTCTATGATCCTGAAGAGTCGCTGGCGTTCCTGCTCCTGGGCCTTCTCGGTAGGAAACTCTTCCGAGCGGGAGGATGGATCATCTACAATGGACGCAAATAGGACGGCCCGGCAGGTGGCTAGAGGCTTTCTCGACCACCAGAGGTGCAACGTGGATGGATGCCCATGGCGGATGGATTTCTCCCGTGCTGAGGCGGCATTGATGGCCCCAAGCGGTAGAGCGACCTCAATGAGCTTCTTGCGATAATGCATAATTTCCCTCTGGAACCTTTATGGTTGCTCTCGACCTAAGGCAGCTTAACTTTTCCATTTGAGCTTCCATGGCGGCACTTCGAAGATCAATATTATTGAATCGTATCATGCTGGCTCCGCAGATATCTCTAAGAGATCTTTCAAGTCATAATTCACGCTCTCCACGGCAAAATCAAGCTCTTTCTTGAATAGCCTGCGGACATATCTAGGTCGAACATCATTTCCATCAATAAGCACGAGGGCCAGGATGAAGTCATCGGGTTTGTTGAGCCCGTACAAGATCTCGTTTTTTGTGATAGTAACTGTGGTTGCTCCGGTTGCCCTGCCCTTGACTTCTATGAACCTCAGCTTGCCCTTGCCGGGAACTCTGGACTCTATATCATACCCTACTTTTTTTGCACTGATATCTCTTGGCTCATATCCCAGTTTTTCCTCTAATTCCATCACTGTAGCCATGGCCATATTCTTGATCCTTTCTTTTTCCACGGCAAATGTATCCGGCTCTGCAACGTTCTCGCCCTTAAGTTGTTTCAGTAGACCCAAAGGCACTATCAGGGCTCCGCCCATGATCACTGGCGGTTGGGCAGATATCTTCCTTTCTAGCTCCAGTTCCACCAGGCGTTTCTGAAGCCTGGATTCCAAGTCATCAGCCCTCTGGCGAGCCTTGCCAGAGTTGATTTTGGCGTTGACCTTGCCTGCGAGCTCCTGCTCCTTCAACTCCAGGGCACGGTGGTCCCAATAAGTGATCTCCTTGATTAGCCTGTCCTTTACTGCGGCAATGGTTTTGTCAACCAGTTTTTCCTTCCGTTCCCTCACCTCGGCCAAGTGCTCCGGAACGATATTCTCAATGGCATAAGACATGGCCTGGCCCTCTAAATCCTGTTTTAGCCATTCTTCATTGATCATTGACGAGATCAGCGCCCTCTCATCCTCTGAGGCGGGCCTGTAATCGAGGTAAGGCGCATAGCCCGCGCTGTGAGCCGAGCCGTTAGGATCTATCTCGACAAACTGCATCCTCTTTGATACTATCCGCTGATCCCCGGACTTCTCCACCCTGCCATCCTTGACGGCATGCTCCAGATAGAACAAGGCCCGAGTCTCTGAGCCAGAATCATTTGGATCAACCAGTACCGTACCCTTCTTCAATAGGTCTCTATACCGCTCCAAGACGAGGTCTATAGTGCAATCGAGAAGTGGATGACCTGGGCAGATAAAGGCTGCAGAAGGCTTACCCTGGACATTTATGTAATCCTTCTCGAAGCAGATCCTCTCGTATTTATCGAGAACCGCTTCACCAGTGCCAATCATCCTGTCCCTCTGACGGATGATTGCAGGCACATAGGTGATCTCATAGCGGCCTGACTCCCGCTCCCTCGCCGATCCACCTAAATGTCTGAATGCTTCCAGGAAGAAGGATGCAATGAAGTGGGGCTGCAACCGCCTGGCTTCGCCTCGTTCCATCTCCTCCTTAATCCTCATCACTCTGGAAACGTTCATGCTGTCGTGGACCAGCGCCCTTTCTTCAAGCAGCTCTATGAGGTGCTGTCGGTCCATTGCTGTATCGACTACCTGGGTCAACCTTGCCCTTACCTCGGGCCTATCGCCGTACCTTATGGCCTCCAGTAATAGCTCTCGCAGAGGCTTATTGTCGAAGGTAATTTTGCCAAGGATATCGAAGACCTTGCCCCCAAGGGTCTTTCGCTCCTCCTCCAATTTGGTTAAAAGGAGATCGTAGACCTCACCCTCTCTGGTCTCCCTGGCCACCAAGTTCCAGAGGTGGCACACCTCAGTCTGGCCAATCCTATGAATGCGTCCGAACCTCTGCTCCAGCCTGTTAGGGTTCCAGGGCAGGTCGTAATTGACCATGAGGTTGGCTCTCTGAAGATTTATGCCCTCACCAGCCGCGTCAGTGGCTACGAGGATCATGATGTCTTTGTTCTGGGTGAACGCCTCTTTGGCCTGTTTGCGTTTCTCTCTGCCCATGCCGCCATAAATGGTGACCAGAATATCGTCTCGGCCTAGCACTGTCCTGATGCGCTCAGCCAGATAATTCAGAGTATCTCGGAACTCAGTGAAGATTACCAGCTTTCTCCTGTGGCCGTGAGCATTGAACATCTCCTTATTGTCCTGCAAGAGCTTGTTTAACTCATCCCACTTACGATCTAGTGCACTGGCCCTGACTTTGGACGCTAAGATCTCTAATTCATTTAGATGTTGAATCTCGATTTCCAACTCAGCAATGGTCTGAGAAGCCGTGGCCCTATATGTGACCTGATCTTCGATTTGCTCCCTCTCAGCATCCGGCGCATCGTCCAGATCCTCTCGTTCATCATCTGTGATGGTAGGGATGTCCTGCATTGGATCGATCTTCTCATCCTTGCCTCTCTTGAGAAGCCGCTCCTCACGCAGCTTCTTTTCAAGACGTTCTCTTCGGCGTTTCAAAGAATGGTAAATAGCCTCGGGAGAGGAAGCCAGTCGACGCTGCAATGTAGTCAGGGCAAAGCCAACAGTCCCCTTCCGTCCCTCATTCTCCAGTCGCTCAGCCCTGTTGAACTCTTCTCGTACATAGTGGGTAACGCGCTCATACAGATCTGCCTCCCCACTAGACAACGAATAGTTGACAGAATATGCCAGCCTCTCCGGAAACAGGGGCCTTCCGTCAAATTTAAGCATGTCCTCCTTAACCAGACGGCGCATTAAATCTGAAACGTCCGCAACATGGACACCATCGCGAAATTTGCCCTCAAATCGGTCACCGTCCAGCAATGACATGAATAGCTGGAAATCCGCCTCCTTGCCATTGTGGGGCGTTGCTGTCATCAGTAAGAAATGCCGGGATATCTGGGATAGAAGCTGCCCCAGTCGATAGCGCTTTGTGTACTTAACCTCTCCACCAAAGAAGGTGGCTGACATCTTATGGGCCTCATCGCAAATTATGAGGTCCCATTCAGTCTGTCTTAGCTTCGCCTGAAGCTCGTCGTTTCTGCTGACGTGATCCATCCTCATTATGGCCAGGTTAATCTCCGCAAATGGGTTGCCGCTTCGAGATGCCTCTATTGTATCTCTGGTTATGATACTGAAGGCCAAATGGAATTTATCATTCAGTTCATCTTGCCACTGCTCGACCAACGAGCCTGGAGCACATATCAAGCAACGGTGTAGGTCTGCACGGATGAGGAGTTCTTTGATAAGCAGGCCTGCCATGATAGTCTTGCCTGCTCCGGGGTCATCTGCCAAGAGAAACCTTAGTGGCTGACGGGGTATCATCTCCTCATAGACAGCAGTTATCTGGTGAGGCAATGGATCTACCAATGAAGTATGAATGGCTAGAAGAGGATCGAACAGGTAAGCCATACCTATGCGATATGCTTCAGAAACCAGCCGGAACATGGCCCCATCTGCATCAAAAGACCAAGGCAATCCAGCCGAAACTATCTCTATGGTCGGTTCACGGTCCCTGAAAAGCAACTCGCACCTTGGAATGCCAGTGGGGTCTTTATAGGTTAGCTCTACAACATTAGAGCCATGCCATTTTGTTTGAACAACGGTTACCAGGCCATTGGGAAGAATTCCCTTGATAGATGCCCCAGGTTTAAGATCCTCAAGACGAGCCATGATTGCAACATTGTTTGAGGATCAATATTGATAAGGGTAACTCTCTGAAAAGCATTAATGTCATAATTTCAGTTAAATTTATATATAAACATTCGATCTAATGGATATCAAAGAAGAATTTGGGTAATACTTCGGGGCCGGTGGACTGCCCAGGTAAATCGAAAACGCGCATGAGCTGAGGATTGCGAAGAAGCACGCCGCACTCAACGACGAAAAGACGAAGCTGAGGACAGACACGATTGCCTTCACTGTTGAGGACTCCAACGGCTATCTGGAGGTACAGCAACCGCTGGGGCGTTGATGGTCCTAATGAGAAGCTGAAGAGGGCTCTAAGGGCGGAGATTGATGAGGAGGCTTGGGCGGCGCTCTACTCCACAAAGAGCATGCCGGTTGATGTTCCCGATACAGAGAATATTGCGATGATGTAGATATGACACCACTTAATAATTGTGAAGAGAAAAGGCAGAGAAGTTATCATAACGTCAATACGAATCGATCTTTCAAGTGATCTTCGAAGGTTTGATAAATTGATCCCTAAGCATCTCGAAGGCGCAAAGATGTTTGAGCCACCGGAAAAGCTGAAACAAATATGCCGTAATTGGGGCGTTTCAGACGTACAATTTGTAGATGATTCCATTAAATGCGAGAGGTCTTTTAGATCGGATTCTAGTATTTTCATAAATGTCCGTGGCACTACTTGGGATGCTATGATATTACCTCCTTGGTGCTGCAAGACCTACCACGAAGCAGTGGTTTTGAGAATGCTCCATGAAATAGGACATATTGCAAGAAAGCATCCAGGAGATTCCTATCTACGATCAACCCCACAAGGATTGATCCTTAGTAGTCAAGATTCGTCTTTTGAATCGTTTCTTAAGGGATATGAAGGGGATGCGTGGCGTTTTGCGCTTGAAATTAGGAAAAAGGAAAGACCAGTTTTTATCGAGTTAGTCGATCTATTCGAGCATTGGGTTGAGGCGCATGTTTTTGAAAATAAGTGTTGGGATGACAACGCACCCCATATGTGGAAAAGAAAGGTTGGCATGCCATTAAGGAAGACAGTTGTGGAACTACCACGGTGGGTGAAATCGGAATTCGGCGAATTTCTGCCTGCGAAATTGCCCTATAAAATTAGGATTGTATAAAATATTCAAAAAATATTATTCTAGATATCTATATCTAATTCGTCAAAAAACTGGTTTAGAAACAGTATCATGAACTCATGTCTTTGCTCTGCCAATTCCTGGCCGGTCTTTGTCAGCATAGTATCCTTAATACGCAAGAGCTTAGTTTTAAAGTGAGATATAGAATCCCGATCTATAGCATATGGATCATATTCTGCCTCTAAAGCTTGTGTGATGTCCCTGCGGGAATGTATCAGACTTCTTTGCGGATCGAAGATAGGTCGTTTGAAATAGCCACCATAAGTGAAAGTTCTTGCGATTGCCAACGCTCCCATAGTAACAAGCTTATTGGCATCATGTGTCACTTTGGCCTCGATACTTGTTGCCTCGCCCTCATTTCCGAAATATGCAGCTTCTACACAATTTAATATTTTCGGAACTAATGACGGTGGAAAACCGGCCTCTAGGAGAACCTCGCGACCCTTCTGAAGCGATTCGCTACGGTAATCAGTCACATGGCCATCAATGCGCTTGCGTGGTACAATATTATGTATAAGAAGCGCTGCTTTTACTACCCGAAAATCAGACCCTTCTCGTCCGCACAGGCTCTCTGCAATGCGGATAGCAAGCTCAGCGTGGAAACTATCATTCGCTGGATCAGCGCCCTCCATGGACTCTGTCGCAATGGAGGCAAGTATTGCCATGGGCTCTGAAGACATAAAGTTACAAGCTACCTGTGTTTATAGTTTAAATAACTTTCTCACATCATAATATCTAAAACTTATTTATGGGTACTAATAAACTGCATAATGGTATCTTTATAAGTCAAAATAAATCCAATTAAAATAACAATAGCTGAGATAGCCCCAGAATAATTCGCAACGAATGCAGCTATCTTGTTATCTCTAATACGCGCCCACAAAGCTTTTATCGAATCATTTTTCAAATTATTATATAAATTATCTAATCTACGATTTTCCTCTTCGATATCGATCATCTTTAGATACATCATTTTGAAGAAATCCATGACGTTGGTGTTGTTAAACAGATCGCATAGAGCATATACAGCTAATGCAGTCGTATATGTGCTATCACCGTTAGCAAAATGTTTCCACATCCCACCTGTGCCATTATCCTCGAAGTTGATAGCGAAATAATTCAGCAATTCATATACATCTGGGCTATCACCCCTATGCTTGTAGATTATTGGTAGCACTGCAGGATGGAAGTGGTAAATAGGCCATTCTGCCGATCCGACCTGGTAAACGATCTTTGTAACATCCATATATTTCTTGTTAGAGATTAGATTATGAATGTGATCCAAGGCTTTATCTTCTAAAAAATTCAAGTCGGATATATTTAGTATATTCATTGAATATATATCGTCGAGTCCCTGTAACGCGAGAGCACAATCAGTGACATTTAGATTTTTGATTTTTTCATCTAAGGAAAGTCTAAAGAATTCCGCCGACTGCTTTAGCGCTTTTATTATCTTAGGATCTTCCCCTACATTCGAGCAATATGCAATCAAGGACCTTGTGGCTATGTATGTGATTAGCATTTCGTTGCTATTTTCAGACGTGACCCCCCAGCCACCACTCCGTTGGTATGATAGAAGCTTATCCATGGCAGACTTGACGCAAGCCTCATTGCCACTGCCGAGTATCGAAAGGGCCCAGATGCATAACGATGTTGCCCAATTGCTCGATATCTCACTCCGGAAGATCCTCCAGGATTGGGTGGTATCGTCGAACTGGTTCAATAAAAAATTTACATCTTCTTGGGTTTTGGGATCGATGTGCTTACCGATGATCTTCGCTTTCTTTTTGGCGATACAAACTATGGCTGTTGTTGCTACAGAGGGCCCATCACCTGGATTTCGTGCCGGGTATCCACCAGAGCTAGAACGAACGTTATCAAGAAATATTAAAGCCCGTGCTATTCGAGGCTCCATATTATAAAATAATTCTAGTTTGCCATTCAATGCTCCAGCTAATTTCTTAGAATCTATTGAATGATTGTGAGTGCTTTCGATATCGTGCATACCATTAATAGCTCCTATGTGCCAGGCAAGTCCGTGTTCTATTAGGAAGCTGTGGATAAAAAGTCTTGCGCTTAAAGATTTAATAGCTAAAGTCAAACGGCGTCGGCGCATCCCGCAGCAAAGTTGGCGGGGTATTTCTAGGCCTCCCGAGCTATCCTGCTATCTACCATGCCGATCAGGGGTAAGCTTTTAGCCGCCCTATGATAAGCAAGCTCAAAAACCCTGATCTCCATGTAAGTGCCTCTGATAATGGCCTTGGGAGAATCGAGGCCATCCACATCAGGCCCTCTGATCGCCACCGCCCATCCTTCCCACTTGGCTTGGATAGATAGCCATCCGGATATTTCGCGATCAGCCTTGATGCCAGATATTCAACTTCGCGTTTATAGGAAGAATAAAGCTTATTACTCACCAAGTAGCATAATCCAAATTGTGCATTAAAATGTAAAATGCTATTTTACGGGTAAAATGCCATTATTATCCAGATCAAAGAGGCTCTCGCTTTCCAGGGTTGTGGAATATCGATACGATTCTTCAAAGGAAGTGTTGGTGATGCCGTTCTTGGCCCGCACCACCTCGTGCCATGGGCAGGAGATTTTCTGCGAGCCTCTTCCCGGTAGAAGAAGAGTCGTGGGATGGTAGCTTGCTCTCATGTCTCTCTCCAGCCGGATGGATTTGTTGGTGGTGAGAAAGCGCAGATATTCCCGGCTTTTGTAATCTCCGCTGCCGTGCTCGCGCAGGGATAGCTGTGTGCCCTCTTCTTCCAGGATCTTAACCCTCGCAAATGCAGAGAGCTGCATCTGGTCGGAGGATACGTAAACGCGGTTGGTGAGAAGGGCGGGCAGCCGCGAGGTGCTGTAGTCGCGGTAGGATCGGATGAACCCCCGGCCGGTGACATTTTGTTGGCTTTGGTACTGAACGTCCGTTCTGGGAACTCGCACCGTCAGGCCCATCTGCACGCACTGGCCCGGCGCAAGAGTGGCGAAATGCCAGACACCCTCCTCAGCCATCTCCGGCCAGGCGAAGACCAGCTCCACAGCGGTGTCGAAGACATCGCGCACTGTCACGTTGGTGGCGGGCTGGCCGCCGTTGTTGCAGACCGTTATTGTGTAGCTTGCTTCCTCGCCCCGGCGCACGGCTTTTTGCAGCGGCGTCTTATTGACGGATAGAAGTGTTTCGTTCTGAACAGTGGTGTAAATGCTGCCTGATTTCGGCTCCAGCTCGTCGCAACTTATGGTGAAGCGGTTTTCCAGCTGTGCTTTGTCGGGCAGAGTGTCTCTAACGTGCACTTGCAGGCGAATGGTGTGCGGACCGTCCGGATTGAGGCTGGGGATGGTCCAGATGCTGTCCTCATTGGGTGCCGGATCGGCTGAGATGAGGGAGATTCTCGGGTCCAGGTAGTCGCGGATGGTGACGTTGTGGGCCACTCCGCCGCCAAGGTTCTCGTAGGTGATGATGTAGGTGAGAAGCTCGCCCACCGGCACCGGGTCTGGATCGGCGGTCTTGCTTATGGAAAGGCTCATGACGCTCACTCGGGCCTCGGCCTCTCTCAGGTAGTCGTTGGATTCCCCTGCGCCCGTGCGCTCCTGGGCGCTCTCGCCTGCCAGGCTGGTCCAGGTGAGAAGGGCTCTGCCCGCAATCTGCTCGCCCGCGGCGGCGCGAGCTGTGGCATTGAATCGGAGGATTGCCTTTTGGCCGGCATTCCAGTCCAGGTCGAGGGCGTCCAGGTGCCACTTGAGTGCCTCGCCATCAAAATCTGCAGTGGGTCCTGCCAGGACTTGTGCCGAGTCCGGCTCGTAGGTAAGATCCGCGGGCAGCAGCGCCTGCAGATCGATGTCAAAAGCAGGCACATGGCTCTGGGTGGAGTGGTAGAGGACAAGGGTGAAGGAGATTTTTTCGTCCGGGGCGGCAAAGGGCCGGGAAGCCTGCATCTCCAGCACCAGATCGGGCTCGACTACCGTCAGGGAGCCGGCCTCGTCGGCGTCCGCTTTGCGGGCTGCGCCTTCCAGCCAGCTCATGCGAGCTGTCGTTCCTGCCAGGACGGATCCGTCCTGGTTCTCGGGCGCGTTTGCCAGCAGGCAGCTGTAGGTGATCTCTATGATCTCAGCGGGGCCTGCGTCTCCAAAAAACCATGCGATCTGCTGGGTGCCGTCTGAATTTTC
>JBAQXX010000092.1:0-37945 GCA_049299735.1 Methanothrix sp. | reverse complement strand
CGTATTCGGAGAGTCTCTTGGCCGCATCATCAGAGCTAAGTCCATTTTGTCCGGATTTCAGGCCGGCCAGGACCTCATCGGTTGGAATTGAGTACCATTTCACGCATCTAGCCTCACTTGTGGAATAGTGGAAACTACGGCAATTGTAGATATAGTTATCGCAAATAGAGAATCTGGGCGATTCTTACAATCCTCAGCCCGCCCTGAAATTTGCATTAATTATAGGTGCTTCAGCTTCTCTTTTTATGCCTTAAAAAGCTCTCGTACCCCATGCGTGAGAGCCCGTCTGCCTCCTCGTTCTCCTCTCGCGGCACCCAGGAGAAGCTTACATCCTTCCCCTGCAGGAGCTTCTTGATCTCGGGAACGTACTTTTTGGAGGTGGCGGAGGAAACCTTGTATTGCCCCTTCATCTGCTTGATCACCAGCTCCGAGTCGCCTTTGATGACGATCTTATCCTCGATTCCCTCATCGACCAGCCACTGCGCAGCAGCCATTAACGCCTCATACTCGGCCACATTGTTGGTCATGCCCCGGCCCTCGCCCACGCCGCCAAATCCGCGCCAGATCGGCTTGCTGTCCAGGTAGACCAGGTAGCCATAAGCGGCCACGCCTCCGGGATTCTTGGGATAGCACAGCCCGTCGAAGTAAACAGTGATCATGCAGTCTGCCGTATTATGGATGTACCAGTATAAAAACTGCGCCCGGATTGCCTGCAGAAATGTCGAATCTCGCATTTCTCCATAACTTTTTTCGGGCACGATGCATTTATAACAGATTTGTTTCAAACCAAATAAAGAGGTTTTCGAGATCATGAAGGTTGCTGTCATTGGAGGAGGCTTAGCCGGTGCAGAGCTGATTAGAGTCGCCTCGCCCTGCCCTCTGCAGTTCACATTGATTGAGCCCAAAAAGCAGGTGGAGATGCAGGCACTGTATCCGGAATACCTGGGCGGAGTGGCAAGGCTCCAGGATCTGGCGGCACCCCTCAAGCCTTTTTGCGAACGCGTGGGTGCCACACATATTCAAGAAAAGGCCCTGCGTCTGGAAGGCAATACTGTTGTCTGCGAGAAGTCGCGGGTGGACTTCGACTACGTGGTGGTGGCAACAGGTGCCGCTCAGAACTACTTCGGCATCAAGGGCGTCGAGAACACTTTCTCCATCAACACCCTGGAGGAGACCAAAAGGGCACGCCGCTATGTGGAGGACAACTATCCGGAGAGGATCATGATCATGGGTTCCGGACTCACCGGCGTGGAAGCGGCCTCTATCCTGGCAGAAAGCATGGATGCCAGCATTTACATCATCGAGGCGCGTGATCGCGTCCTGCCCCTGTTCTCCCCCCAGACATCGGAGATGGTGGAAAAGGCGCTCTCCAAGAAGGGCGTAAACATTCTCACCTCTACTCAGGTGGCTGAGGTAAAAGCGGACTGCATTAGCTTCACGGACGGCACCTGCCTGGACTGCGACATGGCCATCTGGACAGCAGGAGTCAAGCCCTCTACTTTCATCCAGGATCTGGACCTGCCCAAGAAGAACGGCTGGATACTGGTGGACCCTCATCTCAATGCTAGAGGCAATGTCTTTGCTATCGGCGACTGCGCCTGGATAGAGGTGGATGGCAGGCTCGCCACCAAGACCGGCCTGGAGGCGGAGCGGCAGGCCAAATACCTGGCCGGTCACTTCAGGAACATGATCAAGGGCAGGGCTTTCGAGAAGTACTCTGTGCGGGCCAGCACGGACAGCCAGGTGGCGCTTATCTCCTTGGGTGCCGACTGCGCCGTGGGCGTGGTGGGCAAGACCTGCATCGGCGTGCCGACAAGGCTGATCTACTCGCTGAAGAGCTGGATTGATAAGTCGTTTATAAAGCGGTTTAAATAGGCATCTCTCAAATATTTTAAATTAATATATATGAACACACCGAATTTAAACAAATACTACCCGCGAAGGTGATGCTATTGAATTATTATGGATCATATCGTGCGCTTCGCGACAATGCAAATGCAGCAATCATGGCCGCCATAAAAATTTATAATAAATAAAATATATTATACAGGGATGAATGTACAATATACTTTGATGCAACCTAGTATTATCAATTTCAGAGATATAGTGCTTAGTATTTTTCAAAAAGATATCTAATATCAATTAAAAAAATTTGCCAGATAGGAACTTTATCTGGCTGCTTTTGCCACGCGCTCCACACTGTCCCTGTGGTTGATGGCGTAGCTCTTGACATCGCGGTTGGCTGCGGATATGATCTCGTCCGCCAGTGCTGCCTCAGCCGTCTTGGCCTTCTTGAATGAGGCTGCATGAGTGCCCTTGGCTAGGAACATAAGGGCGGTGTCCACGCGCCTCTGGGGTGATGTATCCACGGCTTTGGGCACAGTTATGCCGCCGTACTTGAGACGAACGACCTCTTCTCGCGGCCCGGCATTGGCTATGGCCTTGGCCAGAACGGATAACGGGTTCTCCTTGGTCTTCTTGGCAACTATGTCGAATGCGCCCTCGACTATGCCGTAGGTCTTGAGCTTCTTGCCCGTGTTCTTCTCCTTTCTCATCAACTTGTTCACGAGGCGCTCTACGATATGCTGCTCGGACTTCTTGAACTGCTGTTTAGCATGCTTGCCGCCGGAATGAATGACGGTCTTGGATGCCAGGTTCATGTAGCCCTTTACGCTCGGATCAGTAACTTCGACCTCTGCCGGATCCCACTTGCCGAATAGCTTCATTTAAATCATCTCACCGGCTTTTCCTTTCTCCCTCGGACAAGCTCCAGAAGGGAGACATTATTGACCGCGGTAACCTTGAATCTGACTCCAGGGATATCTCCCATGGATCGTCCCTGACGCCCGCCGATACGATCGACAGTGACCTCGTCATGTTCATCGATGAATCCGATGGCTCCATCGCCCGGAGCAAAAGCCGTAACCTGACGACCATTTTTGATGAGCTGTATGCGCACAGCTTTTCTTATGGCTGAGTTGGGCTGCTTAGCCTCAATTCCTACCTTTTCGAGAACTATTCCCCTTCCCATGGGCGCTCCACCCAGGGGGTCAGCCTTCATCTTGCTCCCTGACATCCTTCGGATATACTTAGGATCGCTCCACCGGAGCGCCTTCCTATCACTCTCCAGTTTCCTGGCGGCATAGATTCCATTTCCCATTTATTTCACCTTGAGTAAATCGCAACAATTCGTTATTGAATTATGATATCATCAACGCCGTGATGCCTCTGCGCAAGCATCTTGGCTTTTAATATGTTTCGGCCATCTCTGCCGATGGCAATGCCTTTGTCCTTATTTGCTACCTCTACATAAGCCAATCGCTTATTATTCTTGTCTACGACCATGACGTTCTTTATGGCAGCAGGCTGGAAGAGGTTCTCCAAAAACTCTTTTACATCGTCGCTGTACTCGACGATCTCGATCTGCTTTCCTACCGACTTCTTCACCCGGTTGATGTTCGAGCCCTTTCGGCCTATGGCTGCGCCCATATCTCCTTTTTTTATGACAAAAATGATGCGTTCGTTATCCGCATCTACGACGCAATCCCTGGCCATGCCGCCAGTCAGGCTCTCGAACAAAGCAATATATCTGATTCCTTCGGTGGTGAGCTTAAACTCACTCATGCCTCAACACCTCGGATCTCGCGCTGCAGTGCCATTATCTCCGAGTCACCTGGCTCGATGATGGCCAAGGCGGCCACGGAGAAGGGTTTCCCGCAGGCAGATCCGAGGTCCTTGCCCATACCCTGGTAACCGTAGACTGGGACGTCCACGGTCTCCAGTTGCATCCTTACATCCGCAGGACAATCTACCGCGAACACAATGAGTTTAGCCTGTCCGTCAAGTCCTGTTTCAACTGTCCTATTTGATCCTAGCACCACTTTTCCTGTTCTGATGGAACTTCTTAGAGCTCTATCTACGTTTATCATCGTTATTACCTCATCTCTTGATTGCCACCAGGTTAACGTCACCCGTGCCAAGCTGTATGGGCTGGCCCACGATTACGTTTTCCGTCACACCTTTGAGATCGTCTACATCCCCGCGAATGGCCGCATCCAGGATATGATTGACGGTGACCTCGAAGGCAGCTCTGGCCAGCACGCTGGCCTTTTCGCCCGAGACGCCATGCCGTCCAATCTGTTTCAGCTCTCCGTCTACGGTCATGATGTCCGCCACCAACATGATGTGTCGCACGTCTACGGAGAGACCCTGCTCGCGTAGCGTGTCCGTGGCTTCATTTATGATGGCATTTCGTGCCGCCTCGATGCCCAGCACCTCTCCGATCTCACTTATATTGTTGGTCTTGATGCGGGTGGGGTCCACTCCCTCAAACTGCATAACTTTTTTGATCGAAGATCCTTCCGTATAGAGGATGTACTCATCGCCTTCTTTGCGGATGACGACGCGCTTGATGCCCTCTACGCCTTTGAGCGATAGCCTCTTGATCTTCTCTACCAGTTGCAGCAGCTCGCGGTAAGAGGGCTCCTTGGGGATCATCACCAGCAGATTCTCTTTTTGATCCACATTAAGACCGGTTTCCTCTTTCAGCCTTGAAGCGACCTCTTCTGCGGTGATCTTGCGCTGCTCCAATGCACTGGGATTCAGCTCAATGATGACATTCATCTCCGCCAGATCGGTGGCAATGGACCCCAGGTGGAGAATGGAAGAGGATTCTATGGCCCAGGCCACTTCTCTTGCCAGGTCACGATCGTGGGCATAATCCTGATTAAGCTTTATGGTCATGGTGGGTGTCGAGGGGATTTTTCTCGCATCCACAATCTCGATTAGCCGCGGCAAACCCAGGGTTACGTTGATCTCGGCCACGCCTGCGTAGTGAAAGGTACGCATGGTCATCTGTGTGCCGGGCTCGCCTATGGACTGCGCCGCGACCACGCCTACCGCCTCGCATGGCTCCACTTTAGAGTGCTCGTAGTCGGAAGCCACCTGGGATGTGATATCCGTCAGTTGCTCTGAGCTTATGGGCACTCCTTTCAGCCCATTTTGTATTGCTTCCTTGATGCTCGGGGGAAGGTCAAGCCCTACCAGCCTCTCTGTGATATCTTTTTCCGTGAGGATCATGCCGACTCCTTCTTTAGCACACTCTTGATGATGCGCTTGACGTTGTCTGTGCTGGCGTAGTCTCGCCTTGATGCATCCACGCCGTCTTCTCCATACTGGAACTGGACAATCATGCCCCTCGTCTCTTTGACTGTGCCGTCGTACCTGACTTCCAGATCCTGCAGAGCATTTACCAGCCGACGCTGCAGGTAGCCGCTCTGGGATGTCCTGATGGCTGTATCCACCAGACCCTCGCGACCACCGATGGCGTGGAAGAAGAACTCAGTAGGATTGAGGCCGCCTTTGTAGCTTGACTCCACAAAGCCGTGCGCTTCCGCGCCGAGGTCTCCTGGCCTAAAGTGCGGCAGCGTTCTGCCTGCATAGCCACGCATGATACGCTCGCCACGCACCGACTGCTGGCCGACACATGCCGCCATCTGGGTGAGGTTGAGCATGCTGCCGCGCGCTCCGCTCACTGCCATGACCACCCCGGAGTTATCCAGGCCCAGGTGACGGCCGGCTATCTTGCCTGCCATATCCCTGGCCTTGCCCAATGTCTGCATGATTCTCATCTCCAGTGTTTCATCCAGGGTTCGACCGGGCAGGGGCTCCAGCTCGCCGGCGTTATAGGCTTCGATGAGCTGCCGGCTCTTCTCGCGAGCCGTTCTGGTGGTCTCTTCAATCTGATCCACGGCGGCCGTGGGGATGTCCTCATCATCTATGCCGAAGGAAAACCCTGCATGCATGATGCCTCGTAGTGCGAGCCGGGTCATCCGATCTAAGAACTCGCTCGCCACGGAGGGGCTGTACTCCTTTATTATTCTGTCTGTTATCTTGCCCTTGAAGGCGCCTACGGCCTCTGCGTCGATGGTACCTTTCAAGAGCTGGCCGTCTTCGATCACCACAAAGGCATCGTTCTCGCAATCCGCGCCTTTGCAGACATCGCAGTTGTAGCAGAAATCGGCCTTAAAGGATAGGTCCAGGCCCCGCGGCAGGACGAGACTGAATACCTGCTTTCCCGTCCAGTAGGGCTTGCCGTCCGCTACGCCCTCGGGCTTTGGCAGCTCGGATATATCGAACTTCTTGAGAAGCTCCATAACACCCCGCCGGTCGATCGGCTTTCTGCCATGGGTGAGCAGGAATGATCCGGTCACGTAGTCGTGTATGCCGCCGATGATGGGGCCGCCGAATCTGGGCGAGAGAATGTTCTCCTGCACGCGCATGAGAATCTCGGCCTCGGCGCGCGCCTCCTCGGTTTGAGGTACGTGCATGTTCATCTCATCCCCGTCGAAGTCTGCGTTGTAGGGAGGGCAGACTGCCGGGTTGAGCCGGAAGGTCTTGTAGGGCATGACCTTGACGCGATGGGACATGATGGACATTCTATGCAAAGAGGGCTGGCGGTTGAAGAGTACGATATCGCCGTCTGCAAGCTGTCTGTCGATCTTCCAGCCGATGTCGATCTGCTCGGCCACTTCCTCGCAATTCTTTTCTGTGACCTTGACGCGTCTCTGGTCGGGCCGGGTGGCATAATTCACACCTGGATGCCGGTCGGGTCCGCGCCGCACAAAAGTCTTCACAATCTCCATGTTCCGGGCGTTGGCAATCATGGGCACGGACAGCTCCATGGCTATTTCCATAGGCACGCCGACCTCGCCAATGCTGAGATTGGGATCAGGAGATATGACCGTCCTGGCGCTGAAGTTGACGCGTTTGCCGGAGAGCGATCCTCGGAAACGTCCTTCCTTGCCCTTCAGCCTCTGGGAGAGCGTTTTTAATGGCCGGCCGCTGCGATGACGGGCGGGCGGCACGCCGGATACGGTATTGTCCAGGAATGTGGTGACATGATACTGCAAAAGCTCCCAGAGATCCTCAATGATCAGTTGGGGCGCGCCTGCCTCGCGGTTCTCCTGGAATCGCTGGTTGATCCTGATGATGTCCACCAGCTTATGAGTGAGATCGTCTTCGCTCCTCTGACCGGACTCCAGTGTGATGGAGGGGCGCATGGTGACTGGCGGCACAGGCAGCACAGTCAGGATAATCCATTCCGGGCGCGCCGTCGCGGGATTCATGCCCATTACGGCGATATCGTCATCCGGGATCTTCTCGAACCTGTCGCGAATGTCCGATGCAGTGAGCTTGTGGCCGTCTTCGATGTAAGAGAGGGGCCGCTCGAACTTGATCTCCTTCTGGGGTGCTCCGCAGTAGGGGCAGGTCTTGTTCTTGCGTGCCTCTGAGAATACCTTATTGACTGTGTCGTCAGTCATCTGCCCCAGTCGTTCCAGTTCCTGGATCTGTCCCAGGTACATATTCTTCTCATTTTCTTTGAGCATGAGACGCGAGCAATCCCTGCAGATAGCCCGCAGCACTTTTCGGATCAATTTAGCGAAGCCCACGTGAATTACGGGCGCAATTAAGTCGATATGGCCGAAGTGTCCGGGACATTCACCGGGCCGACCGCCGCAGGATCGACAGCGCAGCCCCGGGTCGATGACACCAAGCCGGGGGTCCATGAGACCCATTTCAATAGGAAAACCATCGTCGTCGTATGTATCTGCGGTAATGATCTTTACCACGCTCATCTTCCGAAACTCTTGTGGGGAGATAAGGCCGAAGCGGATCTTGCCAATTCTCTTGGGAACCGTCATATTTCCACCTAAACCGCGTCTTCCAGGATCAGTCGCGGCGCTACACCTAATGATTTGATCTCGTCGAGCAGTAGCTTGAATGCATAGCTCATCTCCACGGGGTAGATCTCAGTATCTGCTCCGCATGTCGGGCAGAAGTCCGCATTTCTGCGCCTATCATGGATAGCGATCATGCCGCAATGGCTGCAAACAAGTTCAGTCACTTTATCCGACTCATCTACCAGACGTTCTTTGAGAGCCAGTGCTGCGCCATGGGCTATGAGCACATCTCTCTCCATCTCACCAAATCTCAGACCACCCTCGCGAGCACGGCCTTCTGTGGGTTGGCGGGTCAAGACCTGGACAGGTCCCCGGGACCGGGCATGCATCTTGCCTGTGACCATGTGATAGAGCTTCTGATAGAGGATCACACCTACGAAGATGTCGGCCATGACTTGCTCTCCTGTGGCTCCGTTGTAAAGTATTTCGCGACCGGTATGGGAGAAGCCGA
Source organism: Methanothrix sp. (assembly GCA_049299735.1). Lineage (GTDB taxonomy): Archaea > Halobacteriota > Methanosarcinia > Methanotrichales > Methanotrichaceae > Methanothrix. Next base: position 29,752 of record JBAQXX010000092.1, on the reverse strand, counting down.
ATTTCTTGAGCGCGCCGCGCAAATCCGGCTCGTTCTCGCCCAAAAAGGCAGTGGCATCAACGAACCTGCCCTCTAGAGATCCTACCTTTCCACCGATCATCTCCAGGACGTGTCCCACAGTCATACGAGAGGGAATAGCATGAGGATTTAGCAGCAGGTCCGGCACGACGCCCGATTCAGTGAAGGGCATATCCTCCTGGGGCACAATCAATCCTATCACGCCTTTTTGGCCGTGCCTGGATGCGAATTTGTCGCCCAATTCCGGAATGCGCTGATCCCGGCTCTTGACCTTGGCCAGGCGGTTGCCGTTGGAGGACTCGGTGAGGATGACCATATCCACCACACCCTTCTCATTGGAACGCATGGTCACGGATGTCTCGCGCCTCTGCTGGGGCGTCAGGCCGAATTCGGAAGGCTCCTCCAAAAATCTGGGGGGGCTGGTCTTGCCGATGAGCACATCATTTGGGCCCACGTAGGCATTGGGGTTCACAAGTCCGTCTGAGTCCAGCTGATCATAAGCCTCACTGCCTCGCGCACCCCGAACTTCTACGTCAGGAATCTCGAACTTGTCCTCCTGGCCGCCGGGGTACTTTCGCTCCTCTGCTTCAGAGACGCGAAAGAAGTGGCTTCTGGCAAGACCGCGCTGGATGGAGCCGCGGTTCATGACCAACGCATCTTCAATGTTATATCCTTCATAGGCCAGCACGGCGACCACGAAATTTTGTCCCGCCGGCCTCTCCTCAAAGCCCACTGCACCCGAGGTCTTGGTCCTGACTATGCCTCTTTGCGGACTGTTCAGGTAATGGCCGCGTGTATCAGGCCGCAGCCTCATATTGGCGGTGGACATTCCCAGGCATTGCTTGACCATTCCTGCGCCCATGGTATTTCTGGGGCTGGCGTTATGCTCCGGATAGGGCACAAGGCCCGCAGCAATACCTAAAATCAGCGACGGATCCAGCTCCAAATGAGTGTGATCGGGTTTGATATCTTCTTCCCAGATGGCAATGAGGGTGTTCTCTTCCTCCTCTGCATCCAGATACTCCACCAGGCCGCCTGACACAAGATCGGCAAAGGTCATTTCGCCGTTCTCTATCTTAGTTACATGCTCCTCAGTGACCTGAGCCTTTCCGTTCTCCACCACAATGAGCGGCCTTCTGGCCCGGCCTGAGTCGTTGTTCATGAAGATCTCATTGGTGTCCTCGAAATAGACCACATTCATCTGGCTGCTTATGCTGCCGGAACGTCGCAGACGACGCAAATTCGTGACCAATGTTTTGGGGTCATCATGATGCCCTACGATCTCGCCGTTTACATAAATTCGCGCGCCGCTAATTAAGGCTTCAGCCAACATTACCACCTACCGAAATCACGCCTAAATCCATCAATATCTTTTTGATGTTAACTGAATCGTCTGCTCCCTTCGAAAGCTCCACACCCTGGGCGAAGTTCTTTACCAGGCCGCAGTTTGGCCCTTCCGGAGTCTCGCAGGGACAGATGCGACCCCACTGGGTAGCATGCAGATCTCTGGCCTCGAAATGCGGTTGAGATCGGGAGAGGGGCGAGATCACGCGACGTAGATGAGAGAGCGTGGCCATGTAGTCCGTCCGATCCAGGAGCTGGGAGACGCCCGTGCGCCCACCGACCCAGTTTCCTGTGGCCAGGGGATGAATCATTCTCTCGGTGAGGACGTCCGCGCGAACCGTGGTCACCACATTAAGGTCTCTGTTTCTCATGCTGGCCCTCTCCAGCTGATATTTTATGTCTCGGGTCAAGCGGTTGAAGGCCACGCGGAAGAGATCTTCCATCAGATCACCGGAGAGCTTCAGCCTCTTGTTGGAGTAATGATCCTTGTCGTCCTCTCCGCGTCGCTCCAGTGCCAGCTCGAAGCAGGCTTCGGCCATGCGAGAGAGGAAGAGCGCCTTTGAAAAACGATCTTTCTCATCCACGCCTATGTGAGGAAGCAGGTACCTGTCCAGGACATAAGTCGCCCTCTTTTTCTGGTATTCCTTGGCCTGGCCGGCGGCAACGCGCGCGCCTATCTTCTCCAGGGCCTCATCATTGGTCGAGACCTCGGCTTCCTCCAGGTTTTCCAGCATGAACTTGATGATCTCCGGATTGTCTGATACGGATTTCACAATATCCATATCCGTGTCCATGCCCAGGGATCGCAGCAGTGTCACGAAGTTGAGCCGTCCCGAGACAGAGGGGAAGGATACTTCCAGGATGGAACGACGGCCCCGCTCCACAATGACCAGGGAGCGATAGCCTTGTCTCTGGCTGAAGACCTTGGCCACCTCGATGTTCTCATCATAGCGCTGGTTGTATTCGACCAGGATCTTGTTTGGAGCCAGGTCCTCCAGCGTCATGATGACGCGCTCTGAGCCGTTGACCACGAAATAGCCGCCCGGGTCAGATGGGTCTTCACCATAGGTTATCATCTCGTCAGCCGTGAGACCGGAAAGGTTGCAGATCTTGGAGTTAAGCATGATGGGCAATGTACCTATGTCGGCTTCCACCAGATCTTTTTCTGTATCGCCCTCCACTATGGTCATCTCCAGCTTGATGGGTGAGGCATAGGTCAAATTGCGAAGCCTGGCATCATTGGGGTAGAGCCTTTCGATGGAGCCGTCCGCTTCGCGCACCATGGGCTTTGCCACCCTGATCTTGCCCAGCTTCACATAGGTATTCTCGATATTGGTCTCGATGATATTCACTTCATCTATGACCTTTTGCAGGCCCTTATCTATAAAATCATTAAATGAGTTTATATGATGGTGCACCAGCTTGTCCCTGGTAAAATAGGAGCTATAAAGAACATTTCTATCGAGCAAAAGACCACCTTTAATCGATTACCAGCCGGTAAAAGATCGATTGCTTAGCTGTAGTACTCTTTCGGATTACCTTAATGATATCGCCAACTTTCGCCTCGATCTCTTTGGCCGCAGGGTCAGTTACGTGAATTTTAGGCAGCTGAGGAGCCACAATGTTGAATGCTTTCAGCACCTCGGCACTCTCTTCCGGTGTGAGCAGCACATGTTCCGGAACCATTTCATGATCTTTTACGGCAAACTTGGTCACTCGAACCACCTTATTGGAGAAAGAGCAGCAAACAGGCCAGGAAACTCCAAACGGGCTCGGGGGGATTTGAACCCTCGACCACCTGGTATCTTCACACAAAAATTTAAAAGCCAGACGCTCTGCCTAACTGAGCTACGAGCCCCCGCTGCCTGACATGCCTCAAGCCTTTTATGCTGCACTGAGTGAGGAATAAAAGCATCCCACATAAAAGCTTTTTCCTAGCGGGACTTAGACAAGTCCCACTAGGCGAGCTATCTCCGAGCCAACCTCAGAGGTGGTCGAGCTTCCTCCCAAATCATAGGTTTTTATTCTGCCTTCAAATAAGTTCCGCTCAATGGCAGAGACTATATCCGCAGCCGCTTTGCTCTGTCCCAGGTGCTCCAGCAAGAGTGCCCCTGACCAGATGGTGGCGATGGGGTTGACCTTGTTTAGTCCCTTGTATTTGGGTGCCGAGCCGTGGATGGGCTCGAACATGCTGGTGCCCTCCGGATTCAGATTCGCGCCGGGCGCAAGGCCGAGACCCCCCTGAATCATGGCTCCCAAATCGGTGATAATATCTCCGAACATGTTGGGTGCGACCACGACGTCAAACCACTCCGGGTTCTTGACAAACCACATGGTAATGGCATCCACGAAGTTGAAGTCGTGTTTGACCTGCGGATAGCCTTTGGCAACATCCAAGAAGACCTCGCGCCAAAACCCATAGATGTCGCTGAGCACATTTGCCTTGTCCACGCTGGCGACATGATTGTGGCGCCTGGACGCGAGATCAAAGGCATATTTTATGACCCGCTTGCAGCCTTCTTTGCTGACCTCGCCTATTTGGTAGCCGATCTCCTCGCTATCTGTATCGATGTCCAGGCCGAATTTGATATTATAAAGCGTTCGCTTGATTTCAAAATCGGCGTGGCTCTTGCCCCGGCGTGCGCGACTGCCTATGCCGATGTAAAAGTCCTCCGTATTCTCCCGAACCACCATGAAATCGATATCTTTGGGAGTCTTATCCTTGAGGGGCGTCCAGACTCCCTCCAGGAGCTTAACGGGCCGCAAATTCACATACTGGTCAAAGTAGAAGCGCATGGTCAGCAATACGCCTTTCTCCAGGATGCCTGGGGGGACCCGTGGGTCGCCGATGGCACCCAGGTAAATGGCGGGAAAGCGGCCCAGATCTTTGAGGGTATCTTCGCTCACAAGCTCTCCTGTCTTCAGGTAGTGCTCCGCTCCAAGGGAGTACTCCATCCAATCGAGGCTAAAGTTGTATTTGTCTGCGGCCGCTTGCAAAACCTTTTGGCCCTCTGCTATGATCTCCGGGCCGATGCCGTCACCTGGGATAACTGGTACCTTATAATTCATGTCGTCACCTTGGCTACCTGTCGCCTGGTGTATTCCACTAGTCCGCCCGCGTCAACAATCTCCTGGAGAAAATCGGGAAGTGGAGTAGTTTTGTAGTATTCAGCGCAGGATTTGTTGTGAATCAATCCACCGATCATGTCTATATCTATTTCCGCACCATCGGCGATCCGATCCACCTGGGAGCAGATAAACAGAGGCAGGCCGGTGTTGATGGAGTTTCTAAAGAATATTCTGGCAAAGGACTTGGCAACTACGGCTTTCACTCCCGCTCCCTTCAGTGCCAATGGAGCATGCTCTCGGGAAGATCCGCATCCGAAGTTCTCCCCTGCTACTACATAGTCGCCCTGGGCCACCATTTCCGCCATCTCCGGGCGAACGCCCTCGAAGAGATGGGCTGCCAGCTCCAACGGGTCATTAATAACCAGATAGCGCCCGGGAATGATGGCATCCGTATCTATATCGTTTCCAAACTTCCAAGCTCTGCCCGCCAAAAAACTCAACTCCATATCAGTGGACTATATTCTCATGAGAATGTGGTATATTAAAGTAATGCACGAAAAAATACTGCTTAAAAATAATAAAATAACAACAGCACATTTTATTACCGACTAAGGGAATGGTGCCCAACATAGCGGGTGATGCGAATAGATTTTAAATCGCAGGAACTCTTCCAAAGCAAGAATGTCCCGCAGAAGAATGAGTTCTGTCCGTATTCGCGAGCATTTCTCCGGTATGGGTGCGTGAGAATATGCAGATGGCACGCACTGCGGCCGCCTGGGCAGAGGATACCGGGGCGAGAAGTGCGGCATGCGCGGCGGAGAGCTCGAAGTAAGAGGAAGCGCGGGAGCATACTTGGGCGAGCATCTTTGCGGGGGCAGCATTTGCATCTTTGGAGATGCGGGCGACTTTCCCGGAGCTGCTAATCAGGGCGGCACAATCTTCATAGGCGGCAGCACCTATCTGCCGGGCGCGGAGATGAGCAAAGGAACTATAACCGTAAAAGGAGAGGCCAAGGTTCTGCCCAGCTTCCAGAAGATGGAAATCGTGCAGGTTGATGGCCTGGCCTTCCAAATGTATGCAGGTGACAATGTCGACAATGGCAAAGGTGAGCTACTGGTTGGCGTGGGGTCATCTTGATAAATCGGGATGGAAATATGAGGGAACAACGTAATTATTTTGAGGTGCTCTGACTTGATTGATCGCAGCAAGGTTTTAGAGGTCTTGAGGGGATACGACCTCGATGATCTGCGAATCGGGATGATTGCATCCCACTCTGCCCTGGATACGGCAGACGGCGCAGTAGAGGAGAATTTAAGGACGCTCGCGGTATGCCAGGAGGGGCGAGAGAAGCCTTATGTCAAGTACTTCCGCGCGAACCGAGACAAATCGGGCAGGATTGTAAACGGCATGATCGATGAGGTCATGATGCTCAAAAAGTTCTCAAAGATTTTAGAGCAGGAGAATCAGGATATTCTCAAGGAGAAGAACACTCTTTTCGTGCCCAACCGGTCATTTACATCTTATTGCGGCATTGATGCCGTTGAAGATCAGTTCCTGGTGCCTCTCTTGGGCTCTCGAAACTTGCTTCGTTCTGAGGAGCGCGGCGACAAGAGGGACTATTACTGGATACTGGAGAAGGCGGGGCTGCCTTATCCCGAGCCCATCGAGGCGGAGGATATCAATCAGCTGGTCATGGTCAAGCTGCCGCATGCCGTAAAAACTCTGGAGAGGGGATTTTTCACAGCCGCTTCCTACGAGGAGTACTGTCAGAAGGCAGATCTGCTTTTGCGCCAGAATGTGATAGATCAGGATGGAATTGAGCTGGCCAGAATTGAGCGCTACGTCATAGGGCCGGTCTTTAATCTGGACTTCTTTTACTCGCCCATCAGCAAGCAGATCGAGCTGATCGGCATAGACTGGCGATTTGAGACCTCACTGGACGGTCACTGCCGCCTGCCTGCGCCCCAGCAGCTCACCCTCAACGATCGGCAGATCAACCCTGAGTACACAGTCTGCGGCCACAACTCCGCAACTCTGCGCGAGTCGCTTTTGGAGAAGGCCTTTGTTCTGGCCGAGAAGTACGTGGCTGCGACCCAGGAGTACTATTCTCCCGGCATCATCGGGCCCTTCTGTCTGCAGACATGTGTGGACAAGGACCTCAACTTCTACATCTACGACGTCGCTCCGCGCATCGGCGGCGGCACCAATGTGCACATGGCCGTAGGTCATCCCTACGGAAATGCCCTATGGCGCACCAACATGTCCACGGGCCGCAGGCTGGCGCGCGAGGTGCGCATAGCTCTGGAGAACGACTGCCTGGAAAAGATTGTGACTTAAAATGCAGAAGGCACAGGGATCACAGAGCACTCACAAAGAGACGCCTATAACTCAAATATTAGGTCGTCTTTGTGCCTTGGTGTCTTTGTGGTGAGGGTGGCAGTTCGGCTCTAATCCCACGTTTTCACTCAAAAAACCAAAACACAGAGGCACTAAGCCACAACGGATGCACAAGGAAACGACCATAACTTAAGCAGATTAATATGACGGATACAATAGATGTGGGCGGAATCGATGTTCCCAAGAAGCTGAACCGCACGGCCAAAAAGCTGGCGGCGGCAGGCGAGAAGCTGGTGCAGATCGCACCGGCTATCTTGCAGAGCAAGGCATCCGAGCAGATGCTGGCCATTGCCAGGATGGGAATGCTGGACAAGGTGCTGGGCTATCTGGTGACCACGGACAAGAATGTGCACTTTGTGAGACCTGGACTGGCCTGGGACAGCGTGCAGACCGTGCCCCTGGATATAATCGATGACGTGGAGTACGTGGACGAGTTTCACAACAACACCCTGAAGATCAAGGTAGGGGAACGGGCGGAGAAGATCATCTTCTACGACGACATGGACGGCATCAGGTTCTACAATTATATCAAGCATATTAAGTCCGGTTCAGGAAGATAACGTCAGAGTCAATCAAAACGGTCAATCTCTTCCCTTCAGAAGGATTCAGGCTTGGGCAGGCTGCCGAAATGCGATCTGTCCATTCGCTTTGCCTTTTTGAAGAGATGCATTTTCTGAACAATCGTCTTCGACCTGGATTGTAGTATACATGCAATAGCATTAAGTTATTATAATTTTATAATCTTATTGACTAGAGATGACATCCGCCGCAAAACCGGGCGAAAGTAGGGAAAAAGGCACCACCCAGGGAGAGAAGGTGGTCACTGTCGCCGCCCACTGCCTGCTCAATCCTTTGACGCGAGTAAAGGGGCTCGCACCGGTGCCTTTTCGGCCCGAGGGCCCCATTGTTCAGCTGCCTTGCCCGGAGGCGCTCTACCTGGGGCTGGAGCGCTGGGCGGTTACCAAAAATCAGCTAGATGTGCCCCAGTTTCGCCGCTTCTGTCGCGCCCTGATCGAAGAGTACGCGGACCTCCTGCAAATGCTGGCCCACGAGGGGGCACGGCTGCGGATCGTGGGAGTGGCGGGCAGCCCCAGCTGCGGCGTCGCTACTACGAGCAGCGGCTACGCGGGCGGACGGGTGCGGGAGTGCGAGCACGCGCACGTAAGTGGGCGGGGCGTGTTCATGGAGGAGCTGCTGGCGGAGCTGGAGCGGAGGGGTGTAGCCTTTGCAGCGGAGGAGATAGGGAAGAAGTGAGGGCCGGCGTGGAATGCCAAGCTGTGGCCGGTGCATGATGGTATTCTGGATGTCCTACCACTCGCAAAAAACTAATCAGTGGCATGTGGGCGATCATTGATACCTACCCAAAATGATTACCAGCAAATCTGACTCAAATTCTGTTCCAGCAAATGGATTAAGGCAATAGGAACCTTTAAGAATACCGTTATCTCGACGGTGTCTTATTGAGCAAGGACGGCAAATATGCCTGCAAAGCCATCGTTTGACTCCAAGTCCCTTAAACGGGCATATAACTGCCATGTCAAAATAACGTCTACACCCAGAGATTTCTATAATGAAGTCTCCAGGCACTACGGCACCCCACGCCCATCAATTCCGCAGCTACTCAGCTATGGGCGGCATCATTTTACAGACTACGAGCAGTTATGCCGTCAATTGCATGATGATGATACGGCAATCTCACTGCTCAGAGAGAAAGCGAATGATATCCTGCTAACTGCATCATGGTGGCCATACCGGCAAAGGATGTAATCGCTATGGCAAGGAAGAGCAAATCTGCATCGATTGTGATGTCTGTCATCATCTTCTTCCTGAAGGCTCTCCTTACCTTGGCGAGCATTGCATCCTGCTCCTCTTTATAATTGCCTGGATGATATTGCCGTGAATGTCAGTGGTACCGCCATATGGCAAAGGATTTTCAGGGTTAAATTTCGGAGCGTTAGATGTCTGGTTCGCCATATTATTACCTTGTTTTATTTGGATACATTGCATAAAAGCATTGCTCCTTGAATCCCATAGCAAATCAGCTTGATACGCCCCAGTTTCGCTGCTTCTGCTGCACCCTGATCGAAGACTACGCGGACCTCTTAGAGATGCTGGCTCGCCAGGGTGCGAAGCTGCGCATCGTGAGCCTGGCGGGCAGCCCCAGTTGCGGCGTGCAGACGACGAGCAGCGGCTACACAGGCGGACGGGTGCGGGAGTGCGAACACGCGCGCGTGGCCGGGCGGGGCGTGTTCATGGAGGAACTGCTGGCGGAGCTGGAGCGGCGGGGTGTGGAGGCCAGGGCGGATGAGGTCGGCAAGAAAGAAGGCAATGGTGGCGAATCCTGAGCGGGGGCGAGCGGGGCTGCGAATATGGCAGGTGCATGAGATTGGCTGCCTCTTTTGCAGGGGTTGCCAGGTCAGAGGCGCTAGATTCTGAGTCCAGTCACGAAGGTGTTCTTGGGTTCCAATACCATCCCACGCACCTAACAATTCTGAAGATTCTGATTCTACTGCGCAACCAGTAATAGGGCTAATCATTGTCTTTCAACTCCCGCGTTAGGAGATAACCATGGCTACAAGGAAGAAGCTGGATGTTGATTGGAATATAAAACCAGATAAGATGGATTTTCAACATTCATTATATAATACTATTTAGAATATAGTTAAACGACATCGATTAAGGAATTCAACCATTGACTCTCATACGTGTCAACATGTATATTGAATTCATGCCGAATGAAAGACCACCTATTGATGCACTTGAAGATTTTCGCGAAAATGGCATAGATTCAAATAATACTGGAGAGCTGAAGATGTAGACCATCATGATACAGAAAAGTCCCGCAATTTCGAGTGTGATTACTACTTCGGGCCCTACCGCGCCGGTTCCTAAGGACCCGCAGCCAAGTGTTGACCGAATCGATGAGTTAGCTAGACGAATTCTTAAAGGCGATATCCTACTTCCTAAATTTCAACGCGATTTTGTATGGGACAAGAAACAAGTTCTCTTGTTACTAGATTCGGTGGCCCGTTGGTATCCGATTGGGAGTGTCCTATTATGGCAAAGCAGGCAAGAGCTCCGAAGCCAAAATTGTATCGGAGATCTTGATATCGAATTGCCAAAACCAGATTATCCCGTAAATTACCTACTTGATGGACAACAACGTCTATCTGCAATTTGCGGAGCTATGTTTTGGAGTGGCGATGATAATGACAGCCCTTGGAATATTGTGTACGATCTAAGAGAGCAAAAATTCCTGCATCTAGATACCTTAGAGGATCCACCGTTGCATCAAATTCGGATTAATAAGCTTTCAGATCCTGCAGCTTACTTCAAGCATGTTGCGATCCTAGATAATCTGTCTGCGCCGGATAGGGATGAACTGAAAAAGAGGGCTGAAACTCTTTTCAATCGCTTTAAAGATTATAAAATTGCAACAGTTACTCTTGGGGATATGTCAATAAAAGATGTAGCACCCATATTCGAACGAATAAATAGTACTGGAACATCACTAACTATTGTTGATCTGATGAGGGCGGCTACATGGAGCCCCGATTTTGATTTGATTGATTCTATTACTGCCATATTAGACGAATTATCGGAGAAGGATTTTGGAACATTTGATAAAAAGGTTGTTTTGAGGAATATTTCAGCAGCCTCAGGAGGTGGCTTCTCCGCGGATAGCATTGATAACCTTAGAGGCCATACAGTAGAACGACTTAAATTGGCAGTTGAAAATACAACTGAGGCATATAAAAGGTCCGTGGATTTCTTGAATACAAATATTGGCATTCTTAGTGCCAATATAATTCCCTATATCAACCAACTTACTGTTTTGGGTGAGATCTTTAGACAAATCCCAAGACCATCTGCAGATCAGTACAGATCCATATCTCAATGGTTCTGGAAGACGTCTTTGACAGGGTATTTTAGTGGATGGAATACTGGCAATATGGCTCAAGATTTATCTGCAGTAACAGCATTTGCCCGAGGTAGAAACAATAAAATTACTTTTGCCGCCGATTTTATGCCCTCATCAGATATGTGGAAGATAAAGCAATTTAGACTAAATAATGCCCATGCCAAGCTCTTGGCTATAGTCTTAGCCAATCACCGGCCAATTGATCTATTAACTGGGCAATATATTGATATCTCAAAAGCGTTATCATGGAGTAATACTAAAGAATTTCATCACGTATTTCCTAAAGAATTCTTAAGAGAGAATACGCCCCCAGAACGTATTAATTGCCTTGCCAACATTGTTATGCTAACATCAGCAAGCAACAAATTTCTAGGCAAGCGAGCCCCTTCAGATTACTTCAAGACCATTGAAGAAGCCGCTAGTTCCAACTTGGAAACGTGGCTTTCTTCCAATCTTATTTCCAAGGATGCATATGAGGCTGCGTTAAGAGATGATTTTGATAGTTTCCTTGACTGTCGTGCGAAACTAATACATGATTTGGTTGTGAAAAAAACTGATTGGCAGGCTTCTAAGCAGCAGGAGGCTTTTTCTTATTAATATAATTTTATTGTTAGTTACTTAATTGAGGACGGCGCAAAACTTAGATAACAATATAAAAATCATATACTTGAAGCTTAATCAAAGTATATCAATGATTCTTATCGGTAAATTTAGGTGGAAATATGGAAGTAAATATAAGCCATGGTGGGGTTGGGACGTGGGATAATTATGGAAAAATAACAGAAAATGATTTAATCAATGCTCAGAACCAATTCAATTTAGTTCAAAATAAGTTTAATAAACGGATAAATCTTAGAAAGAAGCATCTTCATAGATTAGCTAAGGAATATGCCGAAGGTAACCTTGTATTTATCCTTGGTTCTGGTGTTTGTTTGAGAAATGGTTTGCCAGATTGGAATTTATTATTGCAGAGATTATTGCTCAAAATAGAGTTTGCCGAAATAGATTCAGAAATCAAATCAGAATTTTTATCAAAGATTTTTAACAATGTTTTTAAGCCTAATCAATTGATGGCAGCAAGATATATTAAAAAGCATTCCAAAAATAAGGAATTAGAAAATAGCGTTTCATTTGAGGAATTAGTTAGGAAAACACTATATGAAGGATCGAATCAATATCCTAATCCATTATATGAAGAAATCTTGCAGTTTTGTGTTGGCCATAGAGATCCGAAGATAGATTCTATTATAACATATAATTATGACGATATATTAGAGAACCATTTTTCCGCAAAAGGGATACCCTATTGCTCCATTTATAAGGAGGGCGTACATCCTTCACGGCGAGAATTTCCAATATATCATGTACATGGATTTCTACCGAAAGAAGGCGAGCTACCCAAAGATTGCGGCTTAATTTTGAGTGAGGATATGTATCACCATAGATATACTGAGAGCTATAATTGGAGTAATTTATTGCAAATAAATAAATTTGCTGATAAGACATGCCTATTTATGGGATTTTCCCTAGAAGATCCCAATTCCCGAAGACTTCTCGACATAGCAGCAAAACAGAGAGGAAATTCAAATAAAACCCACTATATAATTAAAAAGAAGATTGGTCCTGAAAAAATTGAAACCCGGCTTAGATGCCTATTAGAAGACGATAAGTTATTTGATGAAAAAGTTCAGCAGAGATTTAAGTTCATTGATTTGGTCCAAAGAATGATCTTCTTGCAGGAAAAATTTTTAGAAGATGATGCCCTTTCATTTGGCATTGAGACCATTTGGATTGATGATTATGAAGAAATTCCAGATTTATTAAGGGTCATAAGAAAGGATTAGTTATATCCTTGATTTGAAATCATTTTCAAAATTATTAACTGGAGTCATTTGGCATGTGTTATTACGTAACTGCGTAGCCTTTACGCATACGATTGCGTAGCAGGAATCGTTTATATTATATATTACTGCTTTGCGTTTTTTACATAGGATTCCATGGTTGGATTCGTTCGTCATCGCTCAGCAGATAGCAGCTAATAGTAACTGTAGACGGAACGCTATCATGGGACCTGCCCTGCAGAAATATTGCTAACCCGGCCTCCTGCGCCCGCACACGAGCGCGCAGGCGGGCCCCGAGCCCGAGCGGCACCACCAGATGCGAGGCCCGGCCCGGAGGGCAGTCCGCCCCCGCCAAAAGCTTCTTGCCGATTATTGCTCTCCGCACCATCTCTCAGGCGTCATTGTCGCCACTGCGGCCGGGCATCGTTTCAGCATCTCTTGATCCCATGAGATCAGAGCGGCATCAAACGCATCAGCAACGGCGACATATGCCGCATCGGCACCTCGCAGGCGATGCTCTACTGCAATTTGCGCTGCCCTCCTGGCCAGCGAGAGATCAAGCGAGATGAGCTTTATTCCCGGAAAACCCTCAATTATGCTTACAAGCTTCCCTGGCCAGATACGGATCGCTGGTTTGCCTGGCAATGGCTGCGGCGCATTCGGCCAGGGCAAGAGTGGGACAGTAAACCTCCATGGACTGCGCGTCTCGAAGAAATTTTCTGCTCAGAAGATAATTTGGCTCATCAGATCGAGCAGATGAAACAAAGACGCTGGCGTCGATGGTGCATTTCACCTTCGCATCTCCGAGAGAACCTCTACGGCACTATTTTCTCCTTTCCAGGCGCGGCTCACCTTCTGGGCCAATTCATCCATTTGAGCATCCCAGTCGGAAACGGGCTTTCGCTCAGCCTTTCCTGATTTCAGCGAGACCAAAAGGGCAACTGGGCAGCCTTCCGGGCCAGTTAACGTGATGGATTCTCCAAACGGCAGCCCTTTGAGCAGCTCTTCCAAGTTGCATTCGGCATTCTTGATGGACACAGCTTCCGACATCATTGAGCCTCATTTATTATTTAAATGGCTAATGTATCTTTCCCAGATCTATATTCTTTCTGTCATCTAGATTTTACGGCGGTCTGGCCTTGGGCAACCTCATAGTCTGCCCGACCGGCTTCCCCCGCCCGCACACGAGCGCGTGCTTGCGGGCACACGAGCCCGAGCGGCACCGCCAGGAGCGATAGCCCCGGCCCGGAGGGCAGCCCGCCCTCGCCAAAGGCAGCCCAACTAGCGGACCCGCGGCGATCAAGGGATTGTCACTTGATTTAAGATAGGGTAATTGGGTCAAATTCCCCCAAATATATCTCGACAAGAAGTGATGTTATCGATCAAATATCTCTATCAATATCCGTCGAACTTCCTTTTCAAGGTCTGAATCGATCTCTCCGAATTCGCCTTCAATTAGAGACTTATCGATTGTTGCCAGCTTGTTTAACTGTATCACTGAATCCCTTTTCAGCCCTGAGAGCTTGAAGCCGGGCATTTCTTTGGTCAGGAGAACATGGACATTGTATGGCTCAGCAGGTATTTTTGAAGAGATAAATGCCACAATGACATCCTCATGCCCTTCATAAATCACAAGGGCAGGCCTCACTTTGGCACCCTTCAGATCGGTAAATGGAAACGGAATAGCAACGATTTTGCCTTTCATTTATATCTGACTTTCAGGTCTTCCAGGGTGTAGATATCAGGCTCGTCTTCTAAGAACTTACGCAAAGAGATCTCTTCCAACTTCATTATGGCTGCCATCTCTTCTTCTTTCGTCAGGTCATCCTCGTTGATCAGATCAGCGTTGATCTTAGGCAGAGATGGCTTTTGGCTTGCTGCATCAGATGATTTGACGGATTTATCGACCACTTCTGTACCCATTTCTCTGCGTGTCTTGGCTTTTGCTCCAGGCATCTTCTTAGTTCTCGCAGCCATTACGATCATCTCCTCTTGCATGCACTAAATACCTTTTGGAAAGAATTGGATTGGCTCTGTGCGTCCTCTGTGTACTCTGTGATCTCTGTGGTTGGATTCGTTCGTCGTCGCTTTGAAGATAGCTGCTAATAGTAAGCGTATATTTGGGCGCTGGCAGGTAGATTGGACCGGCAACATGGGCCAATTTTTTCCTTCACCTCATCTATTTAAACCAAGAAGAATACAATAACTTCGTAATGCGCAAACGTGCGTCCAGGTGAATCTATGGCAGGCATATCCGACGAGCAATACATAATCGATGCTAAAGGCAATAGAAAAGGAGTAATTCTTTCCATAGAACGCTATGAGCAGATGACTGAGGATCTTCACGATCTTGCGGTCGTTGCTGAGCGTAGGAATGAGCAGACCATTAGCTTAGAAGAGATGAAGCGAAGGCTGAAGCAAGATGGCATCGTTTAGAATTGACTTCAAGCCGTCCGTAGAAAAAGACCTGCGTCGCCAGCCTGCTGATATAATCTCTCGATCGATGGAAAAAATTGAGAACCTTGAATCCGAGCCATTTCCCCCTCAATCGATCAAGGTATCTGGATCAGAAAGACTTCATCGTCTTCGGGTTGGCGATTATCGGATAATTTATGAGGTTGACGCAGTGGAAAAGGTGATTACGATTCATTACATCCGTCCTCGCAGCATTGTGTATCGTAATTTATAGAAATCTTGTGATTCACGGCAAGCCCTTTCGGAGATAATTCGCGAAGAAATTCTTCTCAGTTCGTCTTCCCTCTACCTCAGCTCTGGCCCGACCGGCCTCCTTCGTCCGGACCCAAGCGCGCGCGTGGCCGG
Source organism: Methanothrix sp. (assembly GCA_049299735.1). Classification (GTDB taxonomy): domain Archaea; phylum Halobacteriota; class Methanosarcinia; order Methanotrichales; family Methanotrichaceae; genus Methanothrix. The sequence goes on along the minus strand of JBAQXX010000092.1, from coordinate 14,341 downwards.
GCGCGGCGCCTTCATGGAGGAGCTGCTGGCCGAGCTCGAGCGGCGGGGTGTGGCTTTTCTGGCTGAGGACGTGAAATAATCTATGGTGGCCCAAAAATATCCCGATAATAATATCATAAGGCTCCTCGTGCAGGCAAAATCTTTCGAAAAAAGAGAAGATGGGTTGGAATTATATTCTATCTCCATCCATGCGTAACGCTAGATTGCCTGGTAGACACTGACTCTCAGTTCTCCATGGTTATCGCTATAACCTCCGCCATCGAAGACACGGGCTTTGAGCATCTTTCCTTCTCCGAATACAACTGCCTCATAGACATGGGATGGATTGTATTCAGCCGGCTTTCCAGTATTCCTATCGATGAGATCGCTCAGATGAACCGAAGGGTCGACTAATTCCATCTGACCCCATATTTGCGGTACGTCTCCAATTCGCCATTTTGCATAAACGAAACAGGAATCTACACCATCAGGTTCGGGCGGGCTGTCCCAGAGGCTGCATGTGCCCTCTCCCACAATGATGTAAGGCCTGCCCTGATCCAGAAAGAGGATATCTTGGGGGTCGGTCCATTCGGCTGGAATTGATATCGGACCTACTAGGAGCGCTCCTTTCTGATAACTTGTTCCATTGGCAGCGAGTCTTCCCGTAGTAGATGTTGCGGCGGTTGTGCCCTGTTCTGCTCCTGCCGGTTCTGTTGCTGAACCTGTCTCCAATTGCTGCATATGCCCGCAATCTCCATTGAGGCAAGAATACACGGCTTGCCAGCGATCCAACTGGTTATTGTAGTAATCTATTTGCTCCTTATTTCCGCTCTGATCGGCATCTATCAGGTTGCGTGTCGTTGACAGCATCTTATTGTATGCCCAATTTCTTAGAGCACCCATTGTAAGGTTTGGGGAACTCATGATAAGGGACGATAGGGTAGAAGGCGGTTCAGGTAGCTGATAAGAGGCTGCACCGATAAAATTCAAAATGTACTCTTCATAATCCGATTGAGTCAAATCTTTTCCTTCCACCGATAAAATTGAAGGAAAGGCGACAAACATAGCAATCATGATAATACATACAGCCATTCTATGGGATTTCATATTCTTACCTCTTTTATGCGGTCTCCAACTTCTTAGCATTCAGCATGCTGAAATCTAATAGTGGACGTGTATGTGTTTAGCTCATCATAATCAGCATCTATAAGCACATTTACGCGCTTCCAGCACGGCGAAATCATATAGCGCCAATTTTTTGTGCACAGGCCATTGATATCGATTTACATTTAATACGTGATTATATATAATATACTTACTGAACTGAAAACCAGCATCTATCGACATGATCTGGTGCACCTAAACACAGACGTGGACGTTAATATTATTAAAGGTTACTGATTAATGATTATAAAAACTTGCACATATATTAGGGGAACTCTTGCAGGGGCTTGAAGATTGCCCTCGGCGTAGAGCTGCTGCCGGGCCTGGGCGGGCGCGCTCGGGCACAGTGATGGTTAAAGAAGTACTGTTGATATGTCTTGAAATATTATTGAAAAGCAGCACCATTCAGTCGTTTCTTGACAAGCTCCTGGTCGTGCAACAGATTATAGACTTCTATTCCTGATTTTTTGGCACTTTCGATCTGATGCTTGTCGTTGGAAATCAAGATCGCTTCTTCAGCCTTGGCGCAGGCTATGTAAAATGAATCTGCCGCCCTTGATCCCGTTTCCCTTGCGATTGAAAGCGCTTCTTCGAAGATTCTGGATGTGTTAACGAAGACTAGCTATGCAAAGATCTCCTCGCAGATCTTTGGGGCCAGTTCCTTCTTGATCCTTCTGGGCAATTTGCCCTGTAAACTCGATCTTGAAGAGATCCGGTTCCACTATTGTCATATCATTTTCCTCCAAGATCGAGAGCAATTCTTCTGCCGATCGTGTCCTTTCAGATTTATATTCAAACAGAAGGTCGATGAAAATCGAAGTATCTAATACAATCATCTTCGCTCCTCGACGAACTCTTCCATCACATCGTTATCCACTTTAATCCTGAATCGTCTAGCTACACTTATGATTCTCCCCGGCTTAAGGACCACGAAAGCTTTCGTTCCCTCGCAGAGGTCGATCTCTTGCAGGGGCTTGAAGACGCCACCCTTGTAAACCACCCGAATCTTTGCATCCGAATCATCAGACATATCAGACCTCTTGATTCTCAAATTGCGATAATAGAATAAAGTGCGTTTTGGATATCTAATTTTTGTATGATTTTTATCCTTGGCGCATATGCCCACGGCGTAGAGCTGCTGGCGGGCCTGGGCGGGCGTGCGTGTGGGACGCTCGCTGATATCCGGCTTTCTGGGACTTCTAGATTGGGTGCTGTTCAAGTCCTTTCTTGCGACTGCTTCTGGTGGGATTTCGCGCGCGGTGAAACGCGCGGGTTGATCCGGGCTGCCCTTCCCGTCGGGCGGGCTTGGATACCTGGTGGTTTACGTTCGATTGGTGCGTGAAACTCGATATGTCTGTGGCCCGGACCGCTATTTGGAGGTCTCTTTGCCCTCTACGATCGCAGTCTCCTCTTCCGTGAGCCCGTACAGCCGGGCCCTCGTCGATCAGCTCGTCCGTCTTCAGGATTCGCTCCCGCAGCGGCCCCAGTTTGCCCATCGACCCCTCGAACTCGGCCCGGGGCTCGGGCTCCCGTCTGGCCGGATCGACTTGCAGCTTCTTGCCGTTCTTCTTGAGCACCGCCATCAGCCCCTCGTAATCGTGCTCGTAGTAGCTCTGCAGCTTTGTCTTGGGTGTGAGGTCCTCCACCTTTGCGCTCAGGTAGCCCTCCAGCCAACCCAGAAAGCCCTGCGCCAGGATCTTCATGGCCCGGTAGACGTTCTCCTTCAGGTCCTCGCCGATCTCCTGGGCATAGGCGACGCTTCCCTCCAGTACTCTGTCCAGGAAGCAGTCCCCATCCACCAGTTGCGGCAAAGCCTCTCTGCGAAAGAAGAGATAGAAATACTTGAAATTCTCCTTGTCGCCGGCGGCCAGCAGGGCAGGCAGGTCCACCTAGTAGTAGTCCAGCTTGTAGCTCGTCGTCTCATGATAGAGCCGCCAGAGCCTGCCTGATGTCAAAATTGCCCACTTGGGCGGCGTGTCCCGCAGGTAGACATCGATCTGGATGCTGGGATTTTGCATCTCGAAGCTTCCCTGGCCCTTGCGGCTCTTGTCCAATTGAATCTTCCAGGACTTGGCATCGCCTACAGCCACGGCGCGGAGGTAGTAGTCCTCACCCGGATGCGCTTCTGCCTCGTCCAGGCTCTCTTGGTCCGGGAAGAATGCATAGTCCGGCGTCCTGTCCTTTCCCAGAACCTTGCCCTGCACCCCGAAGTGGTGGCCCAGAATGCGCAGCACCGGGCGGATGAAGTTCTCTTCTAACTGGGATTCGTTATAGTTTTCCAGGACGCGCGCCTTTCGCTCGTAAAGCTCTCTGATCCGGGCAAATGCCTCTTCGGGCTCTGCTTCTCTCCACTCGGGATTGTCTATAACCTGCTTTTTCAGATAGTGGTTGGAGAACAGATTGCTGTTCCTGAACGGGCGCGTCTCCGGGGACATCTTGCCCTAAGGCCAGGCGGCGGAAATGATAAAAGTATCGAGCTACTTTCCCAAGCTACTGAAAATCGCTTCTATTTTAAGAAGAACCTTTGGAGCTTTGCTCTTGCATTATCTTTATTGAATCCGGTACAATGGTATTCAAACTTATTACCTCAGATTTTTGATAGTGTTGAGCAAGGTCTTCTAATAACATAGACATATATACCGCCCACATCATCCAGATTCTTTGGACCAATCTTTTCCTTTGAGAAGATAAGCCCAGCATCTCTAAGGCATTGTTCATATTCCTCGCACTGCATCTTGAAATCCCCAACTTTGTCAAGCCCGGATTTCATCGCTGCAGTTTCTAATTCAACCAACTTATCATGCCCGTTCGTTTTGGCGATATCAATAATGTGATTATGATATCTGGTTACAGCATCCTCAAATGATCCCTCAATAAGGGAGTCGTAGGACGGTATAAATTCATCTCCAACAATAAGCACCCCTTCTGGAGATAAATTCTTCTTTATGTTGTCAAAATACAACGCCTTATCTGTTGGCTTGATATGGTGATCTGCAAACGACGAAAATATAAAGTCAAAAGCCTTCCCGTCTGGATCAGCAAAGGTGCGACTATCCGCATTGACCACCTTGAGCTTGTAGTTTCGAGTATCAGATGGTACATGATTTGCTTCCAGGGCATTCTTTAAATAAAGATAACACGCCCAATCAATTTCCACCGCTGTGACTGACACGTTCTGCGAAGATATTAGTCTTTTTGTGAAATGTCCTGTGCCCGAGCCTAATTCGAGTACTCTGCATGGTCTCTTGGCATCTCGTAATTTGTTGAAATTTGACAGCATCATTCCCATCATTTCATTAAAATAGGCATGATCTTCCTCAAATTGAGCATAGTCATGCACTGACACATAAGCGGACATTTCAATGGATCTGTGCGGAAGTGGTGTCATCTTTGCAAAAACCGACTCTATGAAGCTTTTCTTCTGATCTTCAGTTATTCTTTTTGCTTGGTCCATCGTCATTGCGATGCTATTAGAGGTAATCTCATCGAAGATTTTCTCATGGAGAACTATGTCCATCGGATTGGTGGTAAACAAGATATTAGACTTAATTTTGTCAGTAGTATCTGTATCATATCTGGCCAAAATCTTGGTTTCTGGTGTTCCTATAATCGAAAAATCATACGCATACTCATAAAAACCCTTGGTCAAGTTTGCCTTGCTCATTGCATATGCACTGTAGTGCCGTGCATGCCTAAGGAATATTGAAAAGTTTTCTTCAAGGTGATTTCGATCCTTGAAAACAAATACCCGCTTACTGGTGTCAGGCGTGTGCTTATAAATTTCAGATCCAATGGAACCCTGCCAGAAATTTTCCTTATCGTCCAGAATCGCAATGGCTTTAACAGGATACCTGAAATTCTCAAGAAGCAACAGCAGATGATGTGGGTAAGTACTCGCTGGCGCGGCAAAATTTACATATCCATCGGTGACCGTAAAATTACTAAAAAACTCCTGATATGCTTTTACAAACAAAAATTCTGCGCATCGATTTACAGCAACTTTTACTTCAGACGAAATTCTTCTGGTGGAAGAATATGTGATTTCCTGCAATTGTCCTATCATGGAGTAGGATGGGCGTGCAGTTGGAAATTTATTTCTACACTTTTTCCAAGAATCATCAAATAACGTATCAAATCGTTTTGGAGAAAGGGGTTGGTGCGCCTCAAGTCGACTGTTTATGCTCTCAAAAAGTCTCTTTGTACCTTCATAGTCAGCAGTAACTGCTTGCCACCGGGAAAAAGGTTTTGGAATGTGCTCTGGCCGAACCCCGAATAAGTATGGACAGACGGGAACTGAGTGTTTTCCCTTGGCGAGTATTGACGAGACCAAAGCTCCCCCTTCGAACTGAAGCCATTGGGAGTCAATGTTTTCCGGGGTAAAACATACGACACCAAAGTCAGCTTGTTGAAGGGCATTCTTTATAGCTTCATACCAATCACCGCCGGCAGGAATATCTTCTGACAACCAGCATTTGACTTCATCATTCTCAAAGTACTCACTCAATAAGATGTTCAGGGTCTTTGCAATTTCATGACTTGTAGATTGCGACCAACTGAGAAAAATATTAAAAGGCTTCATTGTCTCCCCCTTTATTTCCGTCTTTATAAGAAATAAGACAAGATCTCCATGGACAGATCATATGGGAAAACCACGCAGCACTGCGATTTGAGTGTACCTCGTTCATGATCATTCTCTATGAGTTTGTTTCTAACTATAAGATATAGATATTCCTTAGAGTGAACCCACCAGAGTGAACGATGAGTTGAGCAACATCAACTCATTTGGTGAAGTATATGAAAAAGACGAGGCGGCGCTACGGCCAAGTATCCAAGATATCAGCAGTAGCTGAACTTGATGCTACAGGATAACCTTCCGGATATGCGCACTTCTTGTGCTTCTTAGAGGACAACATATTCGACTATCCGGCGTCCTACAAGCAGCCTGTAACCCGGCGGTCGAAGGTTACCTTCTATTTTATCGATATCCATGCCAGGGCGCGGGCGAAAAGGATCATGTTCAACAGTCTCCTGCCGTGGATCTGTCAACTTCCATGTCTGATCGCGAATGCTATCCTCTGCAGCGCCGTGGCATTGGCCAGCACCACTGTTATTGCTATGACTGCTACCAGCCACTGGGTATTGAAAAGCCCCAGGAACATTCCCGCATAAAGCAGCATGAGCCTCTCAAACCGCTCCAGGAGTCCGCCCATCTTCTTCAGTTCCGCCTCGCCCTTCACTATGCCCCGGTGATCGGCATAGGCCCGCACGAATGTGGTCATGAGCGATCCGAAGAAGAGCAGCATAAACCAGGCCTCGTAAGGCAGCCCGAGAAACTCGCCCTTCCCCAGGTAGAAGAGCAGCCCCAGGTAGAGCATCAGCTCCACATACCTGTCCACCACCCCGTCCAGGAAGGCTCCCTTGGCCGTGGCCTGGTGAGTCACCCGGGCCACAGTCCCGTCCACGATGTCGAGAAAGGCAGACAGTGCGAAGAGCACCAGGCCCCAGGCCAGCCGCCCGTCCATCAGGGCCGCCATCCCCGCAAGCGCCGGGGCCAGGGAGAGCAGCGTCCAGGCATTGGGTGAGAGGCCAAAAGCTGCCAGCCCGCCTGCCAGCCTGTCCGTCTGCTCCGATTTGAATTTGGCTTTAAGCATTTTTCATCGTCTCTAAATCAAATTTTATAGGCCGGAGAGGAATTTCTCTATCCTGTCCAGCGCCTCAATCAGCTCCTCGCGAGATGTGGCATAGCTGCAGCGCAGCAACCCTTCTCCGCTCGGCCCGAAGACGCTGCCCGGCACCACCGCCACCTTCTGCTCTTTGAGGAGCCGCTCCGCGAACTCCTCTGAGGAAAGCCCCCAGGCTTTCACGGAGGGGAAGGCGTAAAAGGCTCCCCTGGGCTCGAAGCAGTCCAGACCGATGCGATTTAAGCCGGAGACGAACATGCGCCGGCGCAGGTCGTACTCGTGCTTCATGTGCAGCATCTCCTCCTCGCCCTTTTGCATGGCTTCTATTGCCGCCACCTGAGCCATGGTAGGCGCACTGAGCATGGTATACTGATGCACCTTGGTCATGGCCCCCACCATGGCCGGATCGCCCAGCGCGTAGCCTACGCGCCAGCCAGTCATGGCATGCGACTTGGATAGGCCGTTCAGGATGACTGTTCTCTCCTGCATGCCCTCCAGCTGTGCGAAGCTGACGTGGCTGCCTGAATAGGTGAGCTTGGAATAGACCTCGTCGGATATGACGAGAAGATCGTTCTCAACAACGACGTCGGCCAGATCCTCCAGATCGGAGCGGGTCATTATCGCTCCCGTGGGATTGTTGGGGTAGCTGAGCAGCAGGGCGCGGGTCTTGTCCGTAACCGCTGCGGCAACGTCCTCTGGCTGCAGCCGGAACTCGTCCTCCAGGCGGGTGGGAACTGTCCTCACCACTCCCCCGGCCAGAAGGATGTCCGGGGCGTAGGCCACATAGCAGGGCTCGGGCAAAATGGCCTCGTCACCGGGGTTTAGCGTGGCGCGAAATGCCAGGTCAACTGCTTCGCTGACGCCAGTGGTGATCAGTATCTGCTCAGCCGGATCGTAATCAAGGCCCAGGTCACAGCGTACCGACTCGCAGATGACCTCCCTAAGTTCGGGCATGCCTTTGTTGGAGGTGTAGTGGGTTATTCCTGACTCAAGTGAATAGATGCAGGCCTCGCGCACATGCCAGGGTGTGACGAAGTCCGGCTCTCCCACACCAAGTGAGATCGCTCCCTTCATCTCGCTTACCAGATCGAAGAACTTTCTTATGCCAGAAGGAGGCATGTCTTTGACAATACGGTTTAAATGCCGGTCGGTATTCCAGGCGGGTACGGATACGTTTTTCAGGCTCTGCTTCATGGAGATATCACCAATCTCTGGGGCTTGGGCTTTTCAGTAAGGATGACGCCGTGCTCCTTGTAGCTCTTGAGGATGAAGTGAGTGCAGGTCGATTGAACGCCTTCCAGGGGCGCGATCCTCTCCGCCACGAAATAGGCGATATCCTTCATGGACTTGCCCCGCACGGTGACGGATAGGTCGTGATCTCCTGAGATGAGGCGCACCGACTCTACCTCCGAGAAGTTTGCGATCCTCTCCGCAACGGCGTCGTAGCCCGTCTTTCGCTGCAGCGCTACCTTCAGCTCCAGGACGGCGAAGACAAAGCTCTGGTCGAGCTTCTCCCAGTTGATCAGAGTGATGTACTTTCTTATCACGCCGGCGTCTTCCAGCTCCTTAATCTCTCGGGCTACATCCGCCTCGGGTCTGCCCAGAAGCGCCGCGATCTCGGATGGGGTTGTCTTGGCGTTTTCGGAAAGGATCTCCAAAATCTCGTTCATGAATTTCTGTATTTACCACGTTCATTCAATTATAGGCTTTGCGCTTACCAGAGTAGTAAGGGTAATCATATACAATCGAAAGTTATTAATACTCTTATTACAACTGTATTAATATGAAACAGATGAGATGTCCCAAGTGCCACTATGGATGGGAGACGAGAGTAAGTAAGCCTAAAGCCTGCCCCAGGTGCAAAACCAGGCTGGATATGAAGAAGGTAAAGAAGGCCTGAAAGGAAAATTCAGGCCAAAATCTCTATCGCCTTTGATCTAATCTCTGTAATAAAATAACTAAAGAATGTGATTTTTTTTTACTACTTCGAAAAGCATACTGTGAGAAAAAAGCCCCGAGCGTGATTCGAACACGCGACCTATTGATTACAAGTCAATCGCTCTGGACCAGCTGAGCTACCGAGGCGCTAATCCCGGTTATTTTCCATCTTTACTTAAAGGCTTTGCCCTTGCCGGCCCCTTCTTGCGCCGGACATTTTTCCAGGCCGCGCAGCAGTGAATAATTTGTGCCGGGATGCCGGCAGTCGAAGTCGCAAAGCAGCCTCTTCGCAGCAGCGCGCAAGGCATCTGTATTGGACACATAAACGGCATCAGCAAACCCGAGATTTTGTCCGATGGCATAAAGCCGCACCTCTTTTCCGGGAATACGTCGCAGCGGCTTTATCCAGGCGACTTTTTGCTCTTTGCCCTCTTCGCTCGCAGAGCCTTCCGGTACGATTGCATCTACATCGCCTTGCAGATAGCTTATGAAGATGTCCAGGGCCTCATCATCCAGGGTCTCGCCGGTGGCGAGAATGCCCGCCTCATTCTCCTCGGCGGTGCAAATAAGTAGATCCCTCTTCCGGGCAGATTGAACCATGCGGGGCTGTTTTTGATCCGCTAGATGCGGCAGTCTCTTTACAATATAGGAGACGTCCAATTGCTCTGCCACACGGCAGGCCTGGTCTGCGGTGGGGCTTGCTTTTTTCTCCTCATCGATGATGACTGCCAATAGGTCTATGTCCCTTCTGCGAACAAAGAGGTTCTTGAGAACAAATGCCAATGTGGCGCTCTTTCTCCCACCATCCAGGCCCAGGGCGATGCGCGAGCCGGGACCGAAGAGATGAGTCCCGCGCAGGGATTCCCTGATCTTGCGGTGCACGTCCTCTTCAAAATGCTCCCTGCATAGATGTTTGCCCGAGTATCTCTGATAGATAATGGCACTGCTATGGCATTTGTCGCACTTGGTCATTTTCCGTTCACACCTTTTGCTCCACATGGCTCGCGAGCAATCAGACGATTTTGAATCGAAGCAGTGCCGCCACGCCGCCCAAAGAGCGCAGCCTGTCTCCCGGCTCAAATTCCGAGCTGAAGATCACTACCTTTCCCCGCGCATCGGCCACTTCGCGCATGATCTCATCCACCCTTCCCCGGCGGGCCAGCTCATCCAGTACCAGCAGCTTTTCAATTGCGCCGTAGTTCTTGGCGGTTTCCACCTCTTTTATGCCGTAGGCGGCTTTGCCGTCCGTTGCGATCTCCCGGAAGAGATCTTCAATGAGCAAAGCTTCGCGGGCGATGCGGCTGGACTGCAGAACGCTCTTTACCGCCCCGCGACGCAAAACCTCCTGAAATCCGGATCGCCCTATGGACGTGGTATCATCCATGGCAATCCGTTTGGCCAAATCCGGAAGGCTGGAGTCGATAACCTTCTTTAAATCCTCTTTGGTGAAGCCGGGTCCCGCCAGGATTACCTCTGCGCCCTCCTTTGCCGTCGTATCGATTGCCTGTGCCACATCCCGCAAAAATCCGGCGCGCGTGTCTTCGCCGCTGCCCTTGCCGCTGCCCTGGCGCAGCTCTGCAGCCATCTGCACTCCGAACTGGCGCAAAACTCCGATGGTGGCATCTCCCTCTTCCACCAGAGCAATGACCACTCGCGGTCTTTGCGACTCGGCTACTGCCTCATCTATGCGCGCCAAGAGGTCCGGCCTCCAGTGGTACTTGAGGATGGACAGGTCAGTTCCCACCTCTATATTCAGAGTATGATACGCTCCGACATCCATGCCCGACTTGATAATGCCATGCAGCCGCAGCCAGTTGGAATACATATGAAACTCGATATCCTCTATCTTGACCCCCAGTCGCACCGTCTTTCTCTCCATCTTCTCCGGGCGCGCCTTATCGGCAATGGCTGGAACCTTCCTGTGCGTGAGTGCAAAGACAAGATCTCCCCGCGAAATCAGGTGCTGTAGATGCCATAGATCATCCAGCGATTCGGGGAGCAGGGCGATCTCCCCAACATCTCCTCGCAGATTCTTCTTCAGGACGCGCATGAAATCTACCTTCTAATCAAAAGGCTTAAATCATTGTGCATCGAGGGAGGGTGTCGAGCCGCCATAACTCAGTTGGTAGAGTGTCTGGCTGTTAATTGCTAAAGAGCAGTAACCAGAATGTCACAGGTTCGAGCCCTGTTGGCGGCGCATTTCTTTTGGGCCTGTAGCTCAGTCCGGTTAGAGCGCTCGGCTCATAACCGAGTGGTCGCCGGTTCAAATCCGGCCAGGCCCATGCTGGCAGTATCTTCTCATCAGCCAGAAAATGGCTCTTTGCACTGCTTCTTTTGCATAAATCAAGCTCGACTAAAGAAAGCTGTTGGGCTGCCAATGTGTTTTACCAAGGAAAAGCGCTTATCAGAACTGCCAGCCTCTGGGGCTTAAAAGAGGTCTCAGGCTTTATACGGGCATGGCTGCAGATGTCCAGTCCTTCATACGGCCGTTCTTTGTCAAAGCCTCAGTTCTCCGCCCGAGCCGCTCTCCTCCAGTCGGTAATCTTTTTGGGGCTAATGCCGGTCTTCTCCGCCAGGATCTTGACCCCTACCCGAAGCAGATCCTCCCTGTTATTGATACCCGCCGCGGCCAGCTTCTCCAGGGTCTTGGGGCCGATTCCCGGCACATCCACCAGGCCGTCGCCCTTCTCCAAAACTTCAGTCTTTGCTTTTTTCTTTGCCGCACCCGCTGCTTTCTTGGTCTTCGGTTTCTCTTCCTCTTTTGTTTTGGCGGGATCTGTCTTTTCCTGAGCTTTTTTGGCCTGCCACTCCAGGAAGTTGCAGTGCGGGCATCCCAGATCCCAGGGCCTTTTTCCCTTGTTGATAATGCGGATATGGAACATGCCGTGCACATCACACAGCTTGTCGGTTACGATCACCGTTCCAAACCTGGGAAGGGGCAATGTAAACCGGCATTCCGGATAGCCGGAGCAGCCGATGAAACGAGTGCCTCGGTGGCCGCGCCGAATTATGAGATCGGATTTGCACTTTTCGCAGGTGCCCACGATCTTGTCGGTGCGCAGGCCGTCCTTGAGCGACTGGCTGATGCCATCCTGGTTTGTGGTTAGCTCATCGAAGACTGATGTGAGCATGACCCGCGACTTCTCGATGACCTCGTCCTCCTTGATATTTTTCTCTGAGATAAGGGTCATATCGTTCTCTAAAGTCTGGGTCATCTCCGGCTTGGTGATGGTGGGCGCATATTTTTGCAGCGTGTCCACCACGGCATAAGCGGTATTGGTGGGCCTCATGGGATTGCCCTGCACGTAAGCTCGCGCATAGAGTTTGCTTATGATATCGTGCCTTGTGGACTTCGTTCCCAGTCCCAGATCGTCCATGATCTTGATGAGCTTGCCCTGACCGAAGCGAGCCGGTGGCTGCGTCTCTTTAGCATCGACACTGTGGCCCAATACCTGCAGCCGCTCACCTTCCTCCAGCTTGGGCAGGATATGCTCCTCCGCCTTGCTGTAGGGATAATAGTATCTCCAGCCCGCTTCCACGAGGCGCGCTCCATTGGCCCGGAAGGGCTCGGGGCCAATGTCCACCTTGAGGCTGGTGGCATCCCAGACGCACGCCTCGGCTAAGGTGGCGAAGAAGCGGCGCACTACCAGTTCATAGATGCGCCATTGATCTTCCTTCATCTCGCTCTTCTCCGCAGGAGCTGTGGGATAGATGGGCGGATGGTCGGTTGTGGACCTCTTGCCGCGTGTGGGTTGCATCTTTCCCTTGAGCAGCCTTTCTGCTTCGCCGGAAAAAGCTCCTTTCAGGAAGAGTCGGGTTAGGGCTACCAGATCAATGGATGGCGGATAAACGGTATTGTCCGTTCGGGGGTAGGAGATAAAACCATTGATGTAGAGCCATTCGCCTAAGCGCATGGCATTGGCGGCGGAAAATCCTATGCCACTGGCGGCGGCAATGAAGCTGGTTGTGTCAAATGGAGCCGGTGGCTTGTCAATGCGTGGTTTTGTCTCGATGGACTTGATTATGCCAATAGGCGCAAGCCGGGCTATTATCCCGTCAACCTCGGCCTTCTCCCAGATGCGTCCATTGGCATGCTGCACGCGAAGCTCTTTCTCCAGATCCGCATAGATCTCCCAGTATGCTTTGGGAACGAATGACTGGATCTCTCGCTCCCTATCTACGATGAGGGCCAGGGTGGGAGATTGAACCCGGCCCACGGAGAGAAACTCCTTGCCCAGTCGACCCGAGGTCAGGGAGATATATCTGGTCAAGGCCGCGCCCCAGACAAGATCTATGATCTGCCTGGCCTCGCCCGAGGCGGCCAGGTTATAGTCCACCTTTCCTGAGTCTTTAAAGGCCTTTAATATCTCCTCTTTGACGATAGCGCTGTACCGGACGCGATCGGTATGCAGGCAGGAATTTACCTCTTTAACGATCTTTAATGCCTCAACACCGATAAGCTCCCCTTCGCGATCGTAGTCCGTGGCAATGGTGATGCGATCTGCCTGCTTTCCCAAGGAACGCAGCGCTGCGATGATTTTCTCTTGGATGGGACGAACGATTATCTCTGCTCTGATCAGATCTTTGCAGTCAACCTTCTGCCAGTTGTTGTATCCTGGTGGATAGTCCACACCTACGATGTGGCCGGAAAGGCCCATGACCACCTTGTCGTCAAAGCAATAGGTATCTACGCCTGCCACTCGCACTGAGCTGGGCTTGCAGCCGGCCAGGATCTGAGCAATCCTCTTGGCGGCATCGTGCTTCTCTGCTATTATGAGATGCATTCCAGAGAGCCAAATATGGCAGTTGATTTAAGTTTTTCCGTAAAAAAATCGTATCTTATCTCTTCTGCAAAAATAAGTGCAGAATAATTGCCCAAGATATTCAACATGATTATCTGATAAATTTCAATTGTTTACAACTTGAGTCTCTCGGGAAAACCGCTTTTTATAGGCCATTCTACTCTACATATATCTTCAATTCGTGTCTATATGTAATTATATACAAACTAAAAATTTTATAATAGTATTTTATAATTAATTAATTTAGTGAAATTTTAGTGAAATAATACTGCCTCCTTTTAAAGGTCGCAACCTATCGTCGCGATGGTTGGAATTAAGCCTGGCTCTGCCCGTAAAGCAATGGGATTGATCGGGGTCTTGATGAATGGAATTGCACAATTATAACTATCTTTTATAATACGTTATATACCAAAAAAATGCCTTTATTTTAGGGCTAAATGGCTTACAGATCCTTATAAATTGGGTAGTTATGGGTGCATCACGCAAAAACTTTAAGTAGCTATTAAGCATTACAGAACGCGGCGAGAGATTGTAACGAATTGTGATGGTGCTGGATATGATACCTTTTAGCTTGGGCACTCATATCATCGCTTCGGCATCGCCGTCGTTGCAGTTTTTGCTGCTAAAAAGGTAAAGGAGGATAAAGAACGTGTCTGACAAGATAGACCTATATAGCGACCGCGGAGTTCTTTTGAAGAGCGACGTCGAGCTGAGTGCCGTCAGCCCTCTCAAGAACGCGGCCATGCAGAGACTCATTTCTCTTACAAAGCGAACTGT
>JBAQXX010000091.1:0-2985 GCA_049299735.1 Methanothrix sp. | reverse complement strand
ATAAGAACGAGGACGAATAATAGATGCGCATCCAAGGGTCGGGGAATTTGATGGGGCTACAAGAGCATCGCAGCGAAATTGAGCAGATTGACGAGCAGATCATAAGGCTCATCTATCAGCGCATAGGCATCTCTAAAAAGATCTTTGAGGCCAAAAGGACGGAAGGAAAGCCGATCAGCGATCCGCAACGTGAAATGAAGGTTCTCTCCCGGGCCATGGACCTGGCCACGGAGTTGAACCTGGACACGGGTGCTGTGAAGAGCATATTCGAGACCCTGATTACGATGAGTGTGAATAAGCAACATGAGCTGCAGGGCCGAAATCAAGGATAGATTATGGTTGATATTGCAGTAATCTCTGGGTCCAAATCAGATCAGGCGATTGTGGACAGGGTTGCCAGCAAACTGGAAGAGAAGGGAGCGTCATTTGAACATAAAGTTCTCTCCGCACATCGCAATCCTCGGGAGCTGGAAGACTACATCACCAATACGGATGCTCTTGTTTTTATCGGCATTGCCGGCCTTTCCGCGGCGCTGCCCGGCGTTATCGCCTCAAAAACGGCGCGCCCGGTCATTGGAGTGCCGGTAAGTGCGAAACTGGGTGGCCTGGATGCACTTTTATCAATTGTTCAAATGCCGCCCGGAGTTCCTGTGGCCTGCGTGGGCATCGATAATGGAGAAAATGCGGCGCTATTGGCCCTTAGAATTCTAGAATCGGGAAGATAGCTATTTATACAATGTCAGTGAGAGAAATGGCAAAGGTGGGATAGGATGTACAAGCGGATATTGATCGCCACAGATGGCTCAGAAAAATCCATGAAAGCCGCGCAGGAGGGCATGGAGCTCGCTAAGGGACTCGGCGCACAGGTCATAGCACTTAACGTAGTAAACGAGGTCGTTATTGCCAGCGCAGTTAGACAGCTTGGGGCCGATAGAAAGGAAGTAGAGGCCAAGCTGGAGAAAGCGGGCGGAAAAGCGGTTGACGAGCTCAAGGCCATGGGCGGCAAGTTGGGCGTCGCTGTAGATACAATAGTCAGAATTGGAGCTCCCGCGAATGTGGTTATAGACACAGCAGGAGCTGAGAAGGCGGACCTGATTGTCATGGGAAGCCATGGCGAGTCCGGTGCTTCAAAGCTGCTCATAGGAAGCGTAGTTCAGAAGGTTCTTTACTGGGCAATGATCCCAGTGCTGGTAGTGAGATGAGTATATGGAAGCTATTGCATTAGCCGGATCACTGATCTACACCTCGTTTGCAGTTGTGTTTGTAATAGGTGTGATCTTGGGTTTCGTAGTCATAAGCCTGATAGGATCAAGCTGAAATCCACTCAGAGGGGACTGCCGGAGAAGTCCGTACAGGCCTCTTATATTTTGATTTTTTCTAATACAATATTATACGTGGTGAATTTGTTTGAAGGCTGGCCGACTTCTCGTCAAGATCAACCGAATCTGCGCCTGGATGCTTCTCATCTTCATGATAATCTTTCTCATCTCAGGATATGCCTGGTGGAACAGGGCAATGCTGCCCTTGCAGCAGGCCATATATATGCACACAAATCTGGACCTATTCCTGGTCTTTTTCTTCCTGGTGCATGTTCTGATCAGCATCAGATTCGCGTTGGCGCGCTGGAGGGTGGGGCACGGACAGACGGTCAATTTGCTGCTCATAGCAATCGGCATTTTATCATTCTGGTTTGTCCTTAGCATCCGGTGACTGCTACTGCCAATGAATTTGGCGGAATTTGCCTCTTTTTCGCGGCAAAAGACTATGTGGGCAAAACGCATCACCTCTTTTTCCCAGGCCAGCTACGGCTGCTGGGCACCGCAAAGCTTATTTAACTTAGTGTTACTAACTTAAAGTTTAATAGGTAATAATCGAGTGATGATATTGGATCCAGTTGAACTTCTAGATATCCTGGGGAACGAAAATAGGAGGCGCATACTTCAACTCCTCTCTTTTCGCCCTTTTTACTTCAATGAGATGGCCAAGCGACTGGATGTCGGGCCAAAGGCGGTCATCGATCATCTGGTGATGCTGGAGAGAGCCGGCCTGGTGGAATGCTATCAGGACCAGGGAAGACGAAAGTATTTCCGCATAGTCCGAAAGACAGTCCTGGAGGTGGCGGTCTCGCCTCATTCTTACGGCGTTAGAGCCTTTCTCTCCGAAGACGCACCAATCGAGGACGCACCAGCGGTAGAAGATAACGGATTGGTCCAGGACATGAAGATCTTACGCGACGAGCTCTCAGCCCTGGAGGAAAAGAGGCTTGAACTGCGTGCCATCTTGGATCGGGTCGAATCTCGCGAGATGGAGATCAAACATATTGCTTGCAGCACGGCCAGAAGCTATGCGCAAAATCAGCTGGAGGCGGAGATTCTGACGGCACTCCTCTCCGGCGATGCTGATGCAACGCATCTGGCCATGAAGCTGGAAGTTCCTGAGATTGTGGTAATAGATCGGCTGAAGAGACTGGAAGAGCGCGGTGCCGTGCGTTTGTCAGATCAGGAATGGTGCATTATATAATGGCGAGGGAAGGGACGAGCATAGAGCCGGTATCGGATGTGCAGGAAAAATTTGTCTCTCTGCAGCTTCGGGTGGCTGAAGCCTATCATAAAGATGCAGGAAAGGGCGTGGCCAGGATTGGAGTTGATGCATTTGCTTCCCTCTTCCTGGAAAACGGCGGTGTGGTGGAGATCAAAGGAAAGGATAAGGTCTACGCCATCGCCTGGCCCGGGAACCCTGATGATCCTCATGATATCATCAGAATTGACGGGAATACCCGCGCTAACCTGGGTGCGGGGATAGACAGTAAGGTCGCTGTAACCCGGGCTGAGGCCAGACCGGCCCGAAAGATCGTTGTAGCTCCTACGCGCCAGATCCGGCTCATGGGCGGGCCGCAGTACTTGCTTCGCATGCTGCAAGGAAGGGCGATTGTCAAGGGCGAAATGCTGCGCGTGGAGATGATCAATAGCAGCCTCAACCTGGCCG
>JBAQXX010000090.1:0-28407 GCA_049299735.1 Methanothrix sp. | reverse complement strand
ACACTGATGTCCGATCAGGGGCTGCAGAGGCACTCGGCAAGCTAGGTGACACAAGAGCCGTAGAACCACTTATCCTGGCCCTTAAGGATGAAGACACTGATGTCCGATCAGGGGCTACAGAGGCACTCGGCAAGCTAGGTGACTCCAGAGCTGTAGAACCACTTATCCCAGTGCTCAAAGATAATGATTCGGATGTCCGTGCGGGGGTTGCAAGTTCTCTCAAAATGTTGAATGATATCAGAGCTGTAGAACCACTTATCCTGGCGCTCAAAGATGAAGACTCAGATGTCCGAATGTCGGCGGCATGGGCTCTAATCACGCTGCATGATACCAGAGCTGTAGAACCACTTATCCTGGCGCTCAAAGATGAAGACTCAGATGTCCGAATGTTGGCGGCATATTCTCTCCGCAATCTAAATGACACCAGAGCTGTAGAACCTATGATTCAAGCTCTCAAGGATGAGGATTCGAAGGTCCGAGCGGTGGCTACAGAGGCACTCGGCAATCTAGGTGACACCAGAGCTGTAGAACCACTAATTCAAGCTCTCAAGGATGAGGACTCAAAGGTCCGATTTGGTGCTGAAACGAATCTCCGCCGGTTCAATGACTCCGGTGCTGTAGAGCCAATCATCCAGTTACTCAAGGATAACGACTCAGACGTTCGAACGGGGGCGGCAATTAGTCTTGGCAAACTCAAAGACACAAGAGCTGTAGAACCACTTATCCTGGTGCTCAAAGACGATGTTTCGTCTGTCCGATCGCAGGCGGCATATTCTCTCGGCAATCTCGGTGACACAAGATCTGTAGGACCGCTTATCCAGTTGCTGAAAGATGAGGACGACTCGTATGTCCGGCGAGAGGTAACAAGAGCATTAGGCAATCTCAGTGACTCTAGAGCCGTAGGACCACTGATTCAAGCTCTCAAGGATGAGGATTCCGGTGTGCGATGTATGGCCACACAGGCACTCGGCAAGCTAGGTGACTCCAGAGCTGTAGAACCACTTATCCAAGTGCTCAAATATGATGACGACGAGTCTACTCAATCGTTTGCAGCAGAGTCTCTCTCAAATCTCGGTGACGCCAAAGCTATAGAACCTATGATTCAAGCTCTCAAGGATGAGGACTCGGTGGTCCGCGCGAGGGCTGCAGAGGCACTCGGCAAGCTAGGTGACTCCAGAGCTGTAGAACCACTTATCCAAGTGTTCAAAGATGATGATACCAATATCCGATCGTGGGCCGCAAGATCTCTTTACATGCTGAAAGATACTAGAGCTGTAGAACCTATGATTCAAGCTCTCAAGGATGAGGACTCCAATATCCGATCGTGGGCTGCAGAGGTACTCGGCAATCTCGGTGACACCAGAGCTGTAGAACCTTTGATTCAAGCTCTCAAGGATGAGGATTCCAATGTCCGATCGTTGGCGTCAAAGTCTCTCGCAAAGCTGGGATGGCAGGCTCCATAGGCGAGGGAACTAGAGGATAGGGCTTTGTTATCCCAGCTTGTCGCTGTATGTGTAACCTGCGAGAATCCTGCTCTCTTTTTCGGCACTCTTTTCAGGCATACGGCCACAAGATATTTTTATAAATACCTATCCGGGCCGATAAGTCTTTATGTTGCGCTATGGGAAATGGCCTTATCGTAATCGGTAACAGTGGCCTGAATTGATCGCTATGAGGAGATCGATCAAGTTGACTTGATTAGTGTGTTCATAAAGTATGGAATAGGCAGTTGGGACGAAGAGGATTTAGTCTGATTTGGAACGGTTACATAATGTGGTGCGTGTAAAATGCATTTCTTTCAGAATAGCAGAGCTGCGAGCCCATAAAATCGATTATGCTGAATTAGATAAATGGGAGCTGCAGGCCTGGCCAGTCCTCAAGCCCCATCGCTCCGACTTAAATTGCCTCTCTCCTCCTTATGGCTGGCGTTCTATGAAGGAATGAGGACGTGTCAGGCTATAAGTCTTTCTTTGGGAACGCAGAGCATGAATGAAACCGGACGCGGTAGGATCTCATGTAAGATGAATAAGAAGGAGGGAGGCAAAAGTCTATTGGACGTAGGAGGGAAAACTGGCCATCGACTTTCGCCAATACAATATACGTCAATTGCCGAGATAAAAGGCTTTCGCTTCAAGTTAAAAAAGACCATCTCCGCCCCTAAAGAGAAATCATCACGAGAAAGTGATATCAAGTCCCAGGCGGGCCAGCGCCAAATCAACAGCGCCCTTTTAGGAGGAGCCAATCACCGCATAGTGTGGCCTGACCCTGCCCGAAGCTCGACTTTAAGCCGGGCTCGAAGGCAGCATAAGCGCTGGAATTTCACACAGCGTCCGAATTACCGGAACCTTTTTTCGGGGCCTCTTGCCCGCCCTCTCGCCAACGACCTGTGCGGCTTCATGCCCCGACCGTGTATTAGCGTGAGATCCGGCGGATTACTGCGCCTGTTACAGCGCGCAACTTTTTCAGCCCGCCGAAATTTTAGCCTCACAGGCCCGTAGCCAAATGCAGTGCCACGACGGCATGCATCTCCTGTACCAAGGGATTTTTATCAGCCAGCCTTTAGGAGCTGGCGGCATACTGCCCCCTGGTGGGGCAAACACCCTTGTCATCAGAGCATCATCGGATACGTTAAGCCCACGGCACGCCCGCCACCCTATTCAATGGCATGAAGCGGCAAACTATCTATATAATCGTTATAGATATTTGTAGTTGGCGGTCGAGAGCATCCAGGACTGGAAAATAGATAGATAATTGAGCCGGACTGGAGTCCGGTCTCAAGCGGTAATTTTGGTCTTGGCGATGTACTTGATCAGCTCCGAGCCGATCCTGGCCTTTCTCTGTATCCATACGTCGCCTTCCAGCATCTCAACGCCTTGCATCTCCAGGAATACCTGGATGGCATTGGACATGGTCTTGCGGTAGGATCGCTGGACCTGGATCATTCTCAGCCTTGGGCATCTCTGCATCAGGTTAAGGAAATCTAAATTGCTGGCCCGAAAAGCTAGGTGAACTGTCTTCTCATTTTGCAGGCTATGGGGCATTCATTTTAAAATGTTTGAATGAAGAGTCAATCCCCTGAAGATTGTAACGAGACGTAACCATTGCAGCTACACCTTCCGCCCTCTCCTCACGCTCTTCCTCATAGTCTTGTAAATGGACTGAACGGTATTCCCGACAAAAAACCGCGGCGGCGTCCTCTTGCCCACCACCCGAGTCTCGCCGGCCCGGATGGCCGCTACTGCCTCCTCTGCGTTCGCGGCCTCGATCTACGTCACTCCCAGCCTCACCGTAGCGGCAAAGTGCGAGTCGGACTCGGCATTATGAATCTTCGTGAATAGATGTGACACGGATACCTTGAACCCTGTGGATCGGCTTGCTTGACCGCTCAGTTGTGACCAACTCCTCAGCCCCAGACAAGACGGCTGCCGCCACATGTAAGGAATCCATTGCAGCAAGACCAAATGATCGAGCAATTGAGTTTCCTGTTTTTACAATCCCGACAAGATCATCTTCCCAGAAGCTGACCGAACTAAAAAATGCCTCGTAGAAACTCAACTTCATCTATTTTCCCATTGTAGATCGCCTTGGGAAGCACCTCAAGCTCGATAAAAGGACTTGATACGAACTCACGGGATTGGTCATCCAGAATCTCAAGCGCACACATTGAAGGTGAATCTTCACCCCTGGCCGCCGCTATCAGCACCCCGGCGTCAATGAATGTCCTCTTCCGGATCAATCAGCCTCTCCTCGACGTGCTGCGACCTCTTTTTCGATCTCATCCCATCCGAGGAGAGTCTCCCCAGATGCAACAATCCTTTTTCGGATGGACAAAAGTCGCCGACCTAGGGGTGTTTTCGGTTTGAATGACGAGCCGGTCCCCTGAAGATTATGATCTGTTTTGGTCAATGGCTCTATTTTTGCTACTACAGATTCGTTTTCGCACATTATAGGTACTCTCTTTTGAGGTTAACATCTATTTGTCAGTCATGCTCAATTAAGATTTCGATTGATGTTCATACTTAGACCAACCGCACTGATGCAATAGACAATTCCCGCGAGCTACACCTTCCGCCCTTTCCGCACACCCTTCCTCATAATCTTGTAAATCGACTGCACTGTATTCCCGATAAAGAACCGCGGCGGCGTCCGTTTGCCCACCACTCGAGTCTCGCCGGCCCGGATGGCTGTCACTGCCTCCGCGGCATTTGCGGCCTCGATCTCAGTCACACCCAGCCCCACCGTAGCGGCAAAGTGCGAGTCGCTTCCCGCTACCATTGGGAGATGCCGCTTCTTTGCTCCCAGGCGGGCGCGGGCGTTGGCTATGCCGAAGAGGTGCTTGGAGTTGTAGACCTCCACGGCATCGCAGTCCGGTATGCGTCCGATGGCATGCCGGAAGGGATGGTACGGATGGGGAACGATTGCAATGCCCCCCTGCTCGCGGGCCATCTCGGACGTCTCCTCCGGGCTTAGCCCTCTGGGCGGCAGATCCTGCACGCCCAAAACCAACAGGTGGCCCTCGGCGGTAGTGACCTCTCCTCCCGGTATGAGAATCAGGTCCAACTTCTCCTCGCGGATGATCTTCATGGCTTTTAGTGAGCCCTGCAAAGTGTCGTGATCGGTAATGGACAGGCCGGCCAGGCCCCGCTGCACCGCCGCTCGCAAGATGGTCTTGACCTCATCGCGGCCATCGGAACAATTGGAATGCACATGCAGATCAAATCTCATAAATCTCCGGCACAGTCAGATAGCCGCTCAGGGCCGAGGCCGCCGCTGTGGCAGGGCTCGCCAGATAAACCAGCCCACCTTTGCCCATCCGCCCTGGAAAATTGCGGTTGGACGTGGAGACGCAGACCTCGCCCTCCGCCAGGACGCCCATGTGCGCCCCCAGGCAGGGCCCGCATCCAGGCGGACAGATCATCGCCCCGGCCTCGACCAGAGTCGGGATGATGCCGCTTTGCAGCGCCTCCAGCAGAACTGCTCGCGAGGCAGGGATGACCAGGGTTCTCGCTATAACCCGCTTTCCCCTCAAGATACGCGCTGCCACCTCCAGATCCTCCAGCCTTCCGTTGGTGCAGGTGCCTATGAATACCTGATCGACCTCCAGGCCATCCAGCTCCGAGACCGGCTTAACGTTGTCCACCCGGTAGGGCACCGCCACCTGCGGCTCTAAATCGGTTATGTCGTACTCGTATTCATGATCGTACGAACCTGGATCGGAGTGCACCGGCTTGTAAGCCTGCCTCGCCCGGCCCGCGAGCCACGCATCCGTCTTTTTGTCAGGCGGAACTATGGCCGCCTTGGCTCCCATCTCCACGCCCAAATTGCACAGCGTCATCCTGCCGGAGATGCTCAGGGCCTCGATGACAGGGCCGATGTACTCCACTGCTTTGTAGGTCGCTCCGTCAGCGCCCTGATTTCCTATAATCATGAGCGCAATGTCCTTGGCGGAGACATTCGGCTTAAGAGCGCCGGACACCCGCACGGCTATGGTCTTCGGCACCTTGAACCACAAACGTCCACATGAATAGATCTCGGCCATGTCCGTCGCCCCCACACCCGTGCCAAACGCCCCCAAGGCCCCATAGGTGCAGGAATGAGAATCGGCACCCACCAGCAGGAGTCCGGGCAAGGCAAATCCCTGCTCGGGAAAGACCTGATGGCAGACTCCGCTGCCGCAGTCAAAAAAGTTGGTGATATTCTGCTCTTTCGCCCAGGTCCGCACATCCTTTTGCAGCTCTGCTGCAGTCTCATTGTTGGCAGGAACGATATGGTCGAAGGGTATGACAATCCTTTCCGGATCCCATACCCTCTCCGAGCCCATCTCCAGGAAGGCCTTGATGGCCAGGACACTTGTCCCGTCATGAGACATGACATAGTCCACGCCGGCCTCAACAATCTCCCCCGGCTCCACCATTTTAGTGGAACCGGAGGCCCGCGAAAAAATTTTTTGGCTTATCGTTGCTGTCGCCATTCTCGCCCGCCTCAGGGCTTAAACGGCGATCCTATCACTTAAGCTCAACGCCTGCATTTTATGTCCTCAGGGGAAGGCATCATGTAAGCGATATCCTCCGCAGGATGGCGGTAGAGCCGCGAGCCCAGTCGCTTTTGATCCAGGATATGGCCGATCAGGCCGATGCTTCTGCCCAGGGCAAACAGCCCGTTGAGATAACCCAGACGCACCACCTCATCGATCTCCGCCTTGCTGAAAGCTCCGCAGGAGGTCATCAGGTCCAGGAAGAGAATGCCGATACATCCATCCACGTTCAAGATCAGGTTCCCTTTCTTAGCTGTGGTAAGCTCCTCCACCTTCAAGGCGTAATTGAGCAGTTCAGTGCTCGGAAAGTTCGCCCTGGCGAAACTTATGAGCAGCTGCACGCGCTTGTCCGGATTCTTGACGCTCTTGATCTTGTGGCCGATGCCCGGGATGTTGACGCCCTTCCTCTTCATGTCGCTGACAAACTGCTCGGGGGTCATTGCCATATCCTTAGCGTGCCTGAATTCGCGAGCAGCATCGTCGATGGCTCCACCAAAGCGCGGGCCGATGGTCAAGAGACCACTGCATAGTGATGAGATGAGGTCTTTTCCGGCGCATGAAGCCACAATGGCGTTGTGGGCCCCTGATACGGCCGGTCCGTGGTCGGCCACGATCTGCAAGACAAGCTCAATGAACCTGGCGGCATAGTCAGGCAGCTCCTTTTTGAACCAGAGAAGGCCGATGACACCACCGATGCCCATCTGATCTTCCATAACAGAGGAGAGCTTCTTGCCGGCGTAGAGCACCTCTTCTCCCCGGTCATCGGAGATGGTGCAGATGAACGTAGTCGGCTTTCTGATATCACCGGAAGCCAACGCTTTGCTGTAGTCCGCAGGAATTTTAGGTGCCTCTGGCTCAATGAGTGGCAATACCTTGCCCTGACTGAGCAGCATCTCGTATACCTGTCGCACCGAATCGCCATAGCCGTCGAATGATGTGGGGACATAGGCACCCGCCTCGCGAAAGGCGTCATTCTTGGCCTGAGCTGTCTCCTTGTGAGTATCGGCCTTAGCTCCGGCATGGCCGAATTGAACGCTGGCTGGAAGCACCGGCGAGCAGGTTCCCGTCACCCAGGCCACCAGCGGTTTTTTGATCTTGCCCTCATTTAGGGCGGAAATGATCCGGTACTCATCCTCTCCGCCAAGTTCTCCAAGGCAGGCAATCATCTTGATGGCGGGATTTTCCTCATAGCGCAGAATGTGGTCGAGCATGGTCGAGCCAGGATAGCGATCTCCGCCAATGGCCACGCCCTCGTAAATGCCGTCTGAGTTTCTGGAGATGATGTTGAAGGCTTCGTTGAGCATGCCACCCGACTTGGAGACGAAGCCCACAGATCCCGGCCGGTAGAGCTTGGAGGCTATGATGTTCTCAATGGTTCCGGCGGTATTGCCAATGCGAAAAGCTCCTGCCGTCATGCCTCCTACCGTGGCCGGACCGAGGACTATCTTGCCCTGCTTTTTGGCCGTGGCGCTCATGATTCGCGACTTCCTCTCAGGCACGCCCTCGGCTATGACTGCCACAACGCGAATGCTCTCCTCGGCCAGTGCCTCCATGGTAGTATCGAAAGCGGACCGGTGCGAGGCGAAGTTGACCATCACATCAGCCTCCGGATAGGCTTTGGCCGCCAGGGAGATGCTCCTGTACATGGGCAGGATGATCTCTTTGCTCCCCCAAAATGCCTTGTGAATGCCGGCTCGACTGGGGTTGATGATAGCAGAGATGCTGGGTGCGGAGCGGTTGCAGATGTAATCGAAATCCAGCATGCGCTGGATGGCATTGGTCTGATATCCGTAGACGAAGGCTTTCGTGTTTCTATCAAAGAGAACGTAATTCTTGCTCAATGTTTGGCTCATACAGATGCACCACTCAGGGCCATGGGAACAATTCTGGTCATATGCGTCTCAGGTCCGTATACTTCAATGGGCACGCCCAGCCGTCTGCCTAAACTGCGCATGAGCTTCAGGCCCTGCTCATAATTGGGGCCGCCTCTCCTCACATAAATCTTGACACCGGCATCCTGCAGCTTTTGTTGGTACTCCTCTAAGGCCATGACCAAACCCTTGAAGGTCTTGGCCACATCTGTGAAGTTGGCAATAGCGCCCCCTATGAGCAGCATCTTCCCAGACGGGTCAATGCGGCGCGTCATCAGGTCCAGAATGGTCCTGGTGTAGTAGTAAGTCTCCTCAGTATTGGGATCGCCGCTGTATTCGCCGTAATTGGCCATCTCCTTGGCAAAGCCCAGATCGCAGATAGTATCGGCGTAGATCACACTCGCCCCGCCTCCTGCCACCATAGTCCAGATCCTTCCGTCCGGATTTAAGATGGTCAGCTTCAATGAGGCTCCAGTCTTGGAATCAAGATCCTTGATGAACTGCTCCTCCTTGGATAGGCTCCTGCCGAATGGCTCCGGGAAAGCGAGACCTGACCATTTTTTCCTCTGCCAGTACTCCTCGGCATCATCAAGCTTGGCCACCATATCCAGAGGCACAATTGAGCCGTTATGGAAGGTAAATGGATTGATCTCCAGATAAGAAAAGCCCGTTTCTGCATAAAAGCGCCACAACGCCTTGATGAAATTCTCAATGACGTTTCTCTTTTCCCCAAGATCCTTCAGCAACCTGGATTTGATATCAATGCCGTCCATTCCGTCCAGCACATCCACATGAAAACGAATTACTTTGTCCCAATTCTCCTCCACAAAGACGCCGCCTTGCATAGAGAAGAATATATTGTCGCCGTCATTGTCGGAACTGATGGCTACATAAAACTCCTCTTCGTGGGGTATGAATGGTTCAATTAAGAAATGGGATAGCTTCCCGGTTATGCCTCCAACCGCTACCTGTGCACCCATGTTCTCCTGAAGGAATTTCTTCGCCCGATCCCAATCTGCATCCAGAAGAACCAGCCCGTGCTTGCCCCTCTTTCCAAAGAGCTGATCCGGTTTGACGACAAGCCTGGCCGTCTTGAGCCAGGGATGAGTTGATGCCAGCTCCTCCAGATCGGTCTCTGGTCCCACAAGGGCGAGATCGCCATTATAGGAGAATTCATTGAGGTACTCGGGAAGAAATCTGGCCAACAAACGTTTTGCATCGTACTCCCTAATGCCTCTCTGTGCCATATCCAAAACCACCTTCGCCGCCTCAATGATTTTCTTATTTACAAACCTTTCTAAAGGAAAAAGCCAGAATATCTCTCGAATGGCGAAATACTCCAGGGAGACCGAGATACTATGAAGTGTCCTGTTTGCGGAAAAGGCTGCATTCGGCCTGCAAAAGAGGTTCTGGCAGATATAGAACAAAAGTACCTTGCCTGCCCGGCTTGCGCGCCGCAGCCCAATTTAGACAAGACCGCATGGGCAAAGTTTCTTCCGGAAAGGGTGGAAAGGTGCCAATCCTGCAAAAAAGCCACACTTGACGGCGTAATGCTCGATGCCCTGCGCCTGCTGCAAGGCTACGGTCTGCGCGACGAAGATGAGACGCTGCGAAGTGTGGGCTCGCCACTCATTGAAGTCGGCTATCCCCTGGCGTACTCGCCCCGGCTTGGGCCCAGGAGCCTGATAATTTCCGGTGACAGGTACAGCAAAGAGGCCGCAGAAGCGATGCTAAAGCAAATTCCGGAGATCAAAGGAGTGATTTTGAGCCGAGGCGTTGCCGGCATGGTCGACCCGGCGGCCAAGCCACAAGAGAACGTGCTGATGGCCGGCTGCGACCTGCGCGCCGACATCTCTCAGAGCCTCTTTGGGGAAACGGTGATATACAAGAACCAGTCGCGAATTCACATTGAATTTTCCCGGCAGAGCGCCCCCAAGATGAGAATTTTAGATCAGCTATATTTGCAAGGAAAGCTTCGCGACGTGGCTGATGGGCTTTGTGGCCCGGGAACACTGGGGCTGATGTGCGTTTTAGCCGGGGCCAAGCGCGTGGTGCTCAATGATGCCTGGCTCGCCAGCGTGCAAAATGTGCTGCTCAATCTAGAAGCTAATAGGAGCTTGCTTGGAATCGATGAGATTGAGTATCTGCAGTCGCCCAAGAACGCAGTGGGAAAAGAGCCGGTGCTCGTCGGTCGCGCCAAGGGGGCCTGTGAGATCGAGGTCTATCATGGCGACCTGTTGAGGCTATTTTCCAGAGCGCGGCCCGCCGAAATTTGCCTGATCGATCACTTTCCCGGCGCGAATACGGCAGAGATGGAGAGGGCCTGCCGCTGCTGTAAGGATATAGTAATCGTATGATTGAAGAATAAAGATTAGTGGGACAGCGCGGATTCGAACCGCGGTCCAAGAGTCCCAAACCCTCGAGGATAGACCAGGCTACCCCACTGTCCCAAAATGCAGTAGGCCCTACTGGTCTGTGGTCTTTAAAAGGCTTTTGCTAAGTATCTCCTGGTGTGCGGCCATCAAAGCATTGCGATTCAAGAAAACCCTAATCACAACCTTTTTAAATCCTGCTTTGATAGGGACATCTCATGGGAAAGACAGGAAGCATAGTATGGGTCAAGATTAAGGGCAGAAAGGGTCAGGTCCGTCAGGTTACCAAGGCTGAGGCCACTCACAAGAAGCCCGGTCCAATGCAGAGATATACGGCAGCAGGTTCCAGAGTCAAGAAGATAAAGAGATCTGCGAAGGCTACTCAAATCAGAACATGATCTCTCAGGACGTAGTCTTGGTTCGCTACGGAGAGATCACACTAAAAGATAGCTGGACCAGACAGAACTGGGAACGCATTTTAGCCGGCAATATAGCTATTTCCTTGCATAAAGCCGGAGTGGAGCATAGAATGGAGAGGGGCGAAGGCAGGATCTTCGTCCATACCTCTGACTCCAGGGCAAGCGGGATTGTAGCACGGGTTTTTGGAGTGGTTTCAACAAGCCCGGCCGTAACTGTAGCTTCCGATCTGGAGGAGATAAGCCGGGCGGCGGTAGAACTGGTTGGCGATGCCAGACCGAGCACTTTTGCCATCAGGCCCAGGCGCTCAGGGGTCTCGTTCTCCAGCGAACAGATAGGACGGATCGTGGGCGAAGCGGTTAGAGTTGCGACGCACTCCGCCGTGGACCTGAATGAACCGGAACTGGTAATATTCGTCGAGGCCAGGAAAAATCGGACATTCATCTTCACCAAAGTGGTGAAAGGCGTGGGCGGCCTGCCCCTGGGCTCACAGGGCAAGATGTTAGTACTCATTTCCGGTGGCATTGACTCGCCCGTGGCCGCCTGGATGATGATGAAGAGGGGCTGTCCGGTCACCCTCCTGCATTTCGACTCCAGACCTTATGCCGATGCTATAGACCAGTCCATGAGATGCGCACAGGTTCTGGCGAACTGGACGACAGGCCGAAAGATAGATTTTATCACTATTCCCATCAGCCGGGGAATTGAGAAGATCGCATCTCACTATCCAAGAGCCACATGCGTTCTTTGCCGGCGCTTGATGTACCGCATAGCCTCCGAAGTCATGGAGATGCAGGGGTGCCTGGGCATTGTCACCGGCTATTCCATGGGCCAGGTGGCCTCGCAGACCGCAGATAACATCCTGGCTGAGCAGGCGGCAATCGGAGTTCCTGTATTCCATCCGCTCATCTCTCTGGACAAAACAGAGATAACCGATCTGGCAAGGAAGATCGGCACTTACGGCATTGCCGCAGAGACAAAATCCTGCACTGCCGTACCCAGCAAGCCCATGACCCGGGCTAAGAAGGACGAGATCCTCCAGGCAGAGGAAGAGCTGGGACTGAGAGAAATAGCCATGGCGCTGGTCAAAGAGATGACGGTAACCAGAATCGGATACGATGATATTAAGGAGCAGGAAGACGAATCAAATAAGCAAGTAATGAACTAACTAAGAGATTATAAATAGAGATTCCTTTCCGGCGCAAGAATGCCTTCAAATCGATAGATCATCCTTCAGATGTGCTACACTGACATTGATTTGCAATAGCATGGCACGGCTAGTTAGCGTGAGGTGATTTGGCATTGGAGTATTTAGTGGTATTCCTGCTAATCGCTAATATATCAACAGTTATTCGTTATGGATGATATTATCAGGGCCAAAATAATACGCAATTTTCAAGATTTTTGCATTAATTTCGAGATCGTTCTCAGACAAATAAAGGCGTAAAACATAAATATTTAAAGAAGATAGTATGAATATCAATTGCTAACTAATTGATATTGAGTGATTTGAGATCTCCTCGAAATTTGCTGCGAGGGATTATGATGAACAAGCCACATTGAAAACATTTGTCGCAAATACCGCAATAAAGGGGAAAATTAGTGGCAAATGTATTAGTTTTAATAACAAGTTTCGGAGAAATATGAATGGCAGAAGATAAAAAGAGTTCCAAGAAAGAAGTAAAGGGCACGATGACGGTTCAGGAGGCAGGCAGAAAAGGCGGCATGAAAACCGCCCAGACACACGGAAAGGATTTTTATGAAGAGATTGGCCATAAGGGCGGCCAAAGGGTCAAAGAACTAATAGAGGAAGGAAAGAAAGCCAAGGCACTAAGCAGAGTGAAACAGTAGCGCCTTTTTTTTGCAGGAACGCAGGGCTAGTCCAGGTAGAGGTAGATTATTTGCAGCTTTACCGGGATCGACATCTTGTCCAAAACGCCTGATTTTTTGGGGGATCATGCTGCCCAGCTTTTCGGTGATGGGGTGCAGGGGCCCTAACACCAGGCTCTGCCAGCCCCTTGATCAGCCTGATCTCGGAAAGAAGCTATCCTTATTTAGAAGCTTAACGATTCCAGAGCTCTGTTGGATTAAGGTTTTGCATTAGTATATCTGGGAAAAATTCTTTAAATGAGCGATGCTGACAAGCTGAATTGATACTGAAACGGAGAGCAAGATGTTAAGAAGGGTTCTGCGCTGGATTGCGATAGGGTTGATCCTAGCAGTGGTTTTGGTTTCAGCAGCATATTTCTGGGATATGAATCGAGCCTATGAACGTATCAATGGAAAGAGCACAGTCATAACTTCGCCCTACGGGGATATTGAATTCACCGAAGTCGGATCAGGCCCCGATGTCCTGGTAATTCACGGTAGTGGCGGCGGCTACGATCAGGGAGAACTCCTTGCGCGGGCTGTGCTGGGCGACCAATTCCACTGGATTACGCCTTCGCGCTTTGGATATCTGCGCTCAACCTTCCACGAAGGTGCTACGTTTGACGACCAGGCGCGTGCCTACGCGTATTTGCTCGACCAGCTGGGCATCAATAAAGTTGCTGTCGTCGCATTATCCCATGGCGGCCCATCCGCTCTACTCTTTGCCGTATTGTACCCTGAACGAGTATCCTCGCTTACGCTCATCTCCTGCGGTGTAGCGTCTTCAGCCGCACAAGACCAAGTGCAAGCGAACCAGAAAGGCGACATGCTGATGACCATTTTCAAGCATGACCCGCTTTACTGGGCCATCACCAAGCTGTTCAAGAGGCAGTTAATGGAGCTGATGGGCGCCAACGACGAGGTCATTGCCGGTCTTACCCCTGGCCAGCGGGAATTAGTCGACCAGGTTATCGATTACATGAATCCGGTAACGCTTCGATCCGACGGTGCTGCTTTCGACAACAAGGCAAAGATGCCCAACGAGAGGATTGCGGCAGTCAAAGCTCCGACCCTAATATTCCATGCCACAGACGATACACTGCAGCTCTACCACAATGCACAGTTCGCAGCTTCCACCATTCCGGGTGCAAGACTGGTCAGTTTCCAGAGAGGAGGCCACCTCCTCATGTGTGTCGAGCAACCGACCATCCGGACAGGCGTGCAAAAGCACATCATCGAGCAGATTGAGGTGGACGCTGTGAACCAGAAGGCCGTTTCAGGCAGGGCTTCTCAGCAGCAAAGATGATGCCAAGTAAGTAGGCGGGAGGCCTTCAGGCCGGGTGGCACATCCCTGGCCGGAGTTCCGATCGCCTGAGTGCCAAGAAAGTGCTCCGGACCATCGACCGGCTGGCAGAAGAGGCCGCGGCCCAGGAGGTTTCGCGCCGGCAGACGCTCTCCCTGGGGGAAGAGGCGTTTGATCTGCATGGATTCGGGCGCCGATGAGTGTAAGGATCTAAAAGCGTCTCGATTAGAGTTGTGCGTATAACCTGCAAGTATTCCTGCCCATTTTCTCTTTTAGCTTCGGTGGTCATAAATTCGGTTCTGGCAAACAGACCATTCTAGGACACTATGGAATGATTTATCGACAATTGCGCGATATCGAATTACAGGCATTAGTGAAATCATAAACGCGATGTAGAATCATGACTACATGTCAACGAGATTTCATGGGAGCGAGGCAGTACATGGCCCAACCCATATATTGGCGTAGGAACTGTAAATAATCATCCTGGTCAGTACGGAAATGCTTGAATACCTGTTCATAGTCAGTGTGGGTGGGATTTTCTTCGAGCCAACGTATCAGTCCATACCAGCCATCCGAAATGTACCTGTCCCAGTCGTCGTAGCTGGCACGAATGATGTATTCGAGTTCAAAGCCTTCATCCCGGGTAAATTGAGTTAGTTCCGTTTCTGTATGGGTAGTTGTCTGTTTTTGGGCGTATGCCGGATGTACCTGATTGCTAAGCCAGTGGGTTTCACCGATGCCAAGGCGTCCATTCTGATGAACAGCTCGCTTCAGTACTTGGAGTGTCTGCTGGCAGCCGCCAAAAATAAAAGTTGACCCAATACATGTTGCTGCATCGAAAACCCCTTCTTCGAATACGTAATCAGCCCCATTGGAGCAAACGATTTCGATTCGGTCCGATAAACCTTTCGAAGCCAGTTTTTGCCTGGCCCTGTCGCAGAAATCCTTGGATATATCTATTCCAATACCAGTAATACCAAATTCCTCAGCCCAGAGAGTAAGGGGTCCGGCACAACCACAACCGAAGTCAATGACCCGGTTTCCTTTTTTCAATTTGAGTAATTTGCCAAGTTTGATGATCTTTTCAGGCGTGGAAGGGTTTAGTATCTCCATATAGCGGTGTGAGATGCTCATAATGTCAAGGAATTCCATAATTCAAGCCTCCTTCTGGAAATGATAACTTGATTAATAAAGGTGTTGGGAGACCTAATGCTAATCTCGTTGATAATGTGGTGATGACAGCCTCAAATTTTTACCCAATTATAAACATCTTAGACTTCTGCTTGAAAAGAAGCAAGTAGTTCTAGGCTACAATACTAACATTGCATATACATTGGCACGACGACCACGTACGCCTAAAAGTAATGAGGTCTTCCTTTTCTCATCCGAAATCAATATCGCAAGCCGAGTTTTTATTAACCTGGTCAATTGATCAAAAAAATGTTGCCAAAATTTGAGCGCGAATTGATTTGCAGTTATCGATTACAACTTAGGATTTATATCATAATCAGAAATTTGAAGTAGGATAAAGGTCGTCCGGAAAGACCATGGGCCGGAGAGATTTCTCACCCATGCAGAGTTCAACGCCTTGCTCAAGTCCACCCAGGACGATCGAGAGCGATGTATACTGATCCTTCTGGCTGGAGCTGGCCTACGTGTGAGTGAGATGAACCCAGATCAGAGCCGAAGATGTAGATTTCAGCAAAGGGTATCTGCGGTCTAAGTTGCCCGGATTCCTTGCAGGAGATAAGCCCTGAAAAACCGGTCGCTCCTAAATTTAAATTATTAGTTTTATAAATAATGAGTTGAATGGACCTGCCGGATGATGCGCTATGGAAAATAGATTCGTCGTGATCTCTAGCCATGGCCGGGATTAATCAATACGAGTATACCAATCAAGTTGGGATCTCACGAAAGATGGATAAGAAGGAGGGAGGCAAAAGTCAATTGGATGTAGGAGGGAAAATGGCCATCGGCTTTTGCCAAGATACTATACGTCAATTGCCGATATAAAAGGCTTTCGCTTCAATTTAGAAAAGACCTTCTCCGCCCAAAAGAAATCATCAAGAGAATACGATATCAAGTTCCAGGCGGGCCAGCGCCAAATCCACAGCGCCCTCCTCAGAGGAGCCGATCACCGCGATAGTAGACGGCCTGACCCTGCCCGAAGCTCGACATCAAGCCGGGCTCGAAGGCAGCATAAGCGCTGGAATCTCACACAGCGTCCGAATTGCCGGAACCTTTTCATGGGGCCTCTTGCCCGCCCTCTCGCCAACGACCTGTGCCGCTTCATGCCCCGACCGTGTATTAGCGTGAGATCCGGCAGATTACTGCGCCTGTTAAAGCGCGCAACTTTTTCAGCCCGCCGAAATATCAGCCTCACAGGCCCGTAGCCAAATGCAGTGCCACGACGGCATGCATCTCCATGTAGTTGGCGGTCGGAAAACTCCAGAACGGGAAAATCTCGACCAACAATAAAATAGGATAGGATTAGCTGAGCCCTGGCACAGCGTGCGGGCTCAAGCGGTAATCTTGGTCTTGGCGATGTACTTGATCAGCTCCGAGCCGATCCTGGCCTTCTTCTGAATCTGATTGGCCACATCGTCCGCGGATGCGCCGCTGGCGGCCAGGGCGCGAATCTCTTCAAGCGTGCTGTCTTCCACGGTGAAGTACTCGTCCAGATCCTTTCTGTGGCCCCACACGTCGCCTTCCAGCATATCAATGCCCTGCATGTCCAGGAATACCTGGATGGCATTGGACATGGTCTTGCGGTAGGATGGCGGGACCTGAATCATTCTCAGCCTGGGGCATCTTTGCATCAGGTTAAGGAAATCTACATTGCTGGCCCGGAATGCCAGGTGAACTGTCTTCTCATTTGGGTTCAAATTTGGGATCTCATTTCTGGCGCTGATTACTCTAAGTCTCATTTTAGCACTCCAGCCCCTAAGATGCAGTCCCTAATATTAATAGACACTTCCGTGTAATGTCATCATTAAAATGTTTGATTTCAAGCACAATTTTCCTACTCTTTTCTCCCTGACGGGTGCCCAGGAGAGGGTTTCGGGCCCTATGGATAAGCTGAAGAAGAAGAAGAAGAAGCCAGAGGGAAAATCCAATTCGCAGGCTCATTCATGAGATAATACAGTGATGTTTTAGGCGAGTCAAGCACCGATCCACAATGCCCTTCTCGAAGGGACCAACCACCGTAGTGGCGGCCTTGAGATCGCCCTGCTCCATCACACAGGCAACGGCGAGGCAGCACTGGATTTTGACACAGCGCCCTTCTTACAGGGACACGTCATCAGAGATGAAAAGCCTGCACCCGCTTCGCCTGCACACATTTCGATTCTTGCCGCGCTCATATAAGACCAAACGAGGTACGACTGATTCTCGCATTCACCGAATACTTCGCAATTAAGCGAGGTGCCCAATTCTCGGAGCTTAATCGGCTACAGCCTTATCTCGCAGCAGGCTATCTATCTAATCGTTATAGATAATACACTTTTCGGCCGAAATGGGATTAAAGGACCTGGTCCTCGTTGTGCGTTTGATCACAGGCAAATGGTTTATGGATTGGCACTTTCGCCCCACCCCCTTGCCTCGCGATCATATCCCCGCATTCACCCATAACCTATCATGGAAATCGAATTCCATCCGGCCTTCTACCTGCTCCCAGAGACATTCAGCGTCCTGGTCGCCCCCGTGGAGACGCTGACCGGCGCCCTGAACACCACCAGGAATTGCAGCACTAACAAGATCCTCTTCTATCGGCGGCCGCAGCTCCAGTCGGCTAAACCTCGACAACACACCACTGGAAGTGCGCGAACACCATTTTTCAGCCCATGACCATCCAGAAAGAGAACCACCACAGCGTCCTGATCGTGGAGCAGGACCCGCGTCTCTACGACGACATTCGGTCAATCAAGAGAGACGACTATGCGAGAATCTCGCAAGCGGAAGGCCGTGCAATCAGGGACTTATCCCAAGCATCAGATAAATTGCGCTAGATAGCGGCCTTTAGTACCAACATTGTTACCGGCTTGGCTATAAAGTCATTTGCCCCGACATGAACTCGGAATTATAGATCTGAGGCCAATAATAGCATTCGCCAGAACTTACCAAAACGAGCCAAATTTCATCAAATCTAACTCAATAAGCAGGTTTTTATATATCATTTAAGAAAGGGATGAAGCCCGCAGAGAATTTATCAGGCGCATGTAATTTTAGACCCCACTAGACATATGTATCTATTAATATTCAAATTTTTTTAAATTAGTTTAATCGCATTTTAAGCTAATAATAACATTCATAGTAATATCGGTAATAATAATCAATTATCGTAGATCCCGCCTCAATTGAAGCGGAGAACGAGTTTTTATTTGCCAAGACTTTGCAGGATGGATGAATTCTTTGTTACTACCAGATCGACCGCTAGAAAATCATTTAAACCATTTAGATCTACTGAAAGCGAATACCATACAAATTTCCATCTGGAAATGGGAGATGCGCATGATTGCTAAATACGGTCTTAATTGGGGAGATAGAGAACCCAGAGAACGTTATTAGATCCAAAATTCCAAATTCAGTTTAGCTAATTTAATAAGAGTATATAAGGCATAGGTATATTGCATAATACATTTTTTATTGCCGAAATATTACAAAAAAATACACCTTGATGTTAATTATTTTAGCAAACTTTTTATAGATTGAAAATCGCATAATAAAATAGTGCATTTAGCCGAAGAAGCAACCAGCCATTCCGAAGATAAAATGCACCTAACAAATATTTCGGGGAGGACTAAGTAGCATTTCTTTAAGCAGATAGGTGAGTTTGCCCAAATCAAGAAGAAAAGGACAAGAAACGACTCGCATAGACTGCGCATTAAAGGGGCCAGATTCATTGAAGGGGGGAAGGGAAATTACTTTTGACCATAAGCAGACTACAGTTTACTATCCAGGAGAGCAAGATTTCATAGAGGTAGATGAAGGGATCGCGCCTCTTCTATTAACGCTGTGGGACGCAAAGATAAGAACCTGCAATTCTTGCGAAGAGAACGAACCAGGAATAATCTGGATAGAGTTCTATTCCATGAAAGAAGTTGAGAGGCTCTTGACGATATTGATTAAATCACTGGGAGATCGGATTCATAATCATCCGGAAGTTAATGATTGGTTCTCCTATCGGATATTGGGTCATGAGGGCGAAAAACTACCACCATGGCGTTTCGATGCTTATCCTAATTTAAGCCCGATGGTGCCCAACCAAAGGAGCATATACCCTGAGAAGATATTTGAGAGTAGAGTTGAGCTTTCAGTCTCGGTGCGTTTTCCCAGCGAGGACAATCAGATAGTTCTTGATCTTGTCGGCAAATACCTTAGAAAAGGCCTTGATAACTTCGAGGAATTGAGCGATGCCCAATGGGACTATGTGAAGCAATACATCCCGCAACAGCCATACAATAGAGTGTTTAAAACTGAAGATAGGAAAATCCTAGACGCGGTACGATATGTGTTGGAGACGGGTTGTACCTGGACGGAGATTCCTCGTAAATATGGATCTTATTTGGCAGTCCGTACAAGGCTAAAAAAATGGTCTGCAGAAGGAGTCCTAGACCCGATAATTAGCAGTATCGAGAGTGAAGATGTATATAAAGAGAGGCTTTCGAAGTATTTGAATGTCACAGAAGATCAAATGACCTCTAAGAGAAAGAGGACTGCAAATAGCACGATGTCCACAAGAGGAGAGATGGCGCCAATGTCTGTATCTCAATGATCTTGGCGAGAATAATTCTTTAACGGAACTACGACCTGGCGATAAAAATGAGGACTAATTATGGTAGTGGATACTTTTTCATTCAACAGATCTCAATCAAGCTTAGATAAGATAATTTCGTTATCAGAGAGCGGCGAGATGGATCCAGAATGTCTGCATAGATGGGACGAATTCGGTGGATTATGGTCTCAAGAAGACAGAACTAATTTGAAGGCACTCATGAAGAGAATTACGATAGATGCAGAAGGCAAGAAGATCTTGACATTACCCCTAACTCAGCAGGAAAAATCCTGGGCAGCCAATTTTATCTGGCGAGTTATGCTTGCTGAAAGATGTCTTTGATCAACAGACTAAATCAAATTTATTTTTAAATTAAAATTGCATATTGATCGGATTTATTTTTAAAATGATTTTATCGATATTTAGTGATAGTAATTAGATATAAGGAATTTTCCCCATATTCATCCCATGTCAAGTCAACATTCGGTTGTTCATGATTATAAGCGTTCCATCTGAGAAAATTTTATCGTGATACTAAAAGCAAAAGACTTTAATACCTTAAAGATCTTAATTAAGTTATTAATTAGGTAATGCCATGACCTCTACAGAGCGATCTGCCTCACCTCGCGTTTTTTTTTCATACATAGTGTCAGCAATGAATAATATTTTCTCTAATTTGAAATTAAACTATAAGAACTTAAAAAAATCATTACAAAATAGAATTCCCAAAATATCGAACAGATCAAAAGAAGCAAATAAACACCCCATCGATCCAAAAACGGCCATAATTCATGAGCAGATGCAAATCGAATCTCTTTCCGCCATCTGCCCGGGAAACAATATCTATGACAAGGCAGCAGAAACCAGTTATTCTATAGATGTTTACTGGTGCGAAAGAGGTCTGGCCCTCTCAGACTTAGGCCAATTCGAAAATGCCCTGGAATCCTATAAAAGAGCCTTGCAGATTAATCCTCACTCTTTTAAAGCCCTCAAGAATAGAGCCAATGTACTCCACCGAATCGGCAGATATGATGAGGCTATAGACGACTTCCGAAAGGCTCTTGAGATAAATCCGCAGCTCATAGATGCCTGGTGCGGCATGGGCAATGCCATGAGCAAACTAGGCCGATACAAAGTGGCAGTATCAGCTTATGAAAATGCGCTCAAGATTAACCACACTTTTATAGACGCTTGGGTGAGCAGAGGCGTAGCTTTAGGGAACATGGGTCGCTACCAGGAAGCTGCAGAATCATTTGATAGAGCACTTGAGATCAATCCATTGCTGAAAGAAGCATTGTACGGCAAATACCTGGCCTTGCAACAAATCAAGCACGGCGAGGAACTCATAAAAATAACTGGTAAGTTGATCGCCATGAAAAAGGCAATGGTGCCACTGCCAGCCCCCGTTGCCTGCAGTAAATCAGGAAGCTTCTTAGTTCCGGTAAGTGATGACTTCGCTTCCTATTTCTTGAAGGCCGGATCAGAATTCTATAAAAATGAGCGTTTCGAAGATGCAGCTAACTGCTACGAAAAAGCGACCTCAATCACTCCTCAAATTCCGGATGCATGGTATGAAAGAGGTTTAGCTCTATATAAATTGGGCTTTTATGAAGAAGCTCTTTCGTCCTTTGAATGTGCCTTGGATATAGATAATCGCTATTTAGATGCGTGGAATAACAAAGGAGTGACCCTCGACAAGCTGGGAAGATATGAAGAGGCCATAGATTGCTACGATGCGTTCTTAAAAATCAAACCGTGGGATACTAGAGCTTGGCAAAATAAAGGTCTCCTTCGAAGAAAGCTTGGTCAATACGAAGAGGCATTTATCTGCTTCGATAATATCATCAAGATCGATCCCAGGAACCTTGCTGGCTGGTGTGCAAAAGCTGAGATTCACTATAAGTACTTGGGCCGCCATGAGGAAGCCTTAGAATCCTACGACGAGGCCCTGAAAATTGATCCGTCCAACAGCTCAGTCTGGTTCGATAAAGGTGTTTGCCTCTACGAACAGGGTAGGTACAGTGAGGCTCTCTTCAGCTACGATAAGGCTATAGAGATTAACCCGGATAGCTCGAAATTCTGGAATAATAAGGGAATTGTTCTAAAGAGATTAATCCGCTACAGCGAAGCCATAAAGTGCTTCGATAAAGCGAAGGGACTCGACGAAGGGAGTGCCTCATCATGGTACAATAGAGGTCTAACTCTGGATGAGATGGGCCAATATGAGGAGGCTATCAGGTCCTTTGATAAGGCCCTGCAATTGGATCCAGAGAATGCCGATACATGGAATAACCGAGGAGTTACCTTAAAGAACCTGGAGCTCTACGACGAAGCCATCAAATCTTTTGAGTGTGCCATAGCAAGCAATCCCAGTTATGCCATGGCCTGGAACAACAAGGGCAATGTTCTCTCTGCTTTACACAGATACAATGACGCAGTGGACTGCTTCGAACGAGCTACAGATATCGATATTAACTACTTCGATGCCTGGAACAATAAAGGCAATGCTCTCGCCCAATTGCAGAGCTACGAAGATGCAATTTACTCCTACGAAAAGGCAATTGAGATAGACCCTTGCGATACAAAGACGTGGTTCAATGAGGGAATAACATACATTAATTTGGGCCAATATGAAGATGCCATAAAGTGTTTCGATGAAGTTTTGGAGATTGATCTATCATCTATTCCGGCTTGGATATACCGAGGAATTGCTCTGCATCGACTTAACCGATATGAAGATGCTTTGGCCTCGTTTGAAGAAGCCTTGGAGATTAATACCTCAGATCCCGCCGCATGGCATTTCAAGGGAGAGGTCCTCAATAAGCTCGGACTTAAAGATGAATCGGATGATGCTTTCGCCAAAGCGGCATCACTGGGCTGGAAGTGGGAAGTTGCGATACACTGAATGGACCATCGGCTAATTCGACGCGACAACATATCGCTGAAAGTGCGCGAACACCATTTTTCAACCCATGACCATCCAGGAGTAGAACCACCACAGCTTCCTTATCGTGGAGCACGACCCGCTCCTTTACGAGGATTTTGGAGGCATACTCATGAGGTGGCACCATCGGCATTTGGACCGATACCAGCATTCTAGAGCTTCTCGATGAAGTCCGAGCGCTATCACACACAGGATCATGCTTACCATCAGCAGAAAAGGAGGGTTTAAAATGACCCCAGAAATCAATCCTGCGGTCAGGAAATAGGCATGAAATCCGAGCGGCACAAGAAAGATAAACGCACCCGGAAACATGACAGAGATTTTTGGGCGCATTGACAGCACCAATAACAGAGCGCCACCTAAGACTGCGATGATGACAGAATAATGCACCAGGTCAATGTGGATACTTGTAATGAGACGGTTGGTGACGAGCACGCCGGCAGTGCCGCAGATTACTGCTCCAGCCGGGGAGAGCCAGCGCCCATAGAATCCGGGAAGTCTTGATAGCATTCGAAGGCTGAATGAAAATGAGAATACTACCCAGAACCATGCCCAGAAGTTGTTGTAAGGGACTCCGAAGTACTGATAATCAAAACCATTTCCCCAATCCCACATACTCAGGCGAATGGCTACTGCATCCATGGAAAGATCAATGCTCAAGGCCAGCAAGCCGTCAAGCACCGGTCGTGCCCATTCTGGAAGGTTGGTGCTATCGGAAAAGGCGCGAACGCTGTAAATGATAGTCCCCCATGCGATGCCAATGATAACCGGGACCGGACCAAGCATTAACAGAAAATGTCCGTACTCGTAAGCATTGAGCTGTTGGATAGTAGCCCATTCAAGCAGCAAGCCGAAGAGAACCCCGGCAAGAAGCTGCCAGACAACCCAGGAGCCTCGCTGCCATGCGTTTAGCATACTGATCAGGAAGAGCACCAAAACCAGAAGCTCAAAGGCTAGAAAGTATAGATTTGGCAAAGGCATATGCATTGAATACCAGAGTATGGATAAAAAAGGTTGCGAGAGTGTTTAATATTTCGATTTCTTTAAAAAAAACTGGTTATCATAAAAACGGAAGGGGCGCTAAACGTAA
Source organism: Methanothrix sp. (assembly GCA_049299735.1). Lineage (GTDB taxonomy): Archaea > Halobacteriota > Methanosarcinia > Methanotrichales > Methanotrichaceae > Methanothrix. The sequence goes on along the minus strand of JBAQXX010000090.1, from coordinate 4,731 downwards.
ATTCTGTCTTTCCCATCAAATGGTGGCGAAAAGATAGAGATGAGCTGCAAAGTTTCATTGCCGGTTACTTCTGATCCATGAAGCGTTAATGCCGGTATGTACATCAGATCTCCGGTTTTCATCACTAATTCCTTGCCGGATACGTTCATGACGGCCTGGCCTTTAATGCAATAGGTTATCTCATCACTGTATTGATGATAGTGCATCTTTAGGACCGAGCCGACTGGACCCATTACTAGATTGACGCTGGCATTCTTTCCAGATGCCACTTGAGCTATATTGAGACCGTCCTTCGTGTCCACACTATTTTGTTGGGCTGTATCAATGAGATTGACCTGAACTACTTCTGTCAAATCTGCTGATTGATTGCTCCGTTCTTCTGCCAAGACAAGCACACATGTACATAAGACAGCTAAAGACAGAGCCACAAATATTTTTTTCATGCCATACGTATATATTCTGACTTTATCTATACCTTACGGTTCTCTGATCTGAGACATCGTCAATGATGCCGGATTAATCTACCGCCGCAATTGTTGAAAATTCATTCCATACATTATGGAACCGTTATATAGGAAAAAGTAATTTTGGACCATGCATTTGCACATCCGTGTCTGTTGCACTAAACCTCTTTTATCTCGGCTCGATTCCCAGTTTGGACTCGATCGAGATATCCTTATCCAGACGGTAATCGATGTGAACCGAGGTTATTATTCTCTTCACACCCATCTTTGCCAGCTCTTTATTCGCTTTCTCGATCACCTCAAAGAGCTGCTCAAAGCTGCTTGCCTCAATAGCGGTAGACATGGGTCCAGCTGCGAATTTGATGCCGGACTGTCTCAAAAGCTCATGAACGGCCAGCACATATTGAGAGGCGCTGGTTCCCTCCCCTAAGGGGATAGTGGCGAAATCTGCTACGATCATAGTAATATATCAATTTACAGATATAGAAAAGTTCTGAAAAGCCGGCTGGAAAGCATCGGTCCGGCCCGTTCGCATCAATTAGGCAGGCTGGAGAAGAGCAAGAACCTTTTTTGCAGAAGCTACGGGATCCTCTGCCTCGTAAACAGATCTGCCCACAATCAGATAGTTTGCACCAGCCTGCAGAGCTGCACCGGCGGAGCCTCCCTGAGCGCCTACGCCAGGCGAGATGATGATCCTCTCTCCGATGATGGAGCGGATCAGCTTAATTCTATCCGGGCGTGTGGCTGGAGCCACAACACCGGCTGCGCCCACCTCTACCGCCAGCCGTGCCATCTTCTCCGCCTGGGGAGCCATAAACAGCTCCGCCCCAGGGTGGCTCATCTCCGTTACCACAAAGAGATCGGCTCCATGCTCTGCGGCGCTCTTTGCGCAGGCTTGCAGAGAGTCCTTTCCCGTGAAGGCCTGAGCGATGATGCCGCCCGCCCCTGCACCCAGCACCGCCTGGCAGATGAGCCGGTTTGTGTTGGGAATGTCGGCGATTTTCAAGTCTGCGATGACAGGCAGAGTGGCAGAGATCTCGGTTACGATTCCGAGACCCGCAGAGAGAATAAGGGGATAGCCGATCTTGATGGCGTCGAAGTAATCCTTTAGCTGAATTACCAAGGAAATGGCCCGTTCTCGCGTTGTGACATCCAGTGCTAAAATCAGCCTCGTTTCTCTCTTCATGTGGTCATCTTCCTTTATACGTCAAGTTGGATCTGGGATGTTTCTATTCTGCTTGAATGAGTTTAGGTAAGAATTGAGGTCAGAGCTTACGACAATGATCACCACATCATCTTATGATGAATTCGTTTGCCTCAGGGTCTAATCACTCTGCTGCACCATACTACCCCGTCTTCCCTAAATGAAGCCGTCAATCAGCACCATTGCCTCTCGCAGATCGCCCACTACCTCGCGGCCTGAGCGCTCGCCTTTGCGATCCAGAAAGAACGCATCCAGGCCGGCCTCCAGGGGCGACTCGTAGTCGTAGTTGTAATGATCTCCTATGTGCAGGACCTCAAAGGGCTTGACGCCCATGTGAGCGCAGACTGCGCCATAGATCAGTGGCGATTTCTTGACATCTCGGAAATCACTGGTGGCAGAGAAGGTCTCGCTGAAGTAGTCCGACAGGCCGTCCAGCTCAATGTCGATGAACTCACGAGCGGCGTTGGATGTCACCACCAGCTCATAGTTCTCAGAGAGCAGCTCCAGCACCTCCGGCACCTCAGGGTAGGTCTCGATCTCGTCCTCGTACATCTGCAATAGCTCGTCCTTGCCCACCTTTAGTCCGAACCTCTCGATCCAGTAGAGCAGATCGTACCATTCCAGCTGGCCGCTGCCAACCTTCATGTACTCGCCGACAACGTAACTCTTGGCAGCAGGAAAATCCAGACCGGTCTTTTCTGCGTAAAGCATGGGCATGCCTTCCATCCAGACCTTGTCCACGAACCTGGATTTGACCAGGGTGCCGTCCATGTCCAGGGATATGACGCGAATCATCTAATTCTCCGATTTAATTATCTAAAGTCAGCCTTTGTGTTATTATCCTTTTCGAAGCGTAAGACCCTTGTATCCCTTGGCCTTTCCAAAACCTATGCGCAATTTCATCGTCGTCGGCCACAAGGCCACCACTACCCCCAATTTCTCCCTGGAAGACATCCCCGGAACCTCAGGCCGCCTGGACATCCTCTGCCGCTCCGTCACTGCCGCCTTCGTCCTCTCGCACGGCATTCGAAAGGACGTTTGCGTCTACCTGATCCTCTTAGGCGGAGAGATTCCCAAGACCATACGGCTCGTGGGCGAGACTCTGCGCCACCTCAACCCGGACGAGCGCACCACTGCGACTCTGCTCAAGAAAGCCCTGGCGCTGCCCGCTGCGGCGGAGTGGGCTATGTCCACTTCCGGCATTTTCGTGCGCACGGGCGGCCTTGCCGAGGTACTGGCCGATCTAAAAGATGCAAAATTGATTTACCTTAGAGAGGATGGCGCAGACATTCGCGGCCTTGCTGAGGGCCCGGACGCCAGCAGCTTTTCCGGTGACGCAGCATTCATCCTGGGAGACCACACCGGCATGACGCCCGAAGAGGAGAGCCTGATCGAGCAGGCCGGGGCAAAGGTAGTATCGCTGGGGCAGACCAGCTTGCACGCCGACCACTGCATTGTTCTCTTAAACTGGTTCCTGGACACCAACGTACTTATGCAGGGATGAGGATATATTTGTCGGAGGAAATGGGGTGTTATTGCATGTCTAATTCCAAAAGTCCGTTACTTGCAGTGATATTAAATCTCATCATTGCCGGTTTGGGTCACGTTTATTTGGGGTACACCAAACGAGGAATAGTTCTGTTCTTATTCTCGGCGCTGATCGCAATCATCAGCTCGGGACTGGGCTGGATTGTGGGCGTCATCTTATGCTCATACGATGCCTATCTGCTGGCAAAGAATAGACCAGCTCCATTCGACTTCCTGGCGAAATATATCGGCGAATAGATTTCAAGAACACTATCATTCTAGGTAATTTTTTGCGCCGCAAATGAGTAAACCGGGGCTTGCTCATGACGAAATATGCCCCAATCTCATCCAGGCCAGAACCTCACCTGGATAGATCAATTGCAAGCTTAAATAAACCAGAAGCTCGATCCCAGGATATGAAGAGTCATTATGAGTGAAGACAATTTAGAAAATCCAGAGAATCCCAAAGACAACATCCTTGACACGGCCAGGAGGATCATCAGCCTCGGCCCCATCTGCGACAGTTGCCTGGGCCGCCAGTTTGCCATGCTCTCTACCGGCCTTACCAACACCGAGCGCGGTCGCTCCCTCAAGACTGCCCTGGCCATGCAGGCCGCAGCCGACGAGGACGTTGCCCTGCAAGAAGAGCTGGCGCCCTCCTTCCGATCGGCGCGCCTCAAGCTTGGCCGAAAAGACGAGGAGGATGCCCGCTGCACGATATGTTTAGGTGATATGGCCCCGGCAAAGCTGGACGCCTGGGCGGACAAAGCGGCCGCCGCCATCGCTGGCCGGGAGATTAAGACACTGGTCGTGGGCACAAAGATGTCCGGCCTTCTCTCTGAGAACGAGGAGTTGCTGCTGGCGGACGGCGGCTCCACCCATGCCGAGCCCTTCAAGTCGGAGCTGAATCGCGAAGTGGGAAAGCGACTTTCCGCCCTGACAGGAAAGACGGTTGATTTGAAGAACCCGGATGTGGTAGTTCACCTCAATTTGGAAAAGGACGAGGTGCAGCTGCAGATCGCGTCCATATTCATTCGCGGTCGCTACCGAAAGCTCGTGCGCGGCATCCCCCAGACGCGCTGGCCCTGTCGCGAATGTCGCGGTCGCGGCTGCCCGCGCTGCGAGGGCACGGGCAAAATGTACCCGGAGTCAGTGGATGAGCTGATCCGCCCGGCTGTGATGGAAGCGGCCGCAGCCGAAGACACCGTCTTTCATGGCGCCGGTCGCGAGGACATCGACGCCCGCATGATAGGCACCGGCCGCCCCTTCATCGTGGAGGCGGTGCGCCCCCTTATCAGGACAATCGATCTGGCCAGGCTGGAAGAGGAAATCAACCGTCGCGCCGCAGGCAAAGTAGAGGTCTTGGGACTTGCCGAAGCATATTCCGCGATGGTGGAGAAGCTTAAAGAGGCCACATTTGAGAAGACCTACACCGCCCTGGTCAGGCTGGGTGCAGAGGTTTCAGAAGAAAAGCTTAAATCCGTCCTGAAGGAATTGGAAGGGTCGATTGATCAGCGTACGCCCACTCGCGTGTCT
>JBAQXX010000089.1:0-45334 GCA_049299735.1 Methanothrix sp. | reverse complement strand
CCCTGAAGTTCTTTGGCAAACACAAGATGCTCTTTGACTTCGCCGAGGACAAGAAGGTTTACACCCATGCGGAAATGCTCTCCGCAGGCGAGCATGTGATCATGGATATCGATCACTGGATACTGTTCTTAAGCTTCATTGAAACTCATCCGGACAAGGAAAAGTTCTGGAATCTGCATAAAGAGGTCTGCCGGGCTCATGCCGAGCAATTCAAGCACAAGCTCTTCAATGCAGAGAGCATCCTGAGAAGACTCGAGATGTGCAACCTCTTTAACATGAACAAGACCGGCAAAAGCGAGTTCACCCTCATCTTCGGCTCGGATGCACCCAAGAAATTCGTGCGAATTGAGCTGGAAGAGATCTTTGCCGGCATGGGCTTTTTGGTTGAGATCAAAGACGACTTCTCAAAGCTGAGGATCAAGGTAATTCATGATCTTTAGCACCATTACGAATTTAAGGAATGAATAAAATTGCACCACCCATGGATCTCAAAGCCCAGGTGCAGGGATTCATGGCCGAAAAAGAGGTGCAGCTTAGCGATGAGCTGGCCGAAAAGTACGGCGTTCCCTCAGAGGAGGTAGCCGATGTGGTGAATTCCTTTTTGAAGGATACCTACGGACCGGCGATAAGGCAGGCCCAGGCTATTGACCGCAAGATGGGGATGGTGCTGCTCTTTATCGGCAGAAAAGACTGCAACATCTGCAAGAGGAGCGAGCCGATTTTAGAGAGCTTTCTGTCCCTTCACAAGGATTTAGAGCTGGTAAAACTGGACTATTCTCAGCCCTCCGGCCTGCTCTATCATATGATCCACAATCGGGAGAAGGGCATGCTCCCGTTAATCGCTTTTATCTTACGGGGGGGCATAAGGATGATATTTACCGGAGAGTGCCTTCACCCGGATGTTTATGAAAAATATTATAATGACATGCTGGCCGAATGCAGCCAAAATATATATGCTCATTGAGATTACAGAAGTGCTACGAGGGAGATTATGACCTTAATCGTGCTCAACTTCAAGACTTATCGTGAATCGACCGGCTCGGAGGCTCTACGCCTGGCGGAGATATGCGAGGACATCTCCAGGGATTATTCCGTGCAAATAGTGGTAGTGCCCCAGGTAGCCGATATTCAGACCATCTCAAAGGCCGTAAAGATACCCGTCTATGCTCAGCATGTAGACGGTGTGGGGTATGGCGGCTTTACGGGCCATGTGACAGCTGCGTCCTTGAAGGCGGCGGGAGCAGCCGGATCTCTCATCAACCATTCCGAGCGAAGACTCAAGCTGGCTGATATTGAGGCCTCCATCTCCGCCGCTCGCGAGTCCGGCCTAAAGACGATCGTCTGCACCAACAACGTGGCCACAACTCGTGCATCGGCCGCACTGGAGCCGGACTATGTTGCTGTGGAGCCGCCGGAGTTGATCGGCAGCGGCATTCCCGTATCCAAGGCCAATCCACTGGTCATTTCTCAGTCAGTTGATGCGGTCAAACGCATTGCCCCAAAGGTAGGTGTGCTCTGCGGTGCAGGAATAACGCATGGAGATGATCTGAGAAGCGCTCTGCAGTTGGGATCGGTCGGAGTCTTGCTCGCTTCCGGAATTATCAAGGCTAAAGACCAGCGCAAGGCTTTGGAAGATCTGGTGGCGGGAGCTTCTAAATGATAGCGGTGCACGTTCGTGTATCTGGCCGAGTGCAGGGCGTTTTCTATCGCGCATTTACCCAGGACCGAGCACGTGCTCTGGGTGTGAAAGGCTGGGTGAGAAACATTCCCAGCGGAGGGGTGGAGGCGGTTTTGGAAGGAGATAGGAAGCTCGTAGGAGAATTGCTCAAGGCCATGAAGACAGGACCCACTGGAGCCATAATTCTGGGAATGGAGTTCTCAGAGCTGGAAAGCAAAGGGTACGAGGATTTCGAAATAGAATATTGAAGTGTGATCTCATGCTTACCATCAACAGATACAAATGCTGCTACTGCGGTGCCTGCGTCGGAGTCTGCCCGACATGTGCCCTGGAGCTGGTGGAGACCTGGCTCGAGGTCTCGGCAGAGTGTAAGGAGTGCGGCCTGTGCACCAAGATATGCCCCGTGGGAGCCCTAGAGGTCAAGGCATGAAGTGCGACTTGATAGTAGTAGGCGGCGGCCCGGGCGGGTCTATGGCCGCGAAGACGGCCGCCTTGGCCGGCCTCAAGGTCGTCATGCTGGAAAAACGTCAGGAGATCGGCGATCCTGTGCGCTGTGCGGAGGGTGTCAGCAAAAAGGCCTTATGTCGCATGATGAAGCCCGAGCCGGAATGGATATCTTCCGAGGTGAAGGGCGCCAGAATCTATGCTCCGGACGGAACAAGCATAGTCATGTCCGAAGACAAGAGCGGCGACGAGGTGGGCTACGTCCTGGAGAGGAAGATCTTCGATCGAAGCCTTGCCATGCAGGCTGCTCAGGCAGGAGCTACGGTTTTGGTCAAGACCAGAGCAATGGGTCTCTTAAGAAATAATGGATCCATTTGTGGAGTGTCGGCTCTACGCATTGGCGAGCCCCTGCAGATCGAAGCGCCCCTGGTCATCGGCGCGGACGGCGTGGAGTCCAAGGTGGGACGCTGGGCAGGCATCGATACCACGTTGAAGCTGCAAGATATCGAATCATGCGCCCAGTTCCTGGTGCATGATGCATCCATTGATGACGAATACACCGAGTTCTTTTTGGGAAACAGCATAGCTCCCTCAGGATACGCCTGGTCGTTTCCCAAGGGCGAGAAGCTGGCCAACATCGGGCTGGGAATTCAGGGCTCACGGTCCAAGCCCGGCGAAGCTGTGCGGCTGCTGCGCCAGTTCATGAAATCGCGCTTTCCCAATGGCAAGGTGGTAGAGATGGTCGTGGGAGGAGACCCATGCTCCGGGCCCATTGACTCTGCAATTGCCGACGGCGTGATGCTGGTGGGAGATGCGGCTCATCAGACCGATCCGCTCACGGGTGGAGGCATTCTCAATGCCATGCGGGCGGGAGTCATTGCCGGAGACATAGCGGCAAAAGCCATAGCGTCAGGCAATGTCCGTCGGGATGGACTGCAAGAGTACGAAAACCGCTGGCGAGCCGATTTCGGTAAGACGATAGCCAAGAGCTTCCAGTTCAAGGAGTTCTTCGTCAAGCTTACCGATAATGACCTAAATCAGCTCCTCGGCTCCCTGGCCAAGGAAGACATCGCCAAATTGGATCTTCCCGGCATGCTGCGCGTTCTCTTCCGGTTCAATCCGAAATTGCTCTGGGGGCTTAAAAGCCTGATAATTTAGACATTTGGGGGAGAATAGCTCACTATATTCTCTCCTACTGTTTCCTGCATATCGCGAAATTATCGTTTGATTGTCTAGACCAGTACCGAGGAGCCATCCTCTCTCTTGGGCAGCCGGTTCATATCGAATATTATCACTATTTTCTCCTTATCCGCATCAATGGCCGCCACGCCCATGTGAAAGATATAGCGCATGGTACGCCGCCCGTCCGGAATTTGCAGCTTGTGTTCCCGGCGCAGCAGAATGGCGCTGGCTGCCTGGAGGGAGGGGCTGCTTTGCAGGAATAAAAGGCCGGGCAGGTTGAGATGGTGGTGGTTTGTGGTGGGATATCTCTCGCCTATCAAATCGCCCAATTCTTCGCGACGAATCACCACTTCCTTGTCGCCGCTCTTCACGGCAATCAGGTTCTCGTCGGCATGCACCTGATCGATGTGAGAATGGAGCGCACAGAGAACGTAGCTGTCCCCGCGTCCTTTGTTCTCCTGAGGCAACAGGGCTTCCAGCTTTTTCATAAATGGGCGCAGAAGAGGACTGGTCCCGGCGAAGAGAGCCCCTGGGAGGTTTCTAACCTCGGTTCGGACCAGTTCATGAAGATCTTTCTCGCAGACCATTATGGATATCATGATGATGCATTAGCCTGCTAGGAAATATATATTGCAGGGTCCTGAGGCTATATCTACAAAATACTGTGGCTGGCTATCCCAAGGGTATTTCATTAAGGCGACAATCGCGGCGTGCGATATGCAGAGTATAATAATCAACTTAGTTAATATTATTATTATTGAATATATATCCATTCTTTCTAAATTAATTATTTAGTCTAATTTTGATACTGGCCCGGGTAAGGCCCGGCAAAATTACCCATGCTGTGCGACACCATTAATTGGCATTTGGAAATTGACACAAATATAAATTCTCAACTCAACACATTCTTGCCTGTATTGTCACCTAAATGTAAATGCAGTTTGCTTTTAAAATTATTATCTAAAGTATTAGTCTAATTAAGTATAATTAAAGACATTCCCTTTCAAAACAAATTATTTATATCATTACGTATTTGTGACAAGAAAAATATGGTGACGATTATGAAAGAGTCCACCGTAAAGATCCTGGATGATAAGGACATGGAATTTGTCGAAACGCTTCGATCCCTGAGCGTTCCGCGCAATGTTGCAACGCTCATAACCTTTCTGGCTAATGTGGACGAAGCCTCGTCTCGCGAAATAGAGATGGGCTCTGACTTGCGCCAGCCGGAAGTGAGCATTGCCATGCGTACCCTGCGTGACAACAATTGGATAGAAGAGAAAGAGATCAAGCGCGAAGGCAAAGGCAGACCAATGAAGGTCTACTCGCTAAAAGCGGGCATTGATGCGATCATAAAACATTTCGAGGAGGAGAAGATGCACGAGTCTGCCCAGGCTATGGAGAGCATCCAGAGGCTAAAGCAACTCATCGCAACCTAAATGAAACCGGGAGGGAAGCAATACTAAGCGGAGGGACTGGCGAGAACCTCCACCTCGATTTTTGCAGCAATATTGCGGCCGAGCGATATCTTCGAGCTGTTTACTTCAATTACTATCGGCCCGCCAAAGGGCTGAGCGGCAATTTTGCGGATGCGTCTCCCTTTCCGTATGCCCATGGCTTCAAACCTCTTTTCCCAGCCAGCATCACCATTAACGGTCATGACTTCCAGGGTCTGATTGCAGGGAGCCCGGGTAAGCTCTATGTACCCCATTTCTGATAAATTCTCTCCATTCGACTGTTTTCTGGATCTCAGGATAAATCTTACGCTGCAATGAGAACGACTCATATGCGCACGTTCACACCTCTCTCGCGGAGATATGTCTTCACATTGCGGACATTCCACTCACCGAAGTGAAAGATGCTCGCTGCCAGCGCAGCCGAAGCATCGGTCTTCTTGAAGACCTCCAGCATGTGCTGCGGGCTGGCGCAGCCACCCGAGGCGATCACAGGCACTTTTACCTTTTTGGCCACGGCGCTTGTGAGAGGGATGTCGAAACCATCATAGGTCCCATCCCGGTCCATGCTGGTGAGAAGAATCTCCCCTGCTCCCAAAGATACCGCTTTGCTTGCCCAGGCGATGGCGTCAATACCTGTGAACTGCCTGCCGCCATAAAAGGAGCATTCGAACCAACAGGGCCCTTGCTCGGTCTGTACGATCTCCCGGCCTTCTTCTAAATTGTAGCGCCGCTTTGCATCTATGGCCAGAACGACTGCCTGATTTCCATATCTATCGGATATCTCGCTGATCAGCTCGGGGCGCTTTAGAGCAGAGGTGTTCACAGTGATCTTGTCCGCCCCGGCATTGAAGACCTCTCTTGCAGGCTGCACACCGTTTATGCCGCCGCCTACAGCTAGTGGCACAAAGACCGATCGCGATGTCTTTTTAATGACGCTCGTCATGGTCTCACGTCGCTCGTGGGATGCTGTGATGTCCAAAAAGACGATCTCATCGGCACCGTCCTCATAATATTGGCTGGCCAGCTCCCAAGGAATTCCGGCATACCTTATCTGCTTGAACTCGATGCCCTTGACAACTCGACCACCCGGCACGCCCAGGTCGCAGTCCAAACAGGGAATGATTCTTCTCGCTAGCATCGTATGGACCTCACAAAGTTCTTCAGGATTCTCAAGCCCTTGGCACCCGACTTCTCGGGGTGAAACTGAGTGGCAAAGATATTGTCCCAGGCTACCGCTGCAGTAACAGCCACACCATGTTCTGTCGTAGCAACGATCAGAGATTCATCATCTGGCCGTCCGTAGTAGGAGTGCACAAAATAGAACATGTCGCCGTCTTCGATTCCCTGCAACATCTCTGCAGGGCGCTTGATGGAAAGGCTGTTCCAGCCCATTTGAGGTATCATAACCGATGATGGCAGCTTTACAACTCTGCCCTTTATCCATCCCAATCCTCGGGCGGCAGGGCTTTCTTCGCTCCCCTCAAAGAGGACCTGAAGCCCTATGCAAATGGCAAATATGGGTGTTGCACATTCCCGTGCACTATTAAGAGCACTCTCGAAGCGACAGAGGCGATCCATGCACTGCCCAAAGGCCCCCACACCCGGAACCACAATGCCTTCTGCACCGGCAAGTTCATCGGGCTCGCTTATAATCTTCGGTGAGCCACCCACATAGTCCAGAGCATTATAGATGCTGAACAGGTTGCCCATCCCGTAATCAACTATGGCAATTGTCATCTTTTTTGTCCTTCTTGCATGTGCACCAATTGATTCTATTGCATTTGGCAAGATCGCCGGAAAAGCTTTTCCGTTAACTGAAACTCATAATGATTAGGAAATGTTCCTAAATCGGCCTGCCGGACCTGACTATTGTTATGTTATCGTGACATTCAAATACCCAATACTCTCCGGCTGGAAAAATCTACCTCTCTGCGAAGCAGCATTTTTGGGCTAACCCTCTTTTTGGCACAAAATCAAAATTTAGTAACTAAGTTTTTTTATGATATTTTAGGAATTCGAAGTGCAGTGACGATAACAATATTCGATGAAGTCCTGATGCACAGATTTCTTGCAAGTAATTTATGTATTGAAAAGATTTAAATAGGCCACCATGGCATTTCCGCCCTACTTTATAGTTTATAAAGTTAACCCATAATTTTTAAATAGCTAAGGGTGGACATTTGCCACCATCAGTTAAGCATAAAGATTTGGGTAGATGCTATACGGAGATGCAAAAAATGTCCAAACCGAATCCCTTTGAGATATCCCAGAAACAACTTGACGATTGTGCAAAGATTCTGAACCTGGATGCCGGAGTGCATGAGTTTCTCAGGCACCCCAGGCGAGAGTTCCACGTATCTATCCCGGTACGCATGGATGACGGCAACCTGAAGATCTTCCAGGGCTTTAGAGTTCAATACAATGATGCTCTGGGCCCCTGCAAGGGCGGCATTCGATTCCATCCCGATGAGACCGTAGATACTGTGCGTGCTCTCTCTGCCTGGATGACCTGGAAGTGCTCTCTTCTCGGCCTGCCCCTGGGCGGCGGCAAAGGCGGAGTCATCTGCAACCCCAAGAAGATGTCCATGGGCGAGCAGGAACGCCTCTGCCGGGGCTACATAGATGCACTGTGGCAAAACATCGGTCCGGATAAGGACGTTCCCGCTCCAGATGTTTATACCACTCCTCAGATGATGGCCTGGATGATGGATCAGTTCTCCCTGCATACCGGATCAAACAGCTTCGGGTTCATCACCGGCAAGCCTTTGGTCGTAGGCGGATCCCTGGGCAGAGGCGACTCCACAGCACGCGGCGGCCTGTTCACCCTCCGAGAGGCAGCCAAGGAGTTTAACATCGACCTTGCCAAGTCCACAGTGGCCATTCAGGGATACGGCAATGCCGGCAGCTTTGCCCATTCGCTGGTCAAAGAGCTCTTCGGCAGCAAGGTAGTCGCAGTCAGCGACTCCAAGGGCGGCGCGTTCAATGCGGCCGGCATAGAAGCCGATGTGGCAGCTCGCGTCAAGGCCGAGACATCATCCGTCGCCAATATCCCCGGCGCCAAGAAGATCAGCAATGAAGAGATCCTGGAGTTGGATGTGGACATTCTCATTGCAGCCGCATTGGAGAACGTCATAACCAAGGATAATGCCGGAAAGATCAAGGCCAAGGTCATCATTGAGCTTGCCAACGGCCCCACCACACCGGAAGCTGACGCCATTCTCTTCAAGAACAAGGTGCATGTCATACCCGACTTCCTGGCCAATGCCGGTGGTGTGACCGTCTCTTACTTTGAGATGGTTCAGAACATCGCCCGCTACAACTGGACTCTCGATGAGGTCTACACACGTCTCGATGAGAGGATGACTGTAGCTTATCAGGCCGTCCTTGCCGCCTCCAAGAAGTACAAGGTAAACATGCGCCAGGCTGCCTACACAGTAGCTGTGTCCCGGGTCGTCGAGGCCATGAAGATACGCGGCTGGGCTTAAAAGAGAAGAATCCTGATTAGATCAAAACCACCAGCACCAGAGGTGCTTTGCGCCCTCCCCTCGGCAAGAGCCAATTATAGGGACGCAAAGGCCTCATATTTTTTTCGATAGATATATGCACTCTTTTCTAAACGGTATCATACATCATCTGCGATGATAGAATTCCCTGGGATGACAACCCGTTCGAGACATGGGAGGGTTGGGCAGAGTCGATAGCTAAACAGGTAGGAGGAAAAGATGGTCGTGGTCGACTCTTGCCCGTACAGCAGTCGTCATTCAACGATATAAATATGTGGTACAAAACAAATGATCCTGCAAGAATATCGCACGACTCTGGTACTGTCGGCCTTGGAAAGTCTAAAAATCCTAATATTTTATAAAATGGTTGGGAGGGATTGCTTTATTTCTCGCTCCACTTCCCATCCGTCTTCAGCCACTCGTTCATGTCTGCCGATGCGATCTTGCCTGCACCCATGGCACTGATCACTGTAGCTCCGCCGCTGGTGATGTCGCCTCCGGCCCAGACACCTTTCATTGTCGTACGGCACCGCTCGTCCACCACGAGCGTGCCCCGCCTGGTGGTCTTAAGCTGTGGCGTGCTGGCGGCGATGAGGGGATTGGGCACCGTGCCCACGGCGATGACCACCGTATCCACATCCACAACATGCTCCGAGCCCTTCTTCTCGCAGGGGCTGCGCCGGCCGGAGGCGTCCGGCTCGCCCAGCACCATCTCCACTACCTCCATACCTTTTACCATGCCCCGTTCATCGCCCAAAAACCGGGTGGGATTGGTGAGGAAGTCAAAGATCACTCCCTCCTCCATGGCGTTCTCCACCTCTTCCAGACGGGCAGGCATCTCCTCGCGAGAGCGCCGGTAGATGACATGCACCTCATCCGCACCCAGGCGCATGGCAGAGCGGGCTGAATCCATGGCCACGTTCCCTCCGCCCACCACTGCCACCTTCTTGCCCTTTTTGATGGGAGTATCGTATTCAGGGAACTTGTAGGCCTTCATCAGGTTGACTCGCGTCAGGTATTCGTTGGCAGAGTAAACGCCGCTCAAGTTCTCGCCTGGAACGTTGAGAAAACGGGGCGCGCCTGCGCCTATTCCCAGGAATACGCCGTCATAGCCTCCTTTGAGCAGCTCCTCCACCTGAACCAGTCTTCCCACCACGGAGTCAAGCTCAAGTTCGGCTCCCAGTGATTTCACATACTCGATCTCCGACCGGACGATGCCCTTGGGCAGGCGAAACTCGGGGATGCCATAGACCAGGACGCCTCCGCCGTCATGCAGCGCCTCGAATATGGTCACTTTGTGCCCGGACTTGGCCATATCTGCAGCCACAGTCAGTCCGGCCGGGCCACTGCCCACCACTGCGATCCGCTTTCCGGTTGTCGGTGCCGTTCCACACGCCGGCCTTTGCGACTGGCATAACTCCCAATCGGCCACATAACGCTCCAGACGGCCTATGGCGATGGGCGCTCCCTTCTTGCCCAGGACACACCGGCTCTCGCACTGAACCTCCTGAGGACAGACCCGGCCGCAGATTCCGGGCAGGCTGTTCTTTCTCTTCAGGGACAGCGCTGCCTCCGGCATGTCCCCATCCCGCAGGGCACAAATGAAGCTGGGAATCTCCACGCCGACCGGACAGCCTTCAATGCATTTGGGCTTCTTGCATTGAAGACATCTGCCCGCCTCTTCTGCTGCCTGCTCTGGACTGTAGCCCAGGGCAACCTCCTGGAAGTTGCGTTTCCTCTTCTCGGGAGATTGCTTGGGCATCTCCACCCGGTTTAAATTAATCTTGCTTGCCATCTTTTCCACACCGCGCTTCTGAGGCTATGATCTCTTCAGGCAGATCATCCTCGTGCTATTTAAAAAAGATTTTCCTTTCAGAGCAATCTTCTAATACAATTAATCCTCTACATTGCCCGGCGCGGTTGGAACATGATTGAAATTAGACTGACCATCGATAATCGAGAGGTAGTGGTTCCACAGGGAGCTACCATTCTCGATGCTGCCCGCAAAGCGGGATCTTATGTACCAGCACTCTGCGACCATCCAGACCTCAAGCCCATCGGCTCCTGCAAGCTGTGCATAGTCTCCGTAAAAGGCTTGGATTACTATCCTACTGCCTGCAATACCCAGGCGGAAGAGGGAATGGTGGTGCAGACCAAGACAGATGAGCTGCAGGAGATGAGACGGCACACTCTGGAGATGCTCTTAGCCCTCACCAATCATCCCACCAGTTGCCTTTTCTGCGAGAGAAAAAATGAATGCAGCGACCTGCGCGAGTGCATGAGGAAGTTCCCGGTGACAGTGGGATGCAAGTACTGCCTCAAGAACGAGAAATGCGAGCTGCAACAGGCGGTGCGCTTTGTGGGCCTGGACAGCATCCGATACGAGATATCTTTCAAGAATGTACCGGTTTTAAGAGAGCCATTCTTTGATCGCAATTACAATCTTTGCATCCTGTGCGGCCGATGCGTGCGAGTCTGCCAGGAAGTGCGCGGAGTGGGTGTGCTGTCCAGCAATCCGGATTTTCACCGCATGCACTGGATTGGACCGGAATCTCTGCAGGACTCAGACTGCAAGTTCTGCGGGGCGTGCGTGGATGTATGTCCCACCGGGGCTCTCTTTGCCCGATCTGAGAAGTGGGTGCTGCCAGATAAGACGGTCGTCACCGTTTGTCCCTATTGCGGAACAGGTTGCGGGTTAGTGCTTCGGGTCAAAGAAGACAGAATTATCTCGATCTCTCCTGACAGAGAAAACCCTGTAAATCATGGACAGGCATGCGTTAAAGGCCACTTTGGCCTGGAAGAGATTGTCCATCATCCCGACCGTTTGACCACACCCCTGATAAGACGCAACGGCAGACTTGAGGAGGCTAGCTGGGAAGAAGCACTCGACCTGATCTCCAAGAGGTTCACTGAGATTAAAAATAAATACGGTCCGAATTCACTGGGAGCGCTTTCCTCTTCCAGGTGCACCAATGAGGAGAACTACCTTGTTCAGAAACTTGCACGGGCCGTTTTTGGCACTAACAATGTGGACAACTGCGCGCGAGTCTGCCACGCCCCTTCGGTAACAGGGCTTGCGGCTTGCTTTGGCAGTGGAGCTGCCACCAATTCCTTTGACCAGATTGAAGACGCCAATGTCCTGTTCGTTATCGGTTCCAATACTACCGAGGCTCATCCCATCGTCAGCCTGAAGATGATCAGGGCAGCTAATAAGGGCGCAAAGATCATCGTTGCCGACCCCCGCAAGATCGAGCTGGTCGACCTGGCATCCGTATGGCTCAACCTAAAGCCGGGAACTAATATCGCCCTGCTGAATGGAATGATGAATGTCATCCTAAGTGAAGGGCTGGAAGACATGGACTTTATTTCCAGTCGTACTGAGGGCTTCGAGGAATTTAGGAAGGTGGTCATGGAATATCCTCCGGAAAGAGCTGCCAAAATAACCGGAGTTCCTGTGGAAAAAATCATTGAAGCCGCCCGACTTTACGCTAAGGCGCAAAAGGCGATGATCATCTACAGCCTGGGAATAACCGAGCATATTACAGGAACCGCCAATGTAATGTCCTTGGGCAATCTGGCTATGCTAACGGGCAATGTGGGACGGCAGTCGACCGGGGTAATGCCACTTCGTGGGCAAAATAACGTGCAGGGGGCTTGCGATATGGGGGCACTTCCTAATGCTTACGTTGGCTATCAGCCGGTTACAGACCCGAATATACAATCCAAATTCGAAGGAGCCTGGAATGTCAAATTGCCCGCTACTCTCGGTCAGACCTCTACTCAAATGATAGATGGTGTTATCGAGGGGGGAATCAAGGGGCTTTTCATCTTAGGAGAAGATCCTGCCCAAACCGACCCGGATACCAATCGGGTCAAGGCTTCACTCAAATCCCTGGACTTCCTTGTCGTCCAGGAGATATTCCCTACAGAGACTACCAACTATGCAGACGTTATCCTGCCAGCTGCCAGCTTTGCAGAGTGTGACGGAACCTTTACCAATGGCGAAAGGCGCATTCAACGGGTTAGAAAGGCGATACCTGCAATTTGCGGCCAGGAGAACTGGCAGACAATCTGCCGGATAGCACAAAAGATGGGCTATCCCATGAACTACAGTCATCCTTCGGAGATAATGGATGAAATTGCAGCTCTTGCGCCGATGTTTGCGGGAATCAGTTTCGCGCGGCTGGGTACTGGGGGGCTGCAGTGGCCATGTCCATCTATTGAACACCCGGGCACGGAGACGATGCATGTTGGGAGATTCAGCCGGGGCCTTGGAAAATTCAACGCCGTTGAGCACAAATCTCCGACCGAGCAGACTGATCTTGATTATCCTTTGATTCTTACCACCGGTAGGAGGAGAGAGCACTACAACTGCGGATCCATGACCCGGCGCTCCAGTGAAATCATGTACGTATGGCCGGAGGAAGCAATAGAAATAAGCCCATCGGATGCAAAGGAGCTTGGGGTTAAGGACGGCGAGACGGTTCAAGTCAGTTCCAGGCGGGGCGTTGTTAGGACAAAAGCCAGAGTCACCGACAAGTCACTGCGCGGCGTGGCCTTTATGTCCTTCCACTACCCGGAGGTTCTTACTAACCTTCTTACCAATGCGGCCCTGGACCCTCAGGCAAAGACGCCTGAGTATAAGGCATGCGCCATAAAGATAGAGAAGATCACCGGATGAGAAACTGGTGCGGTTAGTCAGCCAACATTCCCGCCTGGGAAGAAGGGGCTGACTACATAAATTTATCGTACATTGATTATAAATCTCAAGAGCTGTTCTAAATGGAAGGTTGCTTCAAATACGGTTGCTCAACTATTTCCCACTATCTGGGGCTTGGTCCAATTATTTGACTGCCTCATCTATCATCAAAATTTGACCTTCGCGGGTGATGAAGATAACCACATCCCTTGGCAGTCTCTGTCGCTTGAAGAGAAAAGGCGCTTTGGCCTTGAGTCTCACGATCAGGTCTAGCGAATTGGCTGGAAGATGTATGCCCACCAGGTCGGCTTCCCTGAAAATCATGTCAGGCACCCGGAGAACATCTGTGCCCGCCGGAATTTGTGATACAATGGGCGCTTGGACTTTCATCCAATCGTGTATGGTCCTCCTGGAAGCGATTATATTCTGATGAGCTCTTTGTTCCAGTTTGCTGATGTTGGCACGAGTGGTGCACATCATTTTGGCCACCTCCTGCTGGGAGAAATCCTGTAAGCGAAGCCGCAATACTTGCACCTGACGGTCGGTCAGGAATGATTTTATCTCCTCCTTAAGTTCAGTGACGTCATCCTTTCCAGGCATACTGCCGACTATGTCTTTCACTGGTAGGTAATAAAGATGCAGGAAATATTAATGTGGCAGGATTTGTCTAAGCGTCTCACTTCTCCGAAACTATGCGAATGCCGGCATCCTTGATCCTGTTCATCCTGGCGGCGTTGAGAAGCATTGGTGTGAGGCTCTCCACCAGAGAGGATGCGGCAAGAGGCCCGATCTTTATCGGTCGCAGGCTTTTGATCTCCTGTGCCAGATCGAACACAAGTTCCAACGCTTCGGGGTAGTCGCTGCACATGAGTGTATCTGCCTTTAAATCCCTGTCTTTAGCCTGGAGAGCTGCAGCGCTGATGGTATGAAAGGCAGACACGATCTTTATGCCCTCTGGGAGCATTGTCTTGACCCGCTGGGCCGCGCTTCCCTCCGCCGGCGGGCAGTACTGGAAGAACTTGCCGTTATAGTTCATGGGCACAATGGGCGATATGACCATCTGATTGCCATAAATCTCTTCCAAATCGCCGGTCACCGATGTGAGGCGATCGTAGGGAATGCACAGCACGGCCACGTCCGAAGCGGCGATGGCGCAGCCGTTATCCGTTCCCCATACCTTCCCCTTCTGATCCAGGATCCGCAGGACTGCCTTGGCACTCACCTCGGCCTTATCGGCCTTTCTTGAGCCTATGATAATCTCGTGATTTGCGGCCCAGCGAACGGCAAAGCCCGTCCCGATATTCCCGGTTCCCCCTACAAGCGCAATTTTCATGGCAAAGAGCCTCTAGCAGTTGGGCAATGCCCGATAATTGTATTGATATTGTTTTTTACCTGATGCCGTCCCGAGATTCAACAGAACATCAAAAATCTGGTTGAGAATATGTTCATTGCTGGCCGCAAAGGAAAATGGAGAGTCCATGATGGATTTGGAGTAGATGCAGACGCCGTCAAAACGATGCAGTGTACCTTCGCACTCTATGGCATCGATGACGCCGGGCAGAACCACCTCAGCGAACTGAGTCATGGGGCCAGGAATGACATCAATGCAGACAGTAGGGACCTTTGCCAGATATTCGGCACAGGTCGCAGGCAGATGAGCATCCAGATTAGATGAGACCAGCAGGGCTGCATCTATATCTCGCTCTCGCAGAAGATTTACGGTCGTATATTCGCCGGGATTGTAGCGCGGGTAACCCCTGGAAAAATCCAAGCCCAATGGAAAGCCGTAGAGGGCGGATGCGGTCTGGTTGAAGCCGCCTGTGTTGCAGTTGCTGCTCAATGGGCCTATGACGAACTTGGTGAATTCGTTCAGCTCCGCAGCCAGGTGGAGGGCCAGCTCAACATTGCGATGCTTTCCGTTGCATGATGCAATCCCAGATCCAAGATAAATGACACCGCAATTGCAGCCCTTCATGATCTCCAGAATCTCATTCATCTGATCGATAGAGATGCCGGTGACCTTTTCCACAGAAGGGTGGGGCGATCTGCCGTGCAGGATGGTGAGCAGGGCAGACATCAGCTCGTAATCGGTATTGGGCTTAAGCTGGATATGCAGGTCTGAGTTCTCGGCGGTGATGCTCTTTCTGGGATCGACGGTGATCACGGTGCGATCGAACCTGCCCCTTCTCGTCCAGTGGCCGCGCGGGTAAACCGCATAGCGAGACATATGCCTGGGCATGGATTCCAGGGGATTTGCGCCCCAGTAGACTGCCAAATCAGACCGGATCTTGCTTTGGCCGGCAGTTGCGCCCACCTGGCCAGCCTCCTGGATTCCCATAACAGTTGGGCCGTCGCTGACCGAGGTGCCGGAATCTACCACACCGCCCAGATACTCCCCCAGTAAAAGCCCGGCCTGCATGGCTTCGCAGGTGATATCGCTGCCCAAAAAGATCAGAGGGCGCCTGGCAATTGCGAGAATGCGGCCTGCCTTCTCCAGGGCTTCTTCCCAGGAGGCTCTCCTGAACTTGTCGCAATCCTGATGATCTCTTATCAAAGGCACTCGAATCCTCTGGTCGTTGGTCGCCTGCAGGAATTTAGCGTGCCCCATCTTGCAGGCGTTTTTAATTATTAGACCATGCGAATCTTCATTTCCATTTTCTTTTTCATTTCCGATGAAATCTATCCGGATATCATCGCAGCAGGCACCGCAGCCCGGACAGATCACATTCCTGATGTTCATCATTGACTCCGTCTGCTGCTTCCCGCAAGACTATCTCTTTCAGGATTTGCCTTTGATTCTGCAGTCCCTTCTGCTATTCTTTCCATGCTAGTAGCTCCTGCCAGCTCAGTCAGTACCATAGAGGGGTTTAAATATGTTTCCATATACGCTTACTTATGATAAATATGTTAGCGTAAATGGTTGACAAATAAGGGAAGACCGCAAAAAATTCATAGTTATAAATGCAATGGACATTTTTAGTTCCGGTTCCTCTACGTGGACGGGATGATTGAGCAGCTTCTAAATTGCACACAGTCTAGCTAAGACATTGCCACTCGCTCTCGCAAATATCGATTCAGGTCTTATGGCAGCAAGTACGAAGCCAGAGTAACCTTCTAATACAATTAATCACCACCATTGCCCGGAACGGTTGGAACATGGCGGCAATTAAAATCAGGATAGATGATCAAGTGGTAGAGGTTCCCGAAGGATCTACCATTCTGGATGCAGCTCGCGAAGCCGGATCTTATGTGCCTGCGCTTTGCGACCATCCGGACCTAAAGCCCATAGGCTCCTGCAAGCTGTGCATAGTCTCGGTAGAGGGTCTGGACCACTATCCTACGGCCTGCAACACCCCGGCAAAAGAAGGTATGGTTGTGCAGACCAAGACAGAAGAGCTTCAGGAGATGAGGAGGCACACTCTGGAGATGCTCCTGGCACTCACCAACCATCCCACCAGCTGCCTCTTTTGCGATAGAAAAAATGATTGCAGCGACCTGCGCGAATGCATGCGCAAATTCCCGGTGACCGTGGGCTGCAAGTACTGCCCCAAGAATGAAGAATGCGAATTGCAGCAGGCCGTACAGTTCGTGGGACTGGAAAACATCAGATATCAGATATCTTTTAAGAATAGGCCTGTTTTGAGAGAGCCCTTCTTTGACCGCAATTACAATCTATGTATCATGTGCAGCCGCTGCGTGCGAGCCTGTCAGGAAGTGCGCGGCGAGGGCGTGCTATCCAGCAATCCCGATTTTCACCGCATGCACTGGATCGGCCCCGAATCACTGCAGGACTCGGACTGCAAGTTCTGCGGCACATGTGTGGATATCTGCCCCACGGGAGCCCTCTATGCCCGATCTGAGAAATGGCAAAAGCCGGAGAGGACCGTTAGCACCATCTGCCCCTACTGCGGTGTGGGCTGCCGGATAGAGGTCGGCGTCCAAGACAGCCGGCTGGTGAAGGTGAGGGGTAAACGAGATTGCCTGCCCAATAACGGCCAGCTCTGCGTCAAGGGCCGTTTTGGCCTGAGCTTCGTGGAGAGCCAGGAGAGGCTCACTACGCCTCTAATCAGGAAAAACGACAAACTGGAGCCAGCGACCTGGGAAGAAGCCCTGGATCTGGTGGCAGGAAAATTAAATGGCTATAAAGGAGACAGCTTTGCCTTCCTCTCGTCAGCCAAGTGCAGCAATGAGGAGAACTATCTGGCCCAGAAGTTTGCCCGGCTGGTTATGCAGACCAACAACGTAGACCACTGCGCAAGGCTCTGCCATGCCTCAACCGTATCCGCGCTGGCCCTGGCTTTCGGCAGCGGGGCCATGACCAACTCCATCGCGGAGTTACCGGACGCTGGCTGCATCTTCATCATCGGCTCAAACACCAGCGAGCAGCATCCCGTCATCGCCCTCAAGATCAAAGAGGCGAAGAAGAAGGGGGCCAGGATCATAGTGGCCAATCCCCGCTGGATCGATCTGTGCAAGATCGCAGACGTCTGGCTGCGACAAACCCCGGGAACAGATGTGCCACTGGTACTGGAGATGTGCCGCATTATCCTGGAAGAGAAGATGATGGATGAGGATTTCATATCCCAGAGAACAGAAGGCTTTGAGGAATTCAAGGCCTCCCTCTTGAAGCTGTCTGCATCCGACGCCGCGCGCATTACGGGTGTGAAGTCCGAGCTGCTCCGAGATGCGGCCCGGCTCTATGCCCGCGGAAATCCTTCCTCAATAGTCTATGCCATGGGCATCACTCAGCACTCTCACGGCGTGGATAACATTTTTTCCCTGGCCAATCTGGCCATGATGACGGGCAACCTCGGCCGCCCCTCTGCCGGCATCAACCCCCTGCGAGGCCAGAACAACGTGCAGGGCTCCTGTGACATGGGGGCTCTGCCCAACCTCCTGCCAGCATACCAGGCGGTGACCAATCCAGATCTTCGTAAGAAATTCGAGTTGGCCTGGGGGGCAACTCTGCCGGATAAGCCCGGACTCACGGTGGTGGAATTGATGAATGCCGCCTATGATGGCAAGATCCGGGCCATGTACATCATGGGAGAAAACCCGGTCGTCAGCGATCCGGACTGCAGCCATGTGGTAGAGGCCTTGAAGGCCCTGGAGTTTCTGGTAGTGCAGGACATCTTCCTATCCGAAACGGCGGCGCTGGCAGACGTGGTACTGCCGGCAACCACCAGCCTGGAAAAGGATGGCACCTTCACCAATACGGAGCGACGGGTGCAGATGATCAGGAAGGTCCTCGACCCTGCAGGCGAGTCCACGCCCGACTGGATGATCCTGGACGCTCTTGCGGCTCGCATGGGCTGGGAGAGCCAGTTTAGCTATGGCCATCCCTCTGAGATCATGTCCGAGGCAGCAACGCTTGCTCCCAGTTACGGTGGCATAAGCTATGAGCGGCTGGAGGGGGATGGACTGCAATGGCCCTGCCCAAATATGGAGCATCCCGGAACCCAGTACCTGCATAAAGGCCAGTTCACTCGCGGTCTTGGCAAGTTCAATGTGGTTGATTACCGGCCTTCCATGGAGCTGCCAGATGAGGAGTATCCTTTCATTCTCACCACGGGCAGAGTTCTCTGCCAGTATCACACGGGAACGATGACGAGAAAGGTGGGCGACCTCAACATTCTTCGGGGCGAGGAGCTGGTGGAGATGAATCCGCAAGATGCGATCACTTTGGGTATTGTTGATGGCGAGCTGATTGAGGTCGCATCCCGCCGGGGAAAAGTAAGGGCTAAAGCCAAGACCACGGAAAAGTCGCCGGAAGGTGTGGTCTTCATGACATTCCACTTCTCAGAGACGCCCACCAATGTCCTTACTAATCCAGCCCTGGACCCCGTGGCCAAGATCCCGGAATTCAAG
Organism: Methanothrix sp.; assembly: GCA_049299735.1. Taxonomy (GTDB): domain Archaea; phylum Halobacteriota; class Methanosarcinia; order Methanotrichales; family Methanotrichaceae; genus Methanothrix. The sequence continues at coordinate 26,503 of JBAQXX010000089.1, read as the reverse complement.
GTCTGTGCCGTGAAGGTCAGCAAGATAAGAGGAGAATAGATATGTACGAGATCGTAACCAAGGAGACCGTAGCACCCAATATCATCTACATGAAGTTCAAAGCTCCCAAGATCGCCAGCACTGCCAGACCAGGCCAGTTCGTAATCATAAGGGTCGATGAGCGCGGGGAGAGAATACCCATGGGCCTGGCCGGCTGGGACGAAAAAGATGGCACCGTGGACATTGTCTTCTACGTTCTGGGGACCAGCACAGCCAAGCTGTCCACCATGAAAGAAGGCGAATGCGTGGCCAATATCGCCGGCCCCCTGGGAGCGCCCACAAATATCGAGAATTTCGGAAGAGTCATCTGCGCCTGCGGTTGCTTTGGCGCCGGACCTACTCTGCCGCTCATAAAGGCTCTCAAGGAAAAGGGCAACTACGTGATTACGGTCGTCGAGGGACGCGGTCCGGACTTCATCTTCTGGGTGGATAAGCTCAAGGAGCACAGCGACGAGGTTCATGTGGTAACAGGCTGCGGCAAGACCGCCTGGGCCAACGACTTCATCGAGCAGGAGCTGGCGTCGGGAAAGAAGATCGACAAAATATTTGCGCACGGCTGTCCCTTCATGATGAAGGTCTCCTCGGATGCCTCCCGGGCCGCCGGAGTGGAAACCATGGTCAGCCTCACACCACTCATGGTGGACGGCACTGGCATGTGTGGTGCCTGCCGAGTGGAGGTAGACGGGACGACCAAATTCGCATGTGTGGACGGCCCGGATTTCAAAGGACATGCCGTCAACTGGGACGGACTGGTTTTGCGCCTGCGCCAGCTCATCCCGGAAGAAGATAGATCATTCAACATTTGGGAGAGAGACAACTGGCATAAATTGATGGACAGCAAGTCCAAGAAGAGCTTCAATCCGGCAAAAAGAAAGCTTGTCGCCGAGCTGGAACAGCATGAGGGCCATGAAGGCCATGGATGCTGTGGTTCTGAAGGTGCCTGAGTTCCCGCAGGGCAATTATAAATCCCTGCCATCTTTTATCATAATTTTTAATGATTGTTGCTATTTTTTTATGAGTATTCATAAATTGCTGGATGCAACCGCAAGCTTTTTACACAATATGTAGGCAAGCAGTGGCCATCCTACGAGCGATCCGCAATGCGTTGGCCATGGCCGCAAGGGACCAAGGGACCAATTGGACACACATGGCCAATCTGCTTGTCGCCCGTTCTTGGAGGGAGAATATGGCATTCAAAGTCCCCGCGGATATCGCCAAGGCAGCCATCGCTGCCGGATGCACGAAATGCAACATAACGGCACAAAAGCTACTGGTGCTGGGCTTCCTGGCAGGAGCCTACATCGCCTTTGGAGGTCTGGTAAGTGAGATTGTGGCAGGAGGCCTATCCAACGGAACCATCACCGATCCGGACGGTGGAATCTGGAAGATTGCTCTGCCCGCAGGCCTGATCAAGTTCGCAGCCAGTGCGGTGTTTCCAGTAGGCCTGATGCTGGTGGTGATCGGCGGATCGGAGCTGTTCACGGGCAACTGCATGTTTGCGCCCATCAGCATTCTCAATGGTGAGGCCACCGTCAAGGGCCTGATAAAAAATTGGTCTCTGGTTTATGTAGGCAATTTTCTGGGATCGATTTTCGTGGCCTTTTTCCTGGCTTACCTGTGCGGATTTTTCGATAGCATGCCCTGGGCGGGATGGGCGGCAACTGTGGCCAATACCAAGTGTGGCCTGGACTTTTCCACTGCTTTCCTGCGGGGAATAGGCTGCAACTGGCTGGTCTGCCTGGCCGTTTGGCTGACCATAAGCTCGGAAGATGTGATCAGCAAGATCTTTGCCTGCTGGTTTCCCATCATGGCCTTCGTCATCATCGGCTTTGAGCACAGCGTGGCCAACATGTTCTTCATTCCCCTGGGCATCTTTGCCGCCAACAATCCGGCAATAGCAGCCAAGCTGGCCACGGCAAATGTGGCTACGGCAAACCTGGTCGGCGGCAATGGGTGGTATAACTTCTTTGTGACCAACCTCATACCTGTAACTCTGGGCAACATCGTAGGAGCGACGCTTTTCGTCGCGGCACTCTACTGGTATGTCTATCTCAGAGGACCGCTATGCGTGCTAAAACCTGAGAAGACCGTCAAGAAATAGATCACATCCTGGAGTAGGAAGTGAGGAGCTTGGCTTCTTACTCCTTCTATTATGTTTTTCGGAGAAGCTCAGCTACATCTTCCAGGGAACTTTTCTCTCGCAGAGCCGCAAGCCTGGGTGGCGATTCCTGGAACAATTCCAGTGCATTAAAGAATCTGTCCAGCACATCTCCGCTGTAGTTAGGAACCAGGAAGATATGGGTATGCGGTATTCTCCTGCCCCTGGCATACATGCAGACAAAGTCGGGTTTCAAGGCCTTCATCATCTTCTCGGCCACGATCTTTGCTACCCGAAAGAGGCTGGCATTCTCTTCATCGGAGAGTTCGTGCCACCATGGCACATGCCTCTTGGGAATGACCAGGCAATGCCCTTTTGAGAAGGGGTTGATATCGAGTATCGCTAAAGAGAGTTCGTCCTCATAGACCTTGCAGCAAGGCGCTTTGTCTTCGATTATATCGCAGAAAATGCAACCGTTCTTTGTGTCTTCGACCATGAGCCCATCCAATGGATCAAAATTATCCGATCATATGCATTGCTAATTATTTATCCCTTTTCTTAGAGCTAGGAAAGCCAGACTCTCTTTCATTTGAATGAGAACTTGCCAATGCCCATGCGGTCCCCGCCCGTGCGCACGTAAGATTGCGGGAACGCCGCCGTGAAAGACCGGATGGTCTCCTGCAACGCGCAATTTTTTTGCAGCGGTTTACACTGCTGAAAAGCCGTGGCCCCATTGAAGCCTATCGAGTACGATTAGCAGATCAAGCGAAAGCCAAATGTATGCCTCGTGCTAGCTTGCATCATGGAGATTGACTTGACTTGCCCGGAGACAAGAAAGCCCTTTTAGCCGTCCTCGGCTCATGCGTTGCCATCTTCTGGCCTGGCGCTCTCACCTTCGGCTTTCCCGGAGTCATGGCTTCTGTCTGGCAGGAGATGTTTTCCGTCGGGCGCGCAGCCACGGGCCTGACTATCTTCTTCATGCTTGCTGCCGTGGGCACTTTCATGTTCCTGGTGGGCCGCTGGCAGGAGCGCTGGGGCCTGCGGCGCATGATGGTCATAGGCGTCATTCTCACGGCTATAGCCTCCCTGATTGTCTCTAAGGCCACCTCGATCCACACCGTCTACGCCTGGGCTTTCCTTAATGGCATGGCCTCCTGCTTTGTCTACGTCCCGGCCCTGACCCTGGTACAGTGGTGCTATCCGCAAAAGAGAGGCTTGGTCTCCGGCACGGTGAGCATGGTATTTGGGCTGGCGGCGGCAATCATGTCGCCGCTCTTTGCAAGAATGCTCTCTGCCTTGGGGTACGAGGCCATGAACCAGGCACTTGCCCTTCTCACTCTTTCCATCGGCCTGGCAGGAGCCTATTTTGCCCGTGCACCGCATGCCTGGGAGAGTGCTGCAACAGCCCGGCGTGCCGTGGGCGTAGCGGCGACAAAACCGACTGATAGAATCATAAAATCGGCAAAATCGTTAACCGTAATAGAGAGCCTTCATACGACAAGCTTCTGGCTGCTCTGGATAACCTGGACCTTTGCCGGAGCGGCAGGCGTCTCCATGACCATGTTGGCCACAGGCTACGGCATTTTTCTGGGCTTTTCCCTGCCCTCGGCCATCCTCATCCTGACCGCCTTCAATCTGACCAACGGGATGAGCCGCCTCATCAGCGGCATTCTTTCCGACCGGTTTGGCCGAAATCAGATAATGAGCCTGGCATTCCTGGCAGCCGGCGTCGCCTACTTCGCTCTCCCCTGGGTCGAGAGACTGGAAGCCTGCGTCCTTCTGGCTGGCGTGGTGGGCTTTTCTTTCGGCACCCTGTTCTCAGTATCCGCGCCACTGGTGGCGGACTGCTTCGGCCTGGAGCACTTCGGGGCGATCTTCGGCCTGACCTTTGCTGCCTATGGCTTTGTGGCCGGACCACTGGGGCCCACGCTCTCCGGCTACCTGCTGGATGTTACGGGCGACAACTTCTTTCTGGTTTTTATGTACCTGGGAATCTTCAGCCTGCTTGCGGGGCTGTGCATCCGGCTGGTCGTTTCGCCGCAACGGGCTTGATCACAAACACCTGTGTTTAAGGGGGAATGTTATCGTCTCCGCAACGACCGGAGGATCATAGACCTGGGGCGTCTCGGCGTCATCATCCTCATTAACGTGGGCAGCGAAAATCTCCCGTGCTATCGCCGTATTGTTTCTCGGATAGACAGTGACCTTAAGATATCCCAGCTCCCTTGTCTTTCCGAACCGGTACCAAATCGGATAGGGATCGGTAGAGTTAAGGTCAGAGAACCTACCGCCAGAATTGCCGATAATGAAATAGGGGATACCTTCGACCTGAAATCGCTGGTAATTATGGGTATGGCCTGCGAAATTTGCGCTAATTGCATAGGTGTGATACAGATCTTCCCAAGGCCCGAGATCCAGATTGATAGTGGGACTGTAATGATCCCAGATCGGATGGTGTTCTATTACAAATTTTCCTAACATGTTACTGTCCAGTTCCTTGCGAAGCCAGGATTCCTGACTCTGGGTGAGTGCCGGGGACGTGTGTGGATCATCACCGCTGGCATTATTCGGGTCCGGTGTATCCAGGACGATAAACCGGATACCTGCGCAGTCAAAAGAATAGTGCAGGGGAACGTCAAATGCCCAATGGTATTGATCGGCGGCTGTAGGTGTTTCACCGGATGAATTATGGTATTCATGGTTTCCGATCGTGGGAAATATGGCAAAACTAGCGAGCATACTATCGCCGGCCTGGAAAAATTTGCCCCATAATCCCTCGCTATCATGTCCTGCATAGTCTCCCCCGTGGAGGACAAAAAGCACATCTTTCTCTTTTGCGACGGCATCGGCTACTGGTCTGAACCTTTTCATCTCATCATAATTATGACCTTCCTGTGAGTCGCTTATTACAACAAAGGTAAATGGACCTCTAAGGGGCATCGTCCGGAACATGCGGTTGTCAAATGCGTTTTCATTGCCCGAAGGTCTCACCCGGTAGGTATACGACGTATTTGGTTTAAGGCCGGCAAGCCGTACATGTTGGTACGGGGCCTTTACCGAAGACGCTATCGTTTTTTCAAAGCGATGATGCCTGTCAAAATAGCTCGATGTGGCGTAGTCTATCAAGCCCGAACCATCGTTTTGCCCCCGCCAGTTAATGGTCGCAGAATTTGTCGCGGTTTTTGTCACCCACGGAGCCCAATAGCTGTCTGACGTTTGCATGTTAGCGGAAACAATCGTCGAATTCGAAGTCTGATTGGCAGATCCATTTTTGTATTCATATTGGATTTCTTGAGCATACACAAAGCTGCATAAGCTAAATAAAAAAATAAATACAAACACAAGTGATATGTTTCTATTTTTTAACATAAATAAATTATAAGTGAAGACATGATATTTAAGTCTATTGAAGAGAGGTTCTGTTGCGTCCTATGGTGCTGGCGACATTGGAGACATTCGATCAATATTGGTTTTTACAGGGTTGCCGCCACAAAATTCAGCCGAATCCTTTTTCCCAATCTATTTATATCAAATCCGCGTTTAATGGCGTATTCACAATCGTGAATTGGTCCGAACCCCCTGATATCATGCAGTCCATGGGGATGCAAACATTCTCGCACACGTTAGCACGTCTGCGAGGCTGACCGCAGGGGCGCGCTTTCGCCTTGGGCTACCATAAGCATTTTGCATCAGGACTGCTCTAGCATGTCAGTGCAGGCAAATCTCATTTGCCGCCCTGCCTGGGACAATTTCATAGGTGCAGGGATACATAAAGGAGAGAAGATGAAAATCGCCTTGCCTGATGGCAGCAGAAAAGAGATCGCCGAAAAATGCGCCCGCATCGAAGACATTCTCAAGCGGCTCGACATAAATCCAGTTGAGGTCATCGTTGCTAAAAACGGCAGGATCGTCTCAGAAGAGGAGACTGCAGGCTCGGAGGACGAGCTGAAGATCGTGCGGTTTGTGCACGGCGGCTAAAATGAATATAACGTTCGAGGATATCATGCTTGGTTATGCAGAAAAAATGAGATACTCCCGCCAGATCCGTCTCTTCGGCGAGGATGGCCAGGAGAAGCTGAAGAGGACGGGCGTCTTCATAGCGGGTGCGGGGGGCCTGGGTTCCGTCATTTCCCTCTACATGGCAGCAGCGGGCTTCGGCAAAATTCGTATCGTGGACTGCGATGCGGTCGAGCTATCCAACCTCAACCGCCAGATACTGCATACCAATGCCGACGTGGGCCGGGCCAAAGCAAAGTCGGCTTATGAGACCTTAACCGGCATCAACCCCGAGATAGAGGTTGAGGCGCTGGTGGAGACCATCTCCGAGGACAATATCGATCAGCTCCTGCAAGGCTCCAACCTGATCATGGATGCTATGGACAACTTCCCGGTTCGATACCTCTTGAACCGGGCTGCTCTGCAAAGAAATATCCCGCTCTTTCACGGGGCTATCAGCGGCTACCATGGCCAGGCTACCACCATAATTCCCGGCAAAACGGCCTGCCTATGCTGCATCTTCCCGCGAGCCCCTCCTGCGACAACCTTCCCGGCTTTGGGCAGCACATGCGGTGTGATCGGCTCCATTCAGGTGACGGAGGCCGTGAAGCATGTTACCGGCACAGGGAAGCTTCTGGAGAACCGTCTCCTGTTCTGGGATGGTCTGAATGGCTGCCTGGACGAGATGGCCTGTGAGCGCAATACTGCCTGCCGGGAGTGCTCGGATGGTTTGCATTGATGTCGAGTATTAATAGGAATAATTGTAATATTGCGCTTAATCATAATTTGGAATTCATAGCCAAGAGATGGAAGATATGAGCGAAGGCAAAAGAGCGTTGTTGGTGATGGGCTGTCCGGAAGTGCCGGTGCAGATGAGCATGGTAATCTATCTCACCCACAAGCTGAAGAAATCCGGCTGGGATGTGACCGTAGCCGGCACGGATGCGGCCGTCAAGCTGCTCAAGGTCGCCGACCCGGAGAGCTACTATGTACAAAAAACGGTCGACCTGGACGAGCTGATTGGTGACGTTGTGGAAAAGAAGGTCGACTTTGACGTATGTTTCGCCTTCATGCACAGTGATGCAGGCATGACCTACGGGGCAACATTCAGTGCCATCTCCAAGGCCAGGCTTTTTGCGGTGGTATTCGGCAAGAATGCCGAGGCTCTGGGGGAGAGCATCGACTATCCCGCCGAGAAGATCGTGGCCAAGGCCACTCATAATCCCAATCCCCTTAAAAACAAGATCGATAAGGTGGCTATATGAGCTGTGTCGAGCAGATGAAGTACAAGCTGCACCTGGAACGCACTACTTTCAAGGAAGCGCGCGAGTACATCGAGAAGAACTCAGATGAGGTCTATTACGTCGATCCCGGCTACAAGATCTTCAAGGACTACTACATCATCGGCGTGCCGCCCGTGGCCATGGGTGTGCGGGGAACTGAGATGCTTTTCACCTACGTCAAGCCCTGTCACGGCACCTTTGTTATGGGAATAGACTCCGAGGAAGAGATTGCCCGGCTGCGGAAAAATGAGAGTGAACGGATCAAGATGTCCTTGAAGAAGGGCGGCGCAAAAGGCAAGGACGATTCCGCACCGGCTCCTGCCAGCTTTAATGATCTGTATAGGAAATAAGCGTGGTTGAAATATGCGGATTATGGTTCTGGCGTTTGCAAGCTTCCGGGAGATTCTTGGAAAAGAGCGGGAAATGCGCCTGTTAGAGAGTGCAACGGTAAAAGATCTGCTGGAAGAGCTCGCCGCTGCCAGGCCGGCTTTTAAAGAGGCGGCATTTGACGACACCGGCGCTCTTCGCGATTATGTTCTGCTCATGGTCAACCGAAAGAGGATCGATCCCACCCTGGATCTTTCCAGACCGCTTCAAGATGGGGACGAGCTGGCCATCTTCCCACCCCTGGCCGGAGGCTAGAGCCCTTTGATCGAGATCACAGAGAAGGAGATCTCCCTGGACGAGATGATAAAAAGGGCGAGGAGCAGGGATGCCGGAGCTATGGTAACGTTTCTTGGCAGCGTCCGGGATGACGGCATCGAGAGGATGGAGGTGGAGGCATTCCGGGAGGCCGCCCAGGCAGAGCTGGAAGCCATCCGGGAGGAAGCAATGAGCCGCTTTCACCTCATCGAGGCGGAGGTCGTGCACCGCACAGGCTCGCTTGCGGTTGGCGAGAGCATCTTGGCCATCGTCTGCTCTGCAGCACACAGGGATGAGGCTTTTTCTGGTTGCAGATACATAATTGAGGAACTGAAAAAAAGAGCGCCCCTCTGGAAGAAGGAGCTTGGAGAGAATGGCGGGCGCTGGGTATGGCAAACATGAGTGTAGCCGGAAAATGAATAGTTCACCCCAGGCATCCATCTGAAATCCCTGATTGGGTTGGGTTTAAGTATCTGAAAAAAGGTCTCTTCCATCAGGTTAGCCAATAAATTTCAAGGTGATTTATTTTGCATAAAAGCGTAGTCAAGGATCCAAGCCTCGCCGAGGCAGGAGAAAAGCGCATCGAATGGGCCCGCAGGCACATGCCCGTTCTGGAGCAGATCAAGCAGGAATTCGAGAAGGAAAAGCCGCTGAAGGGCGCGCGCATTGTGGCCTGTCTGCATGTCACAGTGGAGACGGCCAACCTCATCACCACTCTTGTGGCCGGCGGGGCCGAGGTAGCGGTTACCGGCTCCAATCCGCTGTCCACGCAGGATGAAGTGGCTGCGGCCTTGGCGGCGCGGGGCCTGCATGTCTACGCCTTCCGGGGCGAGAACGAGCAGGAGTACTACGACTGCATCAAGAAAGCCCTGGATCTCAAACCCAACGTCAGTCTGGACGACGGTGCCGATACCATTGCCATCATACACAAGGAGCAGCCGCAGCTGGCCGCACAGATGTTCGGCGGCTGCGAGGAGACCACCACCGGTGTCGTGCGCCTGCGGGCCATGGCCGAGGACAATGCACTGCTCTATCCGGTCATCGCCGTCAACGACGCCGAGACCAAGATGATGTTCGACAACCGCTACGGCACCGGCCAGAGCACTCTGCACGGCATCATGCAGGCCACCAACTTTCTCTTCGCGGGAAAGAGCGTGGTTGTGGCCGGCTACGGCTGGTGCGGCCGGGGATTTGCCATGCGTGCCCGCGGCCTGGGTGCAAATGTAATCGTAGTTGAGGTCGAGCCGAGAAAAGCCCTGGAGGCAGCCATGGACGGCTACAGAGTCTTGCCCATGCACAAGGCCGCCCCCCTGGGAGATCTGTTTGTCACTCTTACCGGCGACATAAACGTGGTTCGAAAGGAGCACTTCATGCAGATGAAGGACCAGGCAGTCCTCGCCAACAGCGGCCACTTCAATGTGGAGATCGATATCCCTGCTCTCGAAAAGATGGCTGCAGAAAAGGCTGAGGTGCAAAGCAATGTCACCGAGTACAAACTCCCCGATGGGCGTCGGCTCTACCTGCTTGCGGAAGGCCGGCTGATCAATCTGGCTGCCGCCTACGGCCATCCACCTGAGGTCATGGACATGTCCTTTGCCAACCAGGCACTGGCCGTGCGCTACATAGTGGAGCACGGACGAAATCTGGAGAAGAAGGTCTATGCCGTTCCTGTGGAGATAGATCGCAGGGTGGCGGAACTGAAGCTGGCCTCCATGGGCCTGGAGACGGAAAAACTTACCGCTGAGCAGGACAAATACCTGCATAGCTGGCAGATGGGAACTTGAAGAGAGAACGTGAAGCGAGCAACTGAATGATAACATAAGGGGTGTCTTGGCCTTGGATCTGAAAAGAGGTAACCTGGAAGCATATCTGCAAAGCCTTTACGGGCGAGATTTATCGCTTTTGAGCACTCGCAAGATGGGTGAGACCATACCGACCACAGAGGACGTGAAAGGATTCGGATACGGATCGCCTCTGCTGGTGGAGTACGAGATAAAAGGAAAGAAAGGCTCGGCCGTGCTCTCCTCCATGCGCGTGCAGCATGGCTTCGGCCACGACCACTTTTCCGACCGGGCAGGGATTATGATCTGGCAGAATTCGACCTTTTCCAGCCTTCCCAAACACGTTCCGTCTCTCGATGTGGGCTACTTCACGAAAAAAGGGACGCTGGTCTCGGCGGGAGACGCTCGCGAATATTTCCTGCTCATGGAGAAGATTGAAGGAAAAGAGTACTTCTTTGACCTGGAGCGGGTAAAAGAGCAGGGCGCAACCGACCTGGATTATGAGCGGGTCATAGCTCTCTCCAATTACCTGGCCGAGATCCACTCCGTAAAGAACGACTGCCCGCCCCTCTATCAACGCAAGATCCGGGAGACCGTAGGAAGCGGTGAGTGCATATTCGGCATTTTGGACGACTATCCGGATGCTCCCAGCTTCCTGGACCCGGATGAGTTGCAAGAGGTCGAGAAGATCTGCGTAGAGTGGCGCTGGATGCTGCGGGGGAAAGCCGGGCGGCTCTGCCAGGTTCATGGCGACTTCCATCCCTGGAATATAATGTTCCGGGAGGGTACGGACTTCTCCGTTCTGGACAGAAGCCGGGGTGAGTGGGGCGAAGCTGCGGACGACATCACTGCTCTTGCCATGAACTACATATTCTATTCCGTGCAAAAGAGCCTGCGCCTGACGGGAGACCTGAAAGACCTCTTCGAGCTGTTCTTCGAAAACTACCTGGAAAAGACGGGCGACGAAGAGCTGCTGGAGGTCATCGCGCCATTCTTTGCCTTCCGTGCAGTGGTCGTAGCCAGCCCCACCTGGTATCCGCTGCTCTCCGATGATGTGAGAAGGGCACTATTCAACTTCCTGGAGAACGTCCTGGGCTCTAAGAAGTTCAATTACAGAGATGTAAACAGCTACCTGGACTAAAGGATGAAGACTTACGCCTTTGAACTTTCCGGGGAGCATGAGACCCTACCGAGAAGCGAGGCCTTAGCCCTGGTGGAGATCACCTCCACCCGTTTTTCTGAGGTAGCCTTTCTGGACCAGTGCCTGATAGTGGAAGCTGAAGACCTCGATGTTCAATTATTGGGCAGTCGTCTGGCCATGACTCATCGCATCATTGAGGTGCTGGCAGTCTGCGACGCGAACCTGGAGGCGCTTGCCCAGTCTGTGAGCCAACTGGCGCTACCCCGCGAGAGATATCTTGTCAGGGCCCGGCGCATCAAGAATGCAGCGCCTCCGGCGGATGCCGTAGAGCATGAAGTGGGACGTGTCCTTTTTCAAAAGGGCTATCGAGCAGACCTGTCAAATCCTGAGATGGTATTGCGGGCGATCATAACTGCCGGCAAGATCGTCCTGGGGCGCGAGGTTGCCCGGACCGATAGAAGCTCCTTTGAGGCGCGCCGACCTCACCTCAAGCCCTTTTTTCATCCCGGCGTGCTTATGCCGCGCATGGCCCGTGCCCTAATCAACCTCACCCAGGTTCGCGCAAGCGAGATGCTGCTCGATCCCTTTGCAGGAACTTGCGGCATTCTGATCGAAGCCTGCTTGATCGGCATCCAGGGGCTGGGAATAGAGGTCCAGACCCGGCTGGTGAAGGGTGCTTTATGCAATTTGCGTACGCTTGACTGCTCACTTTTACTGGGAGATGCCAAGCGCTTGCCACTGCAAAACGCTTCCATCGATGCTGCCGTTCTGGACACACCCTATGGAAGGTCGGCTAAAATCCTGGCAAAGTCGAAAGAATTTCTTTTGCAGGAAAGTTTAAGCGAACTCTTCAGGGTGATCAAACCCGGCAGGCGCATGGTAATCGTGGCGGACAGCCCGCTGGATGCCTTGCTCGCGAATGCTGGCTTCGAAATTCTCCAAAAGCATACGGACCGCGTGCATGGAAGCTTGACGCGGCAAATATTCCTCTGCCGGAGATAATGTGAGGTGCGGCCTTTTAGGCCTCTGCCGCCTCATAGTCGGTATCGATGGTATCAGAAAGACCGTCCTCGGTGTGGGCTGTTACCATACGCTCAGAGACATCCTGGTCGGAGAGTATCTCCAAAAAGCGCTTTGTGTATCCATCCCTCTCCGATGCTTTCTGGCTGTCGAAGATATTCCTGTACTCAGATATTGTGGAAGGGGCTACCCGCAGACTCCCTGCCATCTCTTTAACGGATTTGTTGGCATTCGTTAGGCGAATAAACTCATCCTTGTCGAAAGGGGGCTTCAAATCAGTCTCCCTGAATAAGTGGAGCTTGATTCGGGCCCGGCTGACGGTTTTATTAAGGGCCCTATCACCCAGTTGCTCTGCGATCTCGGTGTCACTTAGTCTCTTATAAAAGAGCCTGACAACTGATGATAACTGCTCGGCAGTCAGCTTTGTCTGGATGCCGTATTGTTTTATCATCTCCTGGACTACCTCCAATAAAGCGCGCTCAATCTCGCCGCTTCCTCGGAGACTACCATGACGGGTGGCCTGCTTCTCCACGACCTTGGTTGTGGCGCCAATCTTCATAACGAGGTCCCGAAGCTGATCAGTCCTGCCACTCATTTAAGATACTCACCCCATGGAAACTCCTTTGTTTATAGTATAAAGAGATTTCTATGGTATTACAAACCTTTTTATACACGAGATTCGTCTAAGAAGGCGGAATGTCCGAGACCAGCATATATGTTGTGAAGACCACTGCGAATCAAGAAAGATCGGTGGCCAACATGATCGCCCAGATTGCACGCAAGGAAAAGTATGATATAAGGGCACTGCTGGTACCAGATGTGCTGAAAGGCTACGTTCTTGTGGAATCACCGGCTCCGGAGATCGTAGATCAGGCGATTCAAGGAATACCCCACGCACGCTCTGTGATAAAAGGGGCCTCCAACATCGGCGAGGTTGAGCACTTTCTATCCCCCAAGCCGGCGGTAATCGGAATTAATGAGGGCGCTATTATCGAGCTCATATCCGGGCCGTTCAAGGGAGAGAAGGCAAGGGTCAAACGCGTGGACGTTGCCAAGGAAGAGATAACGCTGGAGCTCTTTGAAGCTATGGTGCCCATCCCCATTACTGTACGGGGAGATCACGTGCGCGTGCTAAGTAAAGATGGAACTTAATAAATTTAGAGGTGACAAGTATTGGCTAATGTCGTAGAAGCATTGGTCCCTGGCGGAAAGGCCAGCGCGGGGCCACCTTTGGGCCCGGCCCTGGGACCTCTGGGCGTAAATGTTGCTCAGGTGGTTGCCAAGATCAATGAAAAGACCAAAGATCTCAATGGAATGCAAGTTCCCGTCAAAGTCATAGTGAAGTCCAGAACCGAATTCGAGATCGAAGTCGGAACGCCACCTACCTCTGCTCTGATCATCAAGGAGATGGGCGTAGAGAAAGGTACTGGAGACAAAACCATCGTAGGGAACATAAGCATGGAGCAGGTCATCAAGATTGCAAATATCAAGAGAAAAGGCCTTCTCTCCAAAACCCTGAAAAATGCGGCCAGCGAGATCATCGGCACAGCAGGGTCTGTAGGCGCAACCATTGATGGTATGGAAAGCAAAGAGGCTCAGCTGGCAGTGGCCAGCGGCAAATACGATGAGATATTAGAAGCGAAGGCTTAAAATATAAAGTTATTATCTGAATTCTAATTCTCTTTTTTGAGAAGCCGTAGAAGACCTAGAGTCGTAGACTACGGAGGATTGAAATGGATATAGAAGAAGCCGTTAAACAGGCTATCACTGAGGCACCTGCCAGGAAGTTCAGCGAGAGCGTGGATCTGGCTATAAACCTTCATAACATCGACTTGGCCCAGCCGGGAAACCGAGTCGATGTAGAGGTTATCCTACCCCACGGACTTGGCAAACCGACCAAGATCGCTGTATTTGCTGCAGGAGAAACTGCCTTGCGAGCCAAGAGCGCAGGCGCTGACCGTGTTATATCAGCGGACGAGATCAAAGAACTCGCCGGAAATAAGAGAGCTGTGCGCAAAATGGCAGACGAGTATAAGTTCTTCATAGCAGAGACTCAGTTCATGCCCGTCATAGGTAAGAGCCTGGGTTCCATTCTCGGTAAGAGGGGCAAGATGCCCACACCTCTGCCGCCGACACAGGACGTAACCCCACAGATACAGAGGCTCAAGAACATGATCAGGATCCGGTCTCGGGACAAGCCGACCTTCCACCTGACTGTTGGGAATAGAAATATGAATACCAAAGAGCTGGCCGAGAACATCGAAGCGGTAGTCGTCAAGCTCGAGCAGACCCTCAAGGATGGTCGACATAACCTGAAGTCGGTTTACGTCAAGACCACCATGGGGCCTTCCATAAAGGTGGTTTAAATGGCAGCAGAGACTCGTCACACTGCCCACATACCGGAGTGGAAGGTTAAGGATGTAGAAGAGCTTGTCGAAATGATAAGCAAAAGCCGTGTTGTCGGCATCGTAGGCGTGCGGGAGATACCAGCCGATAATCTGCAGCAGATACGGGGCAATCTCAGAAACAATGTCGAGATAAGGATGGTGAGGAACACCATCGCTCGCCGCGCCCTGGAGGCCTCTGCCCCGGAGATCAGACCGCTGGCCGATTTCATTGAAGATCAGACTGCTTTGCTCTTCAGCAATGACAATCCCTTCAAGCTCAACAGTCTCCTGGAGAAAGGCAAACGGCCCATGCCTATCAAGGCCGGTGCACGTGCTCCCAAAGACATAGTGATTGAGGCCGGAGTGACCTCGTTCTCGCCGGGACCCATGGTCGGCAAGCTTCAGGCAGCCGGCATCCCTGCGGCCATTAAAAGCGGAAAGGTGGTCATCAACCAGAAGATCACTTTAGCCAAAGAAGGAGAGGTCGTTTCCGCCAAAACTGCGGACATTTTGAAGACCATGGAGATCTTCCCCAGAAACGTGGGTCTGGAACTAAGAGCGGCCTACGAGGGTGGCTTGATCTTTAGAGCCAAGGATCTTTCCATCGATGTGGAGGCACAGATCTCAGAGCTGTCCGCGGCTTCTGCCAGAGCATTCGGCTTTGCAGTTGAGATTGGCTATGCTACGCCGAAAACTGTCGGACCCATGCTGCAAAAGGCTCAGACCAAGGCCAGAGCCCTGGTACTGGAAGCGGGAATACCCGTGCCCAGCATGATGGAGATGCTTTTAGCCAAAGCTGCTGCCAATGCCAAAGCTTTAGCCCGCCTGGCCAGTGGTGAGGCAGCCCCGACGGCAGCCCCAGCCCAGGCCCCTGCGAAGGCCCAGGAAGAGAAAGAAGAGAAGAAGGATGAAGAAGACACCGCAGCTGGAATGGGTGCTCTCTTCGGATAAATTAGATTAAAGGAAAATTCGAGGTCGATTCAAATGGAATATGTATACGCTGCATTACTGCTTCACAGCGCAGGCAAAGACGTTAACGAGGATGGAATTAAGAAGGTCGTCGAGGCATCCGGTGCCGCCGCAGACGATGTCAGAATCAAGGCCCTGGTGGCCGCTTTAGATGGCGTGGATATCGCAACTGTTCTCGCCCAGGCAGCCGCAGTGCCGGTAGCCGCTGCAGCCGCAGCCCCTGTAGCCGCAGCACATGCCGGCAAGGGTGCAGCCAAGGCAGAAGAGCCTGAAGAGGATAAAGAAGCAGCAGAGGAGAGCGGTGTAGAGGGCCTGGGCGCCCTTTTCGGCTGAATCTCCTTTCAGCTTTTTTTCCTTTTTTTAGCTCAAATGTTTTAAAAATTATATTAAAGTTCTTCCAACTTCTCAACGCCCAGCTTCTTGACTTTCGGCTTCCAGATATTGGCTGGCATCCAGACGGGGGAATTGGCTGGCTTGGGCACCTGGACCCGCTCACCTTGGAATATGTGTACATTCCGTGTCCCTCTCTCCCGGAGCCTTATATCGGTGAATCCGCGGTTTGCTGCCTTTAAGGCTGCTTGTCTTGGCTGTTTTCCGGAAAAGACTCCAATCTCATTTCCATCCTTGTCCCGCAATGCGAAATTTCTTTTTTCTATCATATTATTTAACCTCGTTTAAAGCCGTGTGCAGTGAGTCATATAGTCTGCTGCATGACTATATATAAGGTGAACTTATATTAATCTTGTGTTTGATTTCGGAATATGTCAATGGAATGGTTTTTTATTCATGATGCTATTTCTATCAATCATGGCATGGGTCATGTGGTTCACGGGCCTTCCCGGCTGCGGGAAGACCACCATTGCTGATAAAGTATTGGCGATTCTATCTGAAATGGGATTTAGCGCCAGGATCCTGCAGCTGGATGAGATCAGAAGAGCGATAACTCCAAAGCCCAAATACACCGAAGAAGAAAGAGATATCGTTTATGCCAGCTTAGCCTACATGGGCAAGCTCTTGGCTGATGAGGGAATAAACGTCATTATAGATGCAACCGCCAATAGACGCCGCTATCGAGATTTCGCCCGCAGTCTGATCCCGAATTTTGCCGAGGTATTTATCCGGGCGCCTCTGTCCGTTTGCATAGAACGGGAAGCGAAGCGCAAGGCAAAGTTCTCTCCCAAGGATATCTACAGGAAAGCGGCAAGCGAGAAAGCAGCCGTGCCCGGAGTCAATGTAGCCTATGAAGAACCGCTCTCTGCCGAGATTGATGTTGATACTACGAGCATGGACCTGGAAGAGAGTGCCGGGTATATTGCCGACAAAATACTAAAGCTCTACAATCCCGGAAAGATTAAAATATAGTCACTTAGACTCTCATTCAGGAAGTGAAGAAGCTTGAAGTCAAATGCTGGTTTTGTGGGTTTTGATGGAACAGAGAATAAGCGAACTCTTTTGGCTTTGGCACAGGTCAAAAAGGCCGCTGGCATCGAGGGCGACCTGAATGTCCTGCTCAGAAAGCCCCATGGTCGGGCCTTGTCTATTGTATCCAAGTTCAATCGGCTGTTCGGCGTTAAAGCCTTTGTCAGCGACAATGCCAATAAAGAGAAGTGGGAGAAGGCCGGAGTCAAGATAGAGGGCGGCTATGAGGACTTTTTTGCGGCATCAAATTTCCTGATGGTGGGCACTCCGGGCGATGAGGAGCTTCCTTACGTTGAAGCGGGCCTATCTCACGGCTGCTTTGTCTCACTCATGGGCGGAGCCGATCGGCCCGAGCTTCTCAAGGGTTTGGCAGAGAGCGGAAAGATCAAGATATCGGATGAGCTGAAGGCCGACTTTGCCCGTGAGTTCTTCTTCGGCCTGGAGAACTATGCCATGTTCCAGAAGGCAAAACCCAGGCTGGTACAGTGCACCAGCTGCAACACAACTGGCCTTTCTCGTCTGGCTCTGGCGGCGAGGCCCCTGGGCCTGACTGCGGTTTTGGGCAATATCGATCGCCGTCATGGCGATCCGCATACTGTGGTCAAGGCTTCTCCCAGCGCCATTCAGTTCGGCAAGGGCGCCGGACACCAGGGCACGGACGCCGGAACTGTCTTCGAAGAGGTCAAGTTTGCTGTGCGCGCCAGCAAGGTGCCCACAACTGTGCCCCACACCAACTTCCTGAATCTGGTCTTCAAGGGAGATGTCACATCCGCGCAGCTGGTAGAGCAGCTGGCCAAGACCCGCGAGGTCGTAGTCATGCCCTACCAGGATGAAGGCAAGAAGCATGATTGGACCAGCGAGATACTGGAGGCATTTCTCTCCGGAATAGAGCGACCCATCAGCCCGGAGATCTTCGAGCTGATCGTCTCCGATGCCATCATTCCCTTCAAACTGGGGGATAACACCATCCTGCAGACCGTCTCCATGGTGGAGCAGATGTCCATCGCCGTGCCCAACCACGTTGAGTCCTACCTGCTCTCGGCAGGCTATCCTGCGGCGGAAGTGCACAGTTTGGTGGACAAATCCCTGGGCGTCATGCACGGCATCTGGCCGGACAAGCTCGCCTGCTGAAAGGAAAGACCGTTAGCCTCAATCGCTCTGCTGTTCCATGTCTGAAGAATTAATCGGTCGGCTTATTGGCGATAAGATCAGTCTGGGCCAGCAGGCTCTTACTGATCTTTATGAGCAGGGCTACTTCGGACGGCCCAAGGGCAAGGGCCTGGAGCTCTCTTTGGTGGAAGCAGCTTATCTCCTGGACCGCACCCGGATCAGGGTGCTTTCTGAGGGAAAAGAGATGGACTTTCAGGCTTTTTTCCAGGCGGCATCATCCCTCGAGAAGGGCTTTGAGTTTCGCTATGTGGTCTACAAAGACCTGCGAGAACGCGGCTATTATGTGCAGCCCGGCCGCCCCGATTTTCGCGTCTATCCCCGGGGAGGCCACCCGGGAAAGAGCCCTGCTGAATTTTATGTTCTCGTCATCTCCGAGCGCATGCCTCTTCCGTTGCAAGAGGTAATGCAGCCGGTAAGGGTCGCGGGCCAAATGAGAAAAAAGCTGATGCTGGCCATTGTAGATGAAGAGAGCGACATCACCTTTTACGAGGCCAGGGAGAAGGCCATGTCCGGCCTGATGAAGGCAGAGGTGGATGAAGGCGGCATGGCTACGCTCTTGGAAGATCGCGTGGTGCTATGGGACGCTGCTGCGTCCAGAAGGCTGCATGAGCATGGATTTTACGGCAAGCCCGTGGGAGAACGCCTGCAGCTCTCCCTGGTCGAGTCGGCTTATCTGCTGGAGCGAGGAGTGATATCTCTGGTCGATCGCTCCGGCGAGGCCATGGACGCGCAGAGCTTTGCTGCCAAAGCAAAACAGATCGAGAACGACTTCGATCTGAAATTTTCCGTTTATAAAGATCTGCGTGACAAGAGCCTGGTGGTGAAGACTGGCTTCAAGTTCGGCACGCACTTCCGGGTCTACAAGCAGGTGCAGGGCCCGGGTAAAGTGCCTCACTCCGAGTACCTGGTGCACACAGTGTCCGTTGACCACGTATTCCTGCCCCCTGTGCTCTCTCGCGCCGTGCGTCTGGCCCATTCGGTGCGAAAGCTCATGGTCTTCGCCTATGTCTGCGATGAGGTGCGTTACCTGGAGATTAAAAGGCTCAAGCCCTAAAATCGGGAATTCTGCCGGGGCAATTATGAGCAAATCCTATGCTTCAGGCGTTGGGTCCTCGCGCTTCTCCCACATTATCGTCCCGTCATAAGTGATGAGACGGATGCGGTGGAATGGTATGAACTTGGGTTGCGTCTCCCATTCTATCTCCATCTAGCCCTGCTCCAGGCGGATGATTTTGCCTCCCCGGACGGCAGACCTGTCGCCCGGAGCGCCCCTATCGACAAATTCCACCTCTGCTTTGCGGAAATCGAAATTGGGATCATGTCGCAAACGCAGGAGAAGCGCATGGCTGTTTCTCATTATCACCTATCCCACTCGCCAGGTTCCGTTCTTCAGGTCGGGATGAGGCAGCCGTCCCTCATAGCCGCACATCTTGCAGCGCACATTCACAACCACGCCATCTTCACTCCAAGCTTCGGCTACGTATCCACATCTGGGACAGTTGTTCAGGAAACGAGTCATTATCTGATCAATCTCCGGCTGCTCTCCAGCTTATTTTGGATTTATTTTGCGTAGGTTATATCCGACGTAATCTTATTTATCCGCTTTGATCCCAACCTCAGCCAGCTCAGAAGAGATCAGCTCGTCCAGGAGCCCGGCCCGAAGCTGCTGAGCAAAGCTGAACAGCTCCGGTCCACACTTGCGGCAGTTTTGCGCAGTCTCCTCCATGATGGCAACCATATCTAGCAGAGATCTATACATCAGAGGCGCGGCGTTCCCAAGCTCCTGCTCAAAAGCACTGGGACCGTTTCTATCCGGAATAAGGCGGCAGGCTTTTTGCCTCCAGGCCATACAGTCCTCTTGCAGGCATTCTCTGGCTACGAAGGGGCAGGCTTTTTGGGCAGGGCACATGATTATCAATCACCTTACTTCTATATTCAACGTTCAGCATATTATTCTTTTGATGGATATTGGTTTGCGGGAAAGGTTAATAGCCTGGAAGCTGCTATGGCTCACTGATGGGCTCGTAGGGTAGTGGACATCCTAGCGGGCTTCGGTGACTATAGTCGAAGATACCCGCTGACCTGGGTTCGAGTCCCGGCGGGCCCGTTCCTTTTTTTCGGCAATAAATCGCGGTCTGGCGCAGGCAGAAATGCAGGTGATCCAAAGCAAGAGCGAGGCGTGAAAAACTTAAAAAAATTGGCAGGAGGTATTAAACCTCCTTCGAATTAACCTCCGTGGAATTTTGCTTTGCTATCGACGCCTCACTTACGTCTATTTTTGTGTACGCTATGGCATGGTTATTTGAGTTGTCTGGGTCCACCTCTGCTCCGTACACATATGCAGTATTGGATATCTGTCCCGGTGGCGCATCGAGGAGCGCTTGTACGGTAAGAACCAGTCTTGCGCTGCGGTACTTGGCCAAGCTTCCCAGGCTCCAAATTCCAGAGCCGTCATAATCTCCCTGGCTGGCCTTTGAATCCTGCAATATCAATTCAGGCGGCAGGAAATCCTGTAACGTAACATCGGTTGCGCTGTCGGGTCCTCTGTTTGTCACCGTCAGCACATAGTTAAAGAATCCACCGGCAGGTGCCGGATTCGACGTTGAGCTCATAGATAGCGCCAGGTCGGATTTGCTCAGGGGTTTTACTGGTACCACGACTACGAGGACTGGCTTGGATACGGCAATGGTAAAAGGATCCTCCGGATCTTCCATAGCCTTTGCCACAATGTTGTACACTCCAGGTGTTGCATCCTCCCAGACAAAGGTGTAGGGCGAAGCGTTATCAATCGAGCTCCAAATTTTTTGCGAATTTGCATAAAACTCAACACGGCTCACTGGATTGCTGTCGATTACCTCTGCAGTAATTGTAATATCTTCAGGTAATGTAAATATTTGCCCCGCAAGAGGACTTGTAACCCGTACAACAGGCTGTGAAGGGTTGACGGTTATAATAACCGGGATAGATGGACAGCTATTTCCTCCGGCGCCAGGGACTGCTTTTGCGGTCAAGATATGAGTACCTACAGTTAATTCTCTAAATATCGTAACCGGACAGTTTCCAGAAGCAACAGGACAGTCGCCACAAGCATCTCCGCAGTCACCCGAACCGATTAACTCCCAATAATCATAGAATTCAATTGACTGAACATCCCCCGAAGACGTGGCATGAATAGGTATCTCTACGGAGTACCCCGTTTCACCAAACGGACCGGGATAGGCCGTAAATATTTCCCCATTTCGTGGGCTGCGAATCCTTACCGTGGGGGGGTGAGGTAGCCGAACTACATCAATCGAGACAGTAATATTTTTTTCGGTCCCCATTGTGCTGGATGCGCTGATGATAAATGAATCATTGCCGGTATAGCCCTTATTTGGCTTGTAGATTAAATTCGGCGCGGTTCCGCTGACATTCCCATGAAGAGGCGATCTGATGAACTTATAGCTCAATAGATCGTTGCTGATATCCCTTGCAGAAAACGCTATGATCTTAGCAGAATCGTTGCCGGTTGTAACATTTAAAGCCTCTGGCGAAGACGATTGTTTCCGGAAATCAAAAGCGATCATGGCAGTATCGATTGAATTCAGATTGACGAGATCGCTTTCGCTGCTGTTGGATATCTGTGCAAAAGCAGCCTCATCTTTGACCTGCAAATTCCAGGGAGGTTTGCAGTTCTGATCTCCATCGCTACATGGCTCTTGACCACTGGACGTTATAGTCAAGAATAGCACCATGAGTAATGTCATCTTGAGCATTGCCCATGGAACTTTAAATTCCAACCCCTTACACATAATAACTCCTCATATTTTTCTTAAGTAATAGGTATTAACGCATGCTGATATAAATAACTTTTGTTGAAAATTTATCCAATATATTGTTAAATCAGTACGCATATGAAAGTTATTAGGTGGGAAAAATTGTTGGGTTTTTTAATTAAAAAAATATTAACTATTTCTTTTCGTACTTCAGCTTTAACCCCGCTTCCCCCCAGTTGAAGACCGGAACACTCATTCGCGGATAGCCCGATTCCCGCAGGGCCTGCACCACGAGCGGCACGGTGATGGTGGCATCGGAGAAGACCTGCACTTTGCTCGCCTCTTTCTTGACCTTGCCCCAGGAGACAGCCTCCTCGAAGGTGCAGCCGGACAGGCCTCCCCAGTGCGGTGCGTCTGTGGTGTACTGAATGGCATAGCTGTGACCACCCGAGTAATCGCCAATCAATTCCGCTATGACCTCTGTCTGCTGGATGAAGTTCTTGGGGACGCCTCCGCCGATGTAAATCACACCAGTCTGAGCGGATTTTTCTACCATCTGGGTGATCTCGTCCACATCCTTGATGCCATCGACCATGACGCTATGTCCTTCGCGCAGAGCCATGACCATTCCGATTCCCCAGGAGCTGTCTCCGAAGGCCGGCACGAAGATGGGCACTCCTGCTTTATGAGCTGCGCCCAGGATAGTTGTATCGGGCAGGTCTTTTCCAACCATGTACATCAGCTCGCGTGATGAGTAGCGTCGGGACGGATCCAGTCTCTTCACGAAGTTGGATATGTGATTATCAGCTTTATGCAGCTCGATCTCAGATACGAATACGTCGTAGATCCTGTCGATCTTGCATTCATTGAGATAGCCGTCATCTGCGCAGGCGCTGCCCTGGTAGTGAACGATGCCCAGTCCCTCGCACAGGTCGTGAAATAGATTGGCGCCCGTGCTGACCAGACAGTCTACCTTTCTCTCCCTCAAAAGGTAAGCAATGAACTCGCCAAGGCCTGCAGGCACCATGGCCCCGGCAAGACCAAGGAAGATGGTAACATCCTCGTCCAGCATGCGCTTCCAGACGTTCAGAGATGTGCCGAGCTGGCCGCCCTGAAAGCCCATTTTGCTCATATCCGATACCAGATCGGCAACACCCCTCTCTTTCATGGGTATTGTCGTCCTTATCTTCTCGCTATTGCAGATAAAATCATGACTGTGATCCATCTTATCCCCCAAGATTTCAACAGATAAGTGTCGGTCTGGATACATTTAAAGATTGTCGATCTGGGTGACAGATATGTGCATGCATGAAGTTTTATATACCAAAAGGGGCACTTCAGTTAAGTTCTATGCGATTTGGTTTCTGGGGTAGGTGATGGATCGTTATGTACGTCAATGATGATTTTAATTGGAGCGAGGAGGATAATAGCAATGAGGGCCGGGGATTGGGCAGGTTTCATGGAGAAGGCTGAGTGACATGTGGAAATCTGAAGATTCTTTGGAGCTCTATGGGATAGAAAATTGGGGCAATGGCTATTTTTCAGTTAATGATAAAGGCAATATTATTATATTTCCCAATAAAGACCGGGCGACGTCTGTTGATGTTATGGACCTCATCACGGAGATCGAAAAATCCAGTGACCTGGAGTTTCCCGTTCTATTGCGCTTTCCCCAGATCCTGGAGGATCGGATCAATGAGATCACAGGCGCATTTTTAGGTGCTATTGCCGAATTCTCCTACAAAGGCACCTATCAGCCCATCTTCCCCATGAAGGTCAATCAGAGAAAAGAGGTAATCGAGTACATCATCAAATACGGAGCCAAGTACGGGATCGGCCTGGAGGTGGGAACGAAAGCAGAGCTGTTGGCAGCTCTCTCTCTGGGTTTGCCCAAAGAGGCGCTCCTCATCTGCAATGGCTACAAGGATGAGGACTATCTGCGCCTGGCTCTGAGTATCCATAATGTAAATAATATAGTAATAGTTGTAGATCTTTTCGAGGAGCTTTTTGATATTCTGAAGTATGCTGCGCAGATGGGTATCACGCCTCGCGTGGGCATGAGAGTCAAGCTCTTTTCCCGCGGCTCCGGTCGCTGGGTGGAATCAGGCGGCGAGTCTGCCAAGTTCGGCCTGTCCACCAGCGAGGCGTTAGAGCTGATGAAGATACTGGAGGAAAAGGGTATCATAGACAGCCTGAAGATGATTCACTTTCACATCGGCTCGCAGATCACAGATATCAGGACCATCAAAAACGCCATGAACGAGGCGGCCCGTATCTACGCCAAGGCACGCAAGATGGCCAATATCGAGTACCTGAACGTGGGTGGCGGCCTTTCCGTGGATTACAACGGCTCCAACACGGCCACTCCATCCAGCGCCAACTATACTCTCCGCGAGTACGCCAATGATGTGGTCTACACCGTCCAGAAGATATGCGAAGACGAAGATGTCCCGTGCCCCACCATTGTCTCGGAGAGCGGGAGAGCCATCGCCGCCTACCACAGCCTGCTCATATTCAAGATCATTGGCAGAAAAAACGTCAAGGACTCACTACTGCGCACCCCAAAAGAGGAGGACCCCATCCAGATCGATGATCTGTGCAGCGCTTTCAAAGAGATCAACCTGGACAACTACAAGGAGCACTATCACGACGCTTTACAGTATCGAGACGAGCTTTATGACTCCTTCAACCTGGGCAATATCGGTCTTGAGGAGCGAGCCAAAGGGGAGACTCTCTTCGGGATGGTCTGCAAGAAGGCCGCATTCCTCGCCAAGCAGGCCGAGGACGAGTCGGATGAGTTTCAGGAGCTGAAGAAGCTGGTCAGCCAGAAGTACATCGGCAACTTCTCTCTCTTTCAGTCTGTGCCGGATATGTGGGGTGTGGAGCAGATCTTTCCCACCATTCCTCTGCATCGCTTAAACGAGATGCCCTGCGAGAGGGGGAGGATTGTGGATATCACCTGCGACTCGGACGGTGAGATCAAGCGCTATGCCGGGGACAGCGAGGGGCTGGAGTACCTGGATATGCACACCCTCCTGGAGAACGAGGACTACTATCTGGGCATCTTCCTGCTCGGAGCCTACCAGGACACTCTGGGTGACTTTCACAACCTGCTGGGCTGCGCTCACGAGGTTCACGTCATGGCCGATGGCAACGACTGGTATATCTGCCAGAAGGTGGAGGGCGACACCTGCCGAAAGCTCCTGGACTTCTTCAACTACGAGACCAAGGACTACATATGGGAGATCATGGACCGCTGCGTGGACAAGCATCTGTGTATCCCCAAGAAAGAGCTGGAGCAGATCGAATCACAACTGAACAGGGCGCTCAAGGGCTATACTTACTTCATCACCAAGCCCAACGGGCATGCCAAGGGTAAGGAGAATAATTTGAACTGTAGCGTGCTCAAGAGCTGAAAAATGGGGGTTTTGCTCCTTTTTTCCCGTATTTTCTGAATCGATCACGTTATCTTTATATAACTTATAAGAAATATATCCCTTAAGGTCGATGGCAATGGAGGGGTACTTGATATGGCTGATCTTTCTAGCGTTGGCGATATTTTCAGTCAGCATCATCCAGCTCCAGGAAGGCCGGAGCAAGAGACTGCAAGAAGACTGCCGGCAATTGCAGAAAAACCTGCAGCTCTGGCAGGATAAACTGCGCAAGAAGGAGAGCCACATTGATCAGCTCCAACGTGGCTTTGCCCAATTGCTCAAGTGGAAAGAACGCGCCTTTGAACTGGAAGAGGAGCTTAAGAGAGTCAAGCAGACGCAGGATTATGCCTGCGCGCAGCGGCTGCAGTTCTTGGAAGAATCCCTCGCAAGTTCTCAAAAAAATCCACACGTTATTTTCTTGGCAACCTTTCCTTCCTCGGGACGGCACGCATTCGAGGACGAACTGCACCGCATGATTGAGGATGCAAAATTCGAGATAGTAATAGTGTCCCCCTGGATAAAAAGGCAGACCTGGAATCGAATAAAGGGGCCGCTACGAAAGTTCTCCCGTGGGGGAGGAACGTTGAGGGTATTCATGCGAGGAAGCGAGTCGGACTACTCGCTGGGCCTGTGTGATAATTTGCAGGAGGAGATCTCCGACCTGGGGGGGGAGACAATTCTGGTAGCCTTGCTTCATGCCAAGATCTACATGGCGGACCGAAAGGAGGCCATTGTCACCTCTGCCAACCTTACCAAGGGCGGTACCGAGGGCAACTACGAGGGCGGAATCTGGGTGAAAGAACCGGTTGTGTTGAACGAAATTTGCCGGTTTGTAGATGACATCTACCGGATCGGAGCAAGATAGTGTCCAAATAGACAAAAATGGAGAAGAGCTGCGTCACCTGCTCCGCAAAAGATGCTAATCGCTATGCTATTCCCCTGCCAAGCGACCGCAGTGGAACGATGTAGGGCCTGCCCAGAGCGTTCAAGACCATGGCCTCGATGCCATAAACCCTGCTGATGTTGGCCTCGCTAAGAAGCGCCTTCGGCTCGCCTGCAGCATAGACCTTGCCTTCCTTTAGCATGACCAATTTGTCAGAGAAGCGCGAGGCTAAATTGAGGTCGTGAATGGCCATGACCGCAGATATCTTCTTCTCCTTGACCAGGCTGCTTACTGTCTCCATTACCTCTAGTTGATGGAGCATATCCAGGTTGGAGGTGGGCTCGTCCAGCAGGAGCACGGCCGGCTCCTGGGCCAGGGCACGGGCGATGAGCACTTTCTGCTTCTGGCCGCCGGAAAGCTGAGAAAAGTCGCGCATGGCCAGATCTTCCAGGTGCAGCCTTTCCAGCACCTCGGCTACCATATCAA
>JBAQXX010000088.1:0-8039 GCA_049299735.1 Methanothrix sp. | reverse complement strand
GCCGGAGGCGTCCAATATTCCATGTACCCCTTTTCAATACCCCGGATTGAATCCCTCAGGGTCAAATTGCCGGCAGTATCGTTCAGGTCGATCTCGCTGCTAAGATAGAGATCTGTCTGGTTGCTCTCGCCTTGGCCGAAGTGGATGCGGATCTTCTGGCCAGGATCAAGGGAGAAGTTGGGGATGATGATCGACATATTCTCATCTCCATCAGCAATCAGTCTCAGGTTCCTGAATCCCTGGGCCACGTCCTCGTTATTGGCCAGTTCGATGAACTCGTCATCTCCAAGAGAAGTAACGTTGGTGACGACAGGCGGGACCTGAAGAAGCTGCGGCTCGGCGCTATATCCCACCTTCCGGGCTCTGGCGAAGGCGGCGTCAGCTTCTGCGTCACGGTTTAATGCCAAGAGTGCCAGTCCTTTATCAAACCAGGCCTCTGCATAGTTCGGATTGAGCCTTGTGGCATTATCGTAGGCTTTCAGTGCCTCTTCGTACCTTTTCAGGCCCAGCAGGGCATTTCCCAGGCCGTGCCAGATATCGCATCTTCTGGAGTTGTTCTTGACGACTTCCCGATAGGATACGAAGGACTGATTGTACTCCTCTTTGGCCTCCTGATGCCTGCCCATGCTGTCCAGCAGCCTGCCCCTTCCAATCCAAACATCCTCCGGATATCTGGGGTCAAGCTCCAGGGCTTTGTCATAGGCCAGGAATGATTCGTTGTACTTGCCCTGTATTCTGAGTATCTCTCCCTTACCAAGCCATGCCTTTGCCAGATAGAAAAAGCTATGAGGAGATTGCATATCGAGCTGCAGAACCTTCTCGTAGTGCTCAAGGGCTTCGCCATACCTGCCCAGGCTTCTCAGAACATTGGCCTTCCCGGTAAGGATATCTCCGTCCCAGGGATCAAGCTGCAGCGCTCTGTCGTAAGCTTCCAGTGACTGATTATACCTGCCAAGATCTCTTGCCAGAACCGTACCAAGCTCGTGCCAATCCCTCAGGCCCTCGGGGTTAATCCTGGTGGCATTTTCAAGTGCCTGGACCGCTTCCTCGTATCTTCCCTGCTCTTCCAGGAGCTGTCCTTTGTATTGCCAGGCCTCGGACAGATTCATGTAGAAATCCCGGCCGGAAGCCACCCAGCCGATGATGGTATCCACGTCCTCGACGGACTTGTTATAGGCATGAGCCGCTTCCTCATCACGTCCCAGCTTCTCCAGGACCCTGCCTTTGGAATACCAGATATAGGGATAGTCGAATATTCTCTGGTCCTCGCTGGGATAAAGCTCAATGATTTTATCAAAAGATTGCACAGACTCTTCATTCCTGCCCAACTCGGAGAGAGCCATGGCCTTGCCCATCCAGGCATAAACATCGGACCCGTTCAGCTCGATGGCTTTCTCCTGAGCCGCTAGAGCTTCTTTATTACAACCTATCTGGGATAAAACGGTACCTTTGCCCCGCCAGGCTTCGGCCAGAGCGGACTTGTCCGCATCTGCGACCTCGATGGCCTTCTCGTATGCCAGAAGGGAGTCGTTGTACTTGCTCTTGTTCGCAGTAAGCATGGCTTCCTGAGAGAGGACAAATCCTTTGCCTGACCACGATCTTGCATTCTTGGGATCGATCTCTATGGCCTTATTACAGGCATTGACCGCATCATCAAAAGTCGTGTCCTGGCCTTCTCCGGAAAGCTCTAGATTCTCATTGCTGAGGGCTTTGCATTTTGCGCACCAGGCCTCTTTGTATTCGGGGTTCAGTTTGATGGCCTGATCATAGGCATCAATTGCTGCCTGCCAGGCACCTGTCCGTTCCAACTCCTGGCCGCTCTTATACCAGCTTTCTGCAGTATTCTCTTGCGCCAAGACACAGGTGCAGAGTGCAGCCAGCGCCAGCAGCCCGAAGACCATGGTACCCCACAATTCAAATGTTATGTGATTTTTTCCCACTCGATTTTTTTTCAATTCACTCACCTCATTTAAAAACGTTCAAAAAAAATGCTGAAAGCTCACTCCTCCTCATATCCCAATTTCTGGGCCATGTAAAAGGACATGCTCGCATCATAGACCTTTCCAAGAGCCTTCAGGGCTTCTCCTCTTCCCCGCCAGGCATCGCCGAAGATGGGATTGACCTCGATGGCCTTGTCGTAGGCCTGCAGAGCTTCCTCATTCCTGCCCATCGCCCGCAAGGCATCGCCTTTGCCTATCCAGGCATCAGGGAAGTGTAACGATATTGATGTGGGGGCCGTCGTCTCGATGGCCAGCTCATATGCCTGCAAGGCGTCATCGTACCTACCCAGCTTGAGGAGCGCCCTGCCCTTCTGAGACCAGGCTGCTGAATTGTTAGAATCGTTCTGAAGGATTTTATCGGCGTTGTCAAGAGACTTCTGATAGGCCTGCAGAGCTTCCTCTTGTCTGCCCGTCTTGTTCAAGACGTCTCCCTTGAGCAACCAGGTTTCAGCCAGTTTTGAGGTGTCGCTTGCCGGTATCAGCTCAATGGCCTGATCAAAGGCCTGCAGAGATTCGTTGTACCTCTTCATCATGGAAAGCAGGCCGGCCTTGACGCTCCAGGAATGGTCATCGCTGGGGTCAAGCCGGATGGACTCATCAAAGGCTGCCAGAGAATCGTTATTCCTATCCAGCTCTACAAGAAGGAAGCCCTTGATTCTCCAGGCCGCTGCGTTCTGTGGGTCCAGCTCCGTAACTTTATTAAGGGCCGCTATGGCCTCATCCAGACGATCTGCGCTTTGCAGAACCTCTGACTTGGCAGACCAATACACTACAAGCTCCTGGGTATCATTGGCCGGTATCAGATCAATCGCCTGGTTGAAGGCCTGTAAAGACTCGTTGAACCTGCCCATCATCTCGAGAAGCTCGCCCTTCCTGCCAATGACATCATAGTCCCTGGGATTGATCTCGATGACCTTCTCAATGGTCTGCAGACTCTCATCCCACCGGCCCAGGTTGATAAGAGCCTCGGTCTTAACGCGCAAGACGCTGGCATTCTTTGGATCTTTCTCCAGAACCTGGTCTGAAGTGACTAGAGCCTTCTCATAGGCCTGCAGGGCTTCTTCCTCTTGTCCCAGACTGCTCAAGATCTGGCCTTTTCTGTGCCAGGCCCTTGCATCCATGGGATTATTGTTCAGAGTCTCTTCGGTGAGCTGGAGGGCCGTATCATAAGCTTTTATGCTCTCGTTCTCTCTGTCGATGGTGCTGAGGTCCAGGGCTTTTTTGACCCAGATACTTGCATTCCCCGGATCTATCTGCAAGGCCTTGTCATAAGCCTGAGCTGACTCTTCAAATGAGCCCTTATACCTAAACTCGGTGGCTTTCTTCATCCAGTAGTCTGTGGTATTTTCCTGCGCCAATGCAGTGAAGCAGAGCATGGCTACCGCTAACAAAGCTATAGCAAATCTTGCTTTCATTTACAAACCTCCTTTTGCCTGACAAAAATTGCTGGGCTCATTCTTGATACCCCAGCTCTTTCGCTTTAGCAGAGGCAGCATCCGCCTCAACATTACGGCCTAGAGCCTTCAGCGCAGTGCCTTTGAGATACCAGGTTTCTGCATCCAATGGGGACTGCTGGAGGGTCTTGTCGAGATTATTGACAGCTATTTCGTATGCCTTGACAGCTTCGTCATGCTTGCCCATCTCATCAAGCGTTTTGCCCTTTCCAATCCAGGCCTTGGATAATGCGAACTCTGATGGTGCCATTTCAATGGACTTGTTATAGGCTTCGATGGCGTGCTCATATTTTCCCATATCCGTGAGGACATTACCTTCATCGCTCCAAGCCTGGAAAGCACTCTCTGGGTGCAGCTCCATGGATTTGTTAAAAGCTTGTAGCGACTCATTGTACCGTCCCAGCCCAGCCAGAGCATTGCCTATGCCTCGCCAGAACCAGGCGGAATAGAATCTGCCAATGTCAACAGTTGAGTTCAGCTCAACAGTTCTGTTATAGGTATCATAGGCCTCCTCATATCTGCCCATCTTCAAGAGGAGATCTCCTTTGGCAGCCTGTGCCGAGGATTCGATTTCCGGCATCTGGGGTGGGACTGCATCTACGGCCTTATCATATGCCAGCAGAGACTCGTTATACTGACCCAGATTCTCTAGGGAACCGCCCTTCCACATCCAGGCATCGAAGTTTTGAGGATAGATCCGGATGGCTTCATCATATGCTTTGAAAGCTTCTTTCGGCCTTCCTGCCATCTGAAGAGTAGTGCCCTTGAACACCCAGAGCTCTGATATCCTCTCAGTATCGTTAGCAGGCCATGTCTCAATAGCCTCGTCAAAAGCATCCAGGGACTCGTTGTGCCTCCCCAGAATAGATAGCGCCGTGGCCTTGCCTCCCCAAGCCATGCCGTACTGGGGATTTATCTCGATGGCCTTATCATAAGCCTTAATGGCCTCTTCCTTAGATCCATTCCTGAAATGCTCCTGGCCCTTGTTGAACCAATCCTCTGCAGAATTCTCTAGTTTCTGAGATGAGTTGCTATAACCCAGCTCCCTTGCTTTGGCATAGGCCGCTTCCGCCTCGCTCTGTAGGCCCAGCGCGACCAGAGAATCGCCTTTAAGCTTCCAGACAGCCGTATCCTCCTGATTGATCTGCAAAGCTCGGTCAAAAGCTGCCAGGGCCTCGTCATACCTCTGCAAATCTCTGGCCAGGAGAACACCCTTCATCTTCCAGGCCATTTCATTTTGGGGATCAATATCGCTGGCGTTATCAAATGCCGCAACTGCCTCTTGGGCGTTGCCTAAATTGTTCAGAAGCAATCCCTTCCCTATCCAGAGCGTTACATTCTCTGAATCATTCGCCAGCATTCCCTCGGTGATCTCCAGAGCCCTTTGATAGGACTGATCGGATTCAATTGTCTTGTTCAGCTGGTATAGAGTATTGGCTTTGTTGATCCAGGCAATGGTATTTTCGGGATCTATGGAAATTGCGTTTTCGTATGCCAAAAGGGCTTTTTCGTCAGAGCCGTTGGAACTCAGCTCATAACCTTTTTTCATCCAGTCCTCTGCGCTCTCCTGTGCGTTAATTGAGACAGTAAGCACCAAGAGAGCCATCAGTAATAAAAGAGATGCTATGACCAGATCATGCCCTCTGCAGCATAAGAATCCAGCCTCCGCTACTTTGTGTCTTGCAGACAAACTATAACCTCCTTGTTCAGGTTAAGGGCATAGGGGTGTGTTCTGATAATGCCAGAAAATGGACAACCCCACTCCTATACCCGCTTACAGCCATTTAATTTTTAGCGGTTTAAGATTACGTCATTCAACGAATATAAATATTGCGCACGTCGTAAGCCAACATCATCTACAGAGAGTGGTCAACTCTCGCGTCCTGCAACTGAGGGCAGAGATGCGGCTTGTGCGGCGCAGATGGCTGGAATCCGGACGAGCTGGGATAACCTGATGAAACGGGCTCACCCAGGTCCGGCTTAAGGCAAAAGGGGCCTATCCGAGGCTGAGGCCCCTGTAAAGCCCGAAGAATGAAGGCTGAAGATCTTGGTATCAATACGACGGGCCTAGAAGGTTAAATAGTTAGCAAACTAAGACATATCCAAATGGAGGCATAGTTAGTTGGTTTGCTCAGATCCCCTGGTGGTCACAGATATGATGTCACCCGTCGTTAAGCCTGCAAAGGTCGACCCTAAAGCAGGTAAGGAGTTTATTGAGGGCATCAGAGTGGGCCTGGAGGATTATGCTGAGGGCCGCTATAAGGTCTTCAAGGATGCCGATGAGCTATTAGCCTATCTATTAAGCCCCTGATATCTCCTATTTGATCCTCAAATGACATTTAAGCCCTTACTTCCAAGTCATTTTCATAAGCAATTCAAGAAGCTGACGAAAAAGGATGCTGCTTTAGAGCAACGGCTTGGTAAGAAGGTCAAAGCGATATGCGAAAACCCCGAAATCGGAGAA
Organism: Methanothrix sp.; assembly: GCA_049299735.1. GTDB lineage: Archaea > Halobacteriota > Methanosarcinia > Methanotrichales > Methanotrichaceae > Methanothrix. Next base: position 2,121 of record JBAQXX010000088.1, on the reverse strand, counting down.
CACAAAAGCCATAACTTAAAGGGTCTCAGGGATGAACATGTAGACCCTTTTGTAATCATCTACGGTGTCTTTGGTGATATCATCGTTTTTGTACACGTAGACCATCATGATAAAGCGTATGCATCCGCCTATGAAATAGCAAAAGCTCTTATCGATGATGAAGGGCTACTCACTGCATTGGCAAAAGTAGGCGTTGCCCCTGAAGAGCTTGCAGCCTTTGTAGAATCAATAGGACGGTAGGGATTGGGTTGCGGTGTTCTTTAACTTGTAGGATTGCGAAGGACGAAGCGGGAAGTCCCCATCCTTTAGGACGGGGAGCGTTCACATAAATAGAAGACTCACTACATATCTTGGAAAAGGAAGGTTTGTAAATGGAAGCAAGATTTGCTATTGCGTTATTAACGATAGCTATGCTCTGTGTCTCTGCTATGGCACAAGAGGATAGTGCCAGTTATTGGCTAAACAAGGGCAATGAATCGTGTGAAAGAGCAATAAATGAAACACAAAATCAGACCGCAAAAGATCTCTTTTTCCAGGAAGCCATCAAGGACTATGATAATGCCATTGAGATCGATCCGAACTCTTACATTGGCTGGTTTAAGAAAGGCGAAATTTTAGCCGAATTTATGGGTCGTTTTGACGAAGCACTCAATTGTTCCAATAAATCCACAGAGATAAACCCTCAATTTGCAGATGCTTGGTATCTGAAAGGAAAAGGTCTGACTGTCTTTGGGAAGTATGGAGAAGCCCTGAAAGCCTATAACGAATCCCTTCGGATCAATCCAAAGTCGGCTGAGGTCTGGTATTGGAAAGCTAGCGTTCTAGCTGAAACGAAAAATTATGATGAGGCTCTAAAAGATTACAATGAACACCTGACGGTCGATCCCCAATCCGCAAAGGGCTGGTTAGAAAAAGGCAGTGTTCTAAAAACTCTTGGTCATGAGGACGAAGCAAATGATGCACTTGAAAAGGTCATCACGCTTAGCGATGAATCTCTAAAGTTGAATCCGAAAGGCACATCGGCTTGGTTTAATAAAGGTGCCGCCCTCTACTCTCAGGGCAAATACAATGAGTCAATACAATGTTTCGATGAGATCATCAAAATGACTCCAAGATATTACAGGTCATGGTATTACAAAGGATTAGCATTGCAAAATCTTGGTTACGATGCAGAGGCTGAAGCTGCCTTCGCTAAGGCCAAAGAGCTAGGGTTTACGGGCTAATCTAACTCTTTTTTGGGCAGATGATGATAGATGGAGACAGATAGAACCTGATGAGATATGTTATGAAAATGACGGAAGTAGAAAGGAAGGCGGCTAAGCAAGCGGCCCAGGCAACGAAGCAGGAATCAAAGAAAGTGAGACAGCACCGATCAGCTCGGAAGAGGTCTGCCCAAAAACGACAGTAGAGGCGATCAGGCTTATTGATGGAACTGAATCCTGACAGGCAAAAGCGGTATGATAAGATGAAAAATGGTATGGTTTCAGAGCGGCATTAAAGCTCTTCCAGCTTCTCGACACCTACCTTCTTTACTATGGGCTTCCATACCTTGTCCTTCATCCAGGCTGGTGCTCCTGCTGGCTTGTCCACCTGCACTCTCTCGCCTGTGAATACGTGCACCTTCTTGGTTCCGCGTTCACGCAGCTTGATATCGGTGTGGCCCCGGTTGGCTGCCTTTAGGGCGGCCTGTCTGGGCGATTTTCCTGTAAAAACTCCAATCTCATCTCCCTGAGCATCCCGCAGGGCAAAATTCCTCATCTCTTTTTCTGCCATAATTCTCTCCGATACAAATATCGATATGCATGAAGAGATATGCTTGTATAAATCGATTCCCCGTGTCGTATGTCCAAAAACGATCTCTAGCGCGAGATGTCTCGCATGGAGAGCACATGCTTCTTCTTAAACATGACTTTTCCCCTTTTGCCGGAAAGGATATAATGCTTGCTAATGCCCGGATCATGTTAAACTCTTTCAAGATTCATCTACCTGCTTATCGCAGCGATATATCTTTCCGGAACCTGCACTACATACGGCTTTTGGGAGATGCGCAGCCATAGTGCCTCGCACACCAGTCCGATCAGGATATTCATCATGCCCAGGACCAAAATTGTATTGCTCCAG
>JBAQXX010000087.1:0-10099 GCA_049299735.1 Methanothrix sp. | reverse complement strand
TAAACGCTTTTTCGGGATTCTCGGCCAACTCTTCTCTCCACCGAGAGGGCAGGGCCGGATGGATGCTATGCTCGCGGGCGATCTGAGCAAGAGGTTTGCCACTCTCAAGTTCAGCCACTACTGATATATTTAATGCTCGGTCGTAGCGCCGCCTCGTCTTTTTCATATACATCCCTCCATGAGTTGATGTTGCTTAACTCATTGTCCACTCGGAGGGGTTCACTCCAAAGACCAAACGATAGAATAAGAAATCTTCAGTGCAATTCTCCATATTTGTCATGCTTGCGGGCTATCGGCAGCAGCGCCGGGGCGGCCCCATCGACCGTGGTAGCTGACGGAGCTAGGGGGCCCAGTTTGGGCTTGCCTTTCGCCGTGTATGGGCCGGGCGGGCAGCTTTATCGTCATGGTGAGAGCAGGCTTACCTGCTGAAGGCGCTCCTTAACTCTCACTTTCTGCTAATGAGAATGGTTTAGTTAAAAAAAGTACATATTTTAAAAAATAAATAAAATGCTAAAGTTAATATAATAAAATAATGATGTCTGTAATAGAAAAATTTTAAAATTCTGCTATTAATTTTATAAATAGTACAACTAATATGTACTTAAATTTTTCAATATTTAAAATATTAAAAAGATTCAGTTATATAATTACTATTTGTTATCATAACATGATAACTAATAAAATTAAAATATTTATTGAAATCTTATATTTATAAATTGGGCGTTTTCAAAGGGTGGCTCTTAGGTGGATGCAAGAAAAACCTGAGAACATAATCCGATTCTATAAACTATATGTATAGTTATCTCGAACTGTTGGATAATAGGAATTTTGCTGACTTAACTGTTCCTTATACTATATGAATACGCCCCTTTCCTCGCCCATCCTCCTGCTTTGCGACATGAAAAACTACTTCAACCGTTGAATGGTATTCCCTGTCCAATTCATTCTTATTCACTATACGAATTTGCATTTTTCTGATAATAATTGAAAATAATTTATAAATACAAATGATGGCAACAAACTATAGCATTATTGTACTGGATTAGTATTTATAATAATTTCCATATATTATATATAAACTGGTCAAATTATTTTATAAAAAATAAAAAATATATAATTTATTATAATTAGATTGTCTGAGAGTTTTCGGCCATAATATATTTAGTTTTTTATTAGCTTATATATCTATGTATTTTTTGAATTGATTATGTTCAGTCATAACTTAAAATATTGATATATATTAAAATAACAATATTTGTATCAATAGAATATTTAAATACATTTTTAACATTTATAATTAATAACTTAAAAAATTTTAGATTAAGTATACTGTTAATATAAAACATTTAGCATAATTATTTTTGAATGAATTTATGTTTTGAAGAAAAGTTAGAGTTTATGCACGAGATAGAAATTAAGAAGAAAATCTCTCCGTTTTTTTGACAGAGAATCTTTATATCGATATGATGTGCTTCTCTATCGAATGAGAGTGGCCTGAATCGATATGACCGATATTCTGCAAGAGCTAAAGGAGATTGTTGGGGATAGGGTATCTGCTTCTCCTATCGAAAGGTGCTGCTATGCAAGTGATGCATCTCAAGTCGTTGGCATGCCCGACTTTGTCGTGCGCCCGGAGAGCACGAGTCAGGTCTCTCGCATCCTTCGGCTATGCAGCGAACACCTTATTCCAGCCACAGCGCGGGGAGCTGGCACCGGGCTTGCAGGCGGCTGCTCTCCGGTTAGAGGCGGCATTGTCCTGGACATGTCAGGAATGAACAGGATATTGAAAATAGATATAGAAAACCAGCAGGTAATTGTTGAGACTGGAGTAGTAGCGGAAAAGCTCAATTCGGCCCTGAAGCCTTACGGGTTTTTTTTCCCGCCCGATCCGGGAAGCATGGCCATGTGCACCTTGGGCGGAATGCTCTCCTACAACAGCAGCGGCATGCGGTCGGTCAAATATGGAACTGTGCGAAATTACGTCCTTGATTTAGAGGTAGTGCTCTCGGACGGTCGCGTCATCCATACCGGCAAAAAGGTGCTTAAATCATCTGCAGGATACGATCTTTCCCGTCTCTTTGTGGGATCGGAAGGAACTCTAGGAATCATCACCCGCGCCGGACTGAAAATTGCCCCATTGCCCAGGACGAGAAAAATTGTGCTGGCGTGCTTTGATGAGGCAGAGATCGCCGGCCAGGCGGTAATAAATATTTTTTCAAACGGCATCACCCCCTCTGCCTGCGAGATACTGGATAGAACAACTCTGCAGGTCCTGAAGCTGTGCGATCCAATGCTTGCCATACCGGAGGACGGAGATATAATTCTATTTGAAGTGGATGGAACGGAAAGCTCAACCTCTGAAGCCGCCAGGCAAATCTCGGAGATCTGCCAACTCATGGCCAAGAGCGTGAGGATTGCGGTAGGGCCGGAGATGGAACGGATCTGGGCAGCCAGAAGACTGGTAGGAGCTGCTATATCCCGACTTGACCCCACGAAAACTCGCATTTATATGGGCGAAGATGTAGGCGTGCCTATTAAGGAGATTCCTTCTTTGATAAAAAAGGTACAGCAGATAGCAGTTAAGCTTGATATTCCTGCCATGAAATACGGCCATATTGGAGACGGGAATCTGCATGTAGCTCTCTTCATAGATGTCATGAATAAAGAGCAATGGGAGAAGCTGCGACTCGCCGCGGATCGAATCCATAGAGCGGCCATGGAGCTGGGCGGGACAGTCAGCTCTGAGCACGGCATTGGCCTGGCTCGAGCTGAGTATTTGCCGGAGCAAATGGGAATAGAGGCATTTTCTGTAATGAAATCCATTAAAACTGCCCTGGACCCCAAGGGGATCTTAAATCCGGGAAAGATGGGGCTTTGAAGGCAATGGGATTAAAAAAATGAATCTCGATCTAAAGGCGATTAATCAATGCGTGCGATGCGGAACATGCCGCGCCTTCTGTCCCGTATTTGAGGAGTCCGGCTGGGAGTCGGCCAATACCCGGGGGCGCATTATGATCCTAAAAGGTCTCACATGCGGCCTTCAGCCCGACTCGCAGGTTCTAAGCAGCCTGAATACCTGCACCACTTGCGGGATATGCACGGAAAACTGTCCCGCTGGCGTGAATCCTCCAGAAATGATTGAGAGTGCTAGAAGACAGCTTGTCTCCCTGGGGAAGATGACATGCCAGCAAGCAGATCTAAGCAGAAACATCTTTGCCAGCGGCAACACTTTTGGCGCTGCTGGTGATAGGCTATCCTGGCTGACAGACAAGAGCCTTCTCTCTAAAAAGGCAGACTACGTCTATTTTGTCGGATGCATGAATTCCTATCGCTATACAGAGACTGCGGCCAATACTTTTGCTCTTCTTAATCGCTTTGGGGCAACAATGCTCCCCGCTGAGCAGTGCTGCGGCTCGCCATTGCTGCGCACCGGATTTGATGCCCGGCGATTTATCGATGAGAACTGCAGGCAGATTGCAGAGACAGGAGCTGGAACCGTAATTACGGGATGCGCAGGCTGCTATACCACACTTAAGAAGAGCTACCCCAAGGATTTTCGCGTTTTGAGCGTCCCGGAGTTTTTGGCGGAAAATATTTCGGAAATTGATATAAAGCCGCTGGATCTCACGGTAACATATCATGATCCCTGTCATCTGGGCCGACATAACCAGATCTATGAGCAGCCGCGCCATGTTATCCGGGCCATCTGCCGCCTCAAAGAGATGAAAACATCAGGAACGGCGGCCAGATGCTGCGGAGGCGGGGGTGGGGTTAGGGCCGGCTACAAGGATCTATCTATGAAAATGGCTAAAAAAAGGCTTGAGGATGTTCCGGGAGAGGTGGACTACATAGTCACCTCCTGTCCTCTTTGCATCAGAAATCTGAGAGATGCAGGGGCCGTTGAGAAGATAATTGATTTGGTGGATCTGGTGGCAATGGCAATGCAGTAAGACGCAGTTATGCATAAAATATTTCTGCGCCTTCGGGAAGGAATGCAATCCTAAATCCCTTGAAGCCTCTTTTCAAGAGATCTAACTGGCCTTCTATATCGGAGATTTGCATTTTGATTTCGATTCTGCGAGCTGCTGATTCATCTTTATCTACTGACCCTTCCAGATCCATGTAATCTGGATGCAAAATGCTTTTATGCAAAATATATCTCCACCATCCCAGCATTTTCGGACGCAGGCCTTCAATCGCCAGTCCACAGGAGAGATAATTGGCAAGGCTTACGGGATTTTTAGGAGATACCGTGCAGCAGACATGCTCGTATCCCATTTCTTTAATCACACGCAGGTGTACAGAAGTGAGCTTTCGCTGCAGGCCTTTACCGCGATAGGCAGGGTGAACCGCCGCAGCCTGAAGATGAGCAACTTTAATCAACTCCTCATCTCGTAAATTCAGGTCCTTACCCAGGCTATCATCAGCCAGGCCCGGAATGCGAATGATGCTGAAAGCAATCAGCTCTTCATCTGCTGTTACTCCTATAATCGAGCGCTCAAGTCGGAAGATCTCCTGAAAGAACTTTTCCTCATGCAGCATGAAGATCTCCGGGCAGGGAAGATTTGCGGCTATGATACTTTGCAGATTCATTAGATCCGGCAAAGAGCCGGATTTCAGGAATTTCATATCGAATCTAGAATACTCAGCTTCCCCTGCAGTTGGGCAAGATGATGCTTCATGCCTCCTGATCATACCCGTGTCAATCAATGGAATAGTCACAATAGCCTCTTTAAGCAAGCACGTTTTTCGAATAAATGTCTATTTCTCAAATATTAATCTTCTTGCCTACTTATGAGGCATCTCTTTATAATCCCGGAACAAACCATACCTAATAGAGATGGACAGAGATGATTGGCTGGAGATTCAAAAGGAGCTGAATCGGCTCTATGAGCTGCATGAAAGTGATGTCGCCAATCCGGAAAAATGCAGGGAATTCAACCTGCAAGCCTCACTTTTTCTGCAAAAGCTCGAGGATCTACGGGTCTATGATGTGGCAGACAGGGTCATGGAGCTCTTGGCCGGCTGCAGCCCTAAGGATTTCTCACCCTGTGAGAATCGCCTGTGCACCAAAGGCTCATTAGAACGTCTGGCACATCGGGTCAGAGAGAAGCTGGAAAAGAGTTGAACTATCTTTTCCTGTACTTTAAAAACAGTCCTATGGCCACTATCAGGCTGAAAAAGGACACAAGGTTGGCTACTATTAGAATGTAATCATGAATGTGCAAGCCGTAGAGCAGCCAGAGGAACATTCCCAGGCAGAATTGCAGGAGCATGCCCAGGCTTACGTCGGCTACAGACTTCGTTTTGTAGATTTTAAGTATCTGGGGCACGAAGCCGAACATTGTCAAAACGGCCGCTCCTGAGCCGATCAATTCCCACTCCATCCAGTTCAAAGAGGATGTGATGGTATATTAGTCTATTAGCCGACATAAGCCCGGCAAAAAAAGAATAGTTATCTTAATCCAGGAGTATAAGACCAAAGAGTTCCACCATTTCCCTGCAGTCCTTGAGAACCCGCGGCTTATATCCGGCGTTTTGCAGGGTTTTAAAAACATCGATGCCGCAGGCTTCCATGGAGGGGCGCATGGTCTCCTTATTCTTGCATTTCACGCTATCCAGATCAAAAACTGCCTGGTTCTTTTTTTGCATCTCCTCGATGACGCAAGTCTCGCAGAGGGCACAAGGCATGGCGTTCATGCCGAATGCTTTGTAGCGGCCTGCTAAAAAGGCGGCTCTCTCCAGTTCGGCCACAGTCTTTTGCATCTTGACCACGGAATTTGAGAGCGCCCGGCCAGCATGTTTGGACGCGACCTTGGGATCTGGCTTCGCTTCAAAACGGACTAAGACGGCATTTCTATATGCAGAGAGTACAGCTCGGGTCTCAGATGGGGTGGGAGTAAAAGGCGGACATCCGAGATGATTTCCATAATTGTCACATCCATACCTGCACTTGAGCCGCACCCAATCGGATACTACTATTATCTCCGTAGGTATGAGTCGCAGGTCTTCATGAACTGCCTTCAATTCGGATAAGAGGCTTTCGAGGTCTTTGTTCATTATCACCATCTTCCATAATAGTTAATTAACATATACTGTTCGAAAATATATCATTTTCTCATTGCCAAAAAAAATCATTGCCCTCTGGATAGTTCCATCCAGATGTTGACAGCCGAGATGCTGATCAGGTTTAATGTGGTTGCCGCATACCAGAGATAGGACTCATCCCGGCTCAGGTTCACTATCCAGCCGGACCAAAGGACGAAACATATGATGGAAAAGGTTATCAGAGTGTCTATGGCCAAAAAGAGCTTGGGCCTCTTCAAGAGTCTTCCCGCCTGAGCGATGGTGCAGTACTCGATAAGAGCTGCCCGACCGGTCAGGTGAAAGAAAACTCGAACCAGGTTCATGAGCAAATCTGCCAGGGCCCAGGCTATGACCATCCATCCCAAGACAAAAAAAGAGGCAGCATTTGAACCCGAGCGCAGGGCAAGCATGCCGAAGAGCAGCTTGAAGATACAAAATGGAACGCCAATAGTCAGCGCTTGAAAGGATGGAGTCAAAAAGAACCGATCATTGGTTTTTTCATCTTGCGGCCGGTTTTTTTCTTTCATGAAAGCTACAGCGGTGCGTCTTTGCCCAAAAAAGTTTGCATCGCAGCTTTCCTGGTTGTCTAAAATACATCATGTATTCTTGGGAGGAATAACATCAAATTAATGTTTGCTGATTATATATCTTATTATTTTAATTTATTATAGGTTATTGATAAAATATGGTTATTATATAATTATAGACATCTATAAATATACGTTTAGAGCTCATTTAAACAATCTGAAAAATCCGCCTTAAAATTAATTACTAAAGAAAAATTCTTATACTAAAAGAGTTATACCACAGATCGAGGACTATGCTAGCCAGACCTAATGTGAACATTCTTCTTGCCGAGGACAACCCGGTAAACCGGAAGATAGCTTTGATTGCTCTCAAAAAGCTGGGCCTGGAGGCCGATACGGCCATGAATGGCCAGGAGGTCCTGATAGCCCTGGAGGGGCACCATTACGATCTAGTGCTCATGGATATCCAGATGCCGGAAATGGATGGAATTGAAGCCACCAAGATTATTCGCAAGCGGTGGTCGCAAGGCCCAAAGATAATAGTTGTCACCTCATTTGAGGCAGAGATGTGCCGCGATCTTTGCTATGATGCGGGAGCTGATGACTATCTTAACAAGCCTGTAAAGATAGATGAGCTTGGTGCGGCCATTGAGCGCAATTTAGGTGCTATCGGTTTCCAAACTGCTGCGGATGCACAAGCTCTTTTTGTTTAACTTTTGGGATTGACAAGGATATATGTCGCGGACCGAGGGTCAGCGAGTATTTAGACGAGATTTCTGCAATCAGTTAGTGGACTTTTTAAGGTCTTCTATCATCTGCAGGTAGATCTCTCTGGTCAATTCTCCTTTCGCATATCTTTCGTCCAATATTTCCGATGCAGCGTTTTTTGCAGGAGCGCTGCTCTCGGCCGTAACGCGGTGTCCAGCATCGCGCAAGATCAGATACAGGATCAGAAAAAGTATACCTATCCAGGGTATCAAGATCGGCAACCCCCACAAAAGCCCATTCATGTTTCTTTTCTCAGCATCCTTGTAGACCAGGTAGGCTACAGCCAACGAGATAAACCAGGCAAAGACGGTTCCAAATCCCATGAAAGGGAACCAATCCATCATATGATAGTATGGCATATCAAATCCTCTCATTCAGAAGTTCCTGGAAATGACTCCTCATATCCAAATATTGTCGACTTCTGACTGGTCAATATTCGACATTTAACTTATTTAACGTTGTGGTACAGCGAGTGGGGACTACTTTTTGGCCATCTGCCTGATCTTGTCCCAGCCGGTTCCCCCTGCTCGGAGTGGGTGATCAAGAACCGTATCGATGAAGCCGAAGATGGCAGGAGCATAAACCGCATAAAAGTCGCGGGCAAAATACATGGCCTCCCCTAGATCCAGGAAGTGGCGGGTTTCCATCTCCTCACCCGTTCCGGCAATTACTGTGCGAATATTGCTCTCTGCCATGAATCCGGAGATGCCGCAGGAGGCTTTGGGAGGCTGCACGGCATCAATGTTCACGGGCACGCCGCCATAGCATTCGTAGGCATAGCGCAAAAGCTCCGCTCGCGTCATCAGGCCCTCCGATCTTGCCTCCTGCAAAATTTCCTCGTCAATAAAATCGAGCTGGGGAATGAGGCCGGCATCGATGACATAGGTGAATCCTTCATCAATACCTTCATCCAGATCCACAGCCTCCAGGACTAGGCCCAGCCTAACCGGATCTCCACAGCCAAAGTTGCACTGCCAGCGATCGCTCTCCACGTAAAGCTGCCTCTCGCTTAGATTTGTTATATTTAGCATTAGACGCAATATTATTACTATTACATAATAAGTCTTTTCGATTGATACAGATTAATTATAAGGCAGATTGGTTATTTCATTTGAGGCTTACAATTGAAAGTCAGAGCCGTCATTAAGCTGGTAGTAAGAAGATGGATGGTTCCTCGATAGAACAAGAGGCATTCACAGGCAGTACAAGCATCATTTTAAGCGAGGATTTGTGACCATCTCAGGGAATTTGGACGATGAAGTACCAAGGGGCACCTTGAATAGCATATTGAAACAAAGTGGTCTCAAGGAGATTGGGAAAGATGACTGAGTATCTGATTATTATTGAAAATGCAGAAAATAATTACGCTGCCTATTGCCCGGATTTGCCAGGTGTCATAGCCACCGGTCCAACGAAAAAGGAAACGTTAGAGCTGATGAAAGAGGCAATAGAATTTCACCTGGAAGGGTTGAAGGCCGAACGCATTAGCATCCCCGAACCAACTACCACTGCGGCTTCTGTGGATGTAAGTGTGTAAAGGCTGGATTTGTGCTTGCCGAGTGTGGAGCGGCTATTGCCAGGCCGATAGGAGACTCGCTTTTATCCGGAAGGCTGGTCAATCTCATCAAGCATTTTCCTGGGATGAAGAGATGTTAGGGCGCTGTCCGGAATCATTGCTAGCGATGAGCCCTGAAAAATGGCTGGAAAACGTCTCAAGGACTTGCGGGCGGGAATAAGATCGTTTCATGGAGAATCTCCGAATAAGCGATCCTTGCGAGCTATCGCAAACAGGGCCACGCTCTGCGCCGCTCGGGTCCCGGCTGCTGCTTGTGGCCGAAGCTAGTGGGCCGGGCCGTCCGGGATTGCGGCGCGCCGTTGTCAGGGTGGGCTAGCTAGCTGGACAAGCGATTGTATAAAGGGGCAGGAGGCCCGGTTGGGCCTGGGGAGCTAGATACGGCTCTTGATGGAGTAGGTAATTATTCAATAAATCAAAATAAATCTAGGCTGCAACGTACTGCCGGATTTCGACCTGTGCTCCTGTGTTTGCTCTTTCCTCAGCATCTTTGAGCAGCTTTGCTGTAACCTCTTCACTGATATACGCCTCTCCACAATTGGGGCAGACTTGAGCAGGCACGCATTTTACTACCATGGTCAAACAACCTCGCTCAAAGGTAATTGAGGTCGTTCCGGGTTTAGTGGATGCTTTTTTGCAGATAACGCATTTCATTAAATCCTCTTCCTGCATTCCAGGTCCCATTCGGAGGGATCGGGCTCGTAAACTGTGATTACTATTATCTCATCGTCAAGGCAATTGTTGGCAGCTACAACATGAATAAGGCGACCCTTGTGGCATCCTTAGGCTCCAGCTTTGCCATCCTTGCACGCTACCGCAAGCAGCGCCGGGCAGCCGCAGTGCCGTGCTTTTGCGCCGCTCGGGTCACGGCTGGTGCTCGTGGCCGCGGCCATCGGGCCGGGCCGTCCGGGATTGCTGCGATGTCGTCTGGGCGGGCTGGATTGCCTGGCAAACGATCGTGCAAGGGGGGGCAGGAGGCCCGTCGGGAATGACGCCTTTCGATGCAATTTGTCTTTGTGTGTAGTCCCGAAACCTTTGACTTTTTATACCCATCATTGTGGCATGGGAAAGAAGAATAAAGTTGTAAAGCTAACAGATAGGAAGATACGATACATCATTCGAGCCAAAACCAGAGGCGATAGCA